>NZ_CP051630.1:3023272-3333914 GCF_012848855.1 Pyruvatibacter mobilis
GCAAGCGGTAAGAGGTCCTCCGGTCAAGCCGGAGGACGGGCGGGGATTTTTTCACCTACGTTCCGTCACCCCGGACTTGATCCGGGGTCCACTCGCAGACCCGCTTGCCGCAGCGAGCGTCGGACTGTCAGAGCCGACCAGCCAACGCCATGCCCAATCACACAGGCGAGTAGGCCCCGGATCAAGTCCGGGGCCGCGGGGTAGTTAAATCACCTGGCCTCATATCCCCACCACCGTATCCCTCCGGCTTGACCGGAGGGTCTCTATCGCCTTGCCGTGAGCCCCTACTGCCAGCCGCCCAGAATGGCGCCCATGAAGGCGAAGGCTGTGGCGGCGTGGAGGCCGTCGATCAGCACCAGGCGTTTGTCCGTACCCTGAAAGCTTGCGTTGAGCGCCTTGTTGGCGGTGACGACGCCGATGCCGAGGGCCACGCCCAGCAGCGCGCCACCGAGCCAGGTCGAGATGCCGGTGGTGACCAGCACGAGTGCGATGGTGAAGGCCATGGCCAGCTGCAGGCCGAAGGCGCCCGCATAGAGTGCGGGGCTCTGGGTCAGGTCTTCCTGGCTAAGGCCCGCTGCCTCCATCCACGGCTTGGCGAAGACGCCATACCAGACAGCACCGGTGGCAAAGCCCGCAATGGCTGCGGCCAGCACGGCCAGCCAGTTGATCTGGGACATGAGGTCCATTGGCATCCTCCCCCTGTGCCTGCCAACAGTGTGCGCGCCGAGAAATCAGCGTCAGCCGGAAATGATAACCATCCCGTCCTTAACGGCAACGGGGACGGGGATCAGGCGCTTGCCGGTGCAGGGGCCGGAGGTGCACAGCCCGTCCTCAATGCGGAACAGGGCGCCATGGGTGGAGCAGATGATTTCGTCTTCGGCGAGGGTCAGGAACTTGTCCGCCCATGTCTCCAGCGGGGTGAAGGCGTGGGGGCACTCGTTCACATAACCGACCACCTTGTCCCCCTGCCGCACGATGAACATGTCGAAGCGTGTGGTGCCTTCGCCGAACAGGAAGCCGCGGGCGCCCGGCTCGCGGATCTCGTCCAGGGCACACAGGCGCGTGCCGGGGGCGGGGGCGCCGGGGCGGTCTCTGTAGGAAGGCATGGTCATCGGCCCGGCTCCCGTCTCAGCCCTCAGGGTGCCAGGCGGGCGTCATGGCGCGCCAGCGGGCTTCGAGGTCTGTGTCCGTTTCCGGCTGGTGCGGATAGACCAAATCATAGGCCGCAAGGTCCATATGCGCCTGCTTCGACGACGCCCAGATATGCCCGGCGGGGACCAGCCATTGTGCATCGTCCAGCGTCCCGGCCTTGACGTTCAGCTTGTCGCCATAGCCGTCGCGCTGATGGGTCAGCCGTGTGCCGCAAATCTCACAGAAGGTGCAGGTCTGGTGACCTCCCTTGGCGATCGGCCGCAGGAACACTTTCGTGGGGCCGGTGATGTCAAAATCTGCCAGCCTGACCCGCAGGCTCTCGCCGAAGGCGCTGGAGGATTGCGTCTGGCACTCGGTGCAGTGGCACAGATAGAAGACCACCGGCGGGCCGGAAATCGTGTAGCGCACCGCGCCGCACTGGCAGCCGCCGGTGAGCGGCAAAGGCGGGGTCTCAAGCGGTGTCATCATCCATGCCCTCCGGTGAGACATTATCCGCAGGCGGATGGCCTATTTCAGCCCGCCCATCTTGCAGATCTTCTTCCACTCCGCGGCCGTCACCGGCTGGACGGAGAGGCGGGAATTGTTGACCAGCACCATCTCTTCAAGGCCCGGCTCGGCCTTGATCTCGGCAAGCGTCACAAAGCGCGGCATGGGCTCAACGGCCTTGAGCTGCACCATGCCGAACTTGCCTTTGGCGTCGGTCGGGTCGGGCACGTGTTCGCCGATCACCTCGACGATGCCGACGATCTGCTTCTCATTCACCGAGTGGTAGAAAAAGCCCTTGTCGCCAATCTTCATCTCTTTCATGAAGTTGTTGGCCATGTAGTTGCGCACGCCGTCCCATTCGGTGCCCTTGGCGCCGCATTTCACCTGGTCGTCCCAGGACCATGTTCCGGGTTCGGACTTGTAAAGCCAGTACGCCATTGTTTCTTCTCCCCAGCGCTAATTGCCCAGCAGGAACTTCCAGGCGCGGATGTCCACGCGCGCGAACAGGCCGGCCAGCTGGTAGGGGTCGTCCGCCTGCAGCGTCTCGGCCTCGTGGCGGGTGGCGACGTCGATCACCAGGAAGGAGCCTTCCATGTGCTCGCCCGCGTCATCGGTGAACGGGCCGCCCAGCTTCACCTTGCCGGTTTCCGCCCAATATTTGAGATGCGCGTCGCGGTTGGCGAGGCGCAGATCCTCGCTGTCGGGTTTGTCGACGCAGTAAAGGGCGTAGAGCATGGGTCTGGTCCTTGGTGTTCTTAGTGTGGGACTGAGGCGGTGACGCGGTTGATAGTCGGGCGGCAAGATGGGCGAGCCGTTGCAAAGGCGCAAGCGCGGCGCGGGGTATCGGCGTGCGAAAAGACGTGATCAGGCCTCGCGTTTGAAGGGCCGGGCGAGCAGGCCGCCAATGGCGTCGTCCACGCTGGCCTCGCCGGTGACGATGGCGGCGACCGCTTCGCAGATGGGCATTTCCACGTTGTGGCGGCGGGCCAGGGCCACCACGGCGGGGGCGGTGGCCACGCCCTCGGCAACGGTCACGCGCTCGGCGATGATCTCGGCCAGGTCGCGGCCTTCGCCCAGGGCTGCGCCCAGCGACATGTTGCGGCTTTGCCGGGAGCCGCAGGTGAGGATGAGGTCGCCGAGGCCGGAGAGCCCGCCGAGGGTCTCCGCCCGGGCACCGAGGGCGACGCCGAGGCGGGTGAGTTCGGCAAAGCCGCGGGCGGTCAGCGCGGCGGCGGCGGACGCGCCCAGCTTGCGTCCCTCGACAATGCCGCAGGCAATCGCCAGTACGTTCTTCACCGAGCCGCCAAGCTCCGCGCCGATAAGGTCGCTGGCGAGATAGGGCCGGAAGGCGGGGATGCCGATCGCCTCCACCAGCGCTTCGCCAAGCGCGTCATCGGCGCAGGCGAGGGTTACGGCAGTGGGCAGGCCGTTGGCCACGTCGGCGGCGAAGGACGGCCCGGACAGGACGGCGGGCACGGCCTCCGGCAGGGTCTCGGCCACCACCTCGGTCATCAGCTTGCCGGTGGCCTGCTCGATGCCCTTGGCGCAGATCGCAACCGGGGTGCCGGGTTTCACGTGGCGCGCCATGGAGCCGGTGACGCTGCGCAGGGCCTGGGCGGGGCAGACCAGCAGCAGGGCGTCATTGGCGGACACCGCGCTGAGATCCGTGGTCGCGCGGATCGACGTATCGAGCGGAATGCCGGGCAGATAAAGCTCGTTCAGGTGCTGCCGGTTGATGCTGTCGGCCACTTCCGGCTCATAGGCCCAGAGGGTGACTTTGCGTCCGGCGCGGGCGGCCACGGCAGCCAGGGCCGTGCCCCAGGCGCCGGCCCCGATGATGCCGATATGGGAGAGAGGCTTTTGGGCCACTTTGTGATCAGTCCTGCGGTGTTGTGATTGAATGGTTCGTTGATTATTCACCCGCGGACCTTACACTCCCGCCCCATGACAGAAAAAGACGATACCAGGGACTGCATACTGGAAGCGGCACGGACGCGATTTCTCCATTACGGCTATGGCAAGACCACCATGGCGGAGATCGCGAAGGATTGCGACATGTCGCCCGGCAATCTCTATCGCTTCTTCGAAGGCAAGCTGGACCTGGCGGAGGCCATTGCCCGCAAGGCGGCGACCGAGACCATGGAAGAGCTGGCCCGCGCCGTCCGCGCGCCGGGCAAGACGGCCACCCAGGCCATGCGGGACTACCTGTTCGGCAAGCTGCGCATGACCTACACCAATCTCGAAAAAGACCCCAAGATCATCGAGCTGGCGCAGACCGTGTCGGCGGAGCGGCCGGATTTCTCCAACGACATGCTGGAGCAGGAGCGGGCGATCCTGATGGAGATCATCGCCAATGGGCGCGAGCTGGGCGAGTTCGCCACCAGCGACGTGGCCTTCACGGCGGAGATGATCCAGTCGGCCACCATGAAGTTCAGCTATCCGCAGCTGTGGTCGCGGCTGACGCTTGAAAATCTCGAGCGCGAACTGGCCGGCGTCTTTGACCTGGTGCTGGGCGGCCTGTGCCCGGACCGCAAGCTGTTTGCCGGCGGCGGCATGGCGCCAGATCGCCAGACCGCCTGACCGGCCTCTTTACCCGTCCCGGACAGGGCATCTGCCTTAAAAAGAGTCACCTGCGTTTCATGGCGCAGGGTTGGGCATGGAAGGCTGCGGAAAAGCGCCTGAAAGCCCCGCTTTTTCGCATGTGAGCCATGCCGGTTCAAAAGCGGGCCTCCTGACAAATCCCGATTTTCTCAATCAGAACAAGCCATTAGCTCCTCTCTTGGACTCCGTCTAAACAATGAACAATTTGCAAAATATTCATTGTGACAGCCGGACCCGTGCCCCATATCCCAGAAGCCGGACGGGGTCCGGTGGTGTCCAGGTCGGCCGGGATCAGCGGGATCCGGGGTCGGGGCACGGGTAAAGCTGCTGGAGGGCTATCCCATGACTTACGCATCCCTGAGGCTTGCAAGCCCCGTCAGCCGGTATCTGCCGGCCCTCGCCGTCGCGGTCTATGCGGTGGCGCTGATTGCGGAAGTGATGACCCGTGGCGGTGCCGTCTGACCGGCACCCCGAGGCCCGCGGGACATCCCGCCGGCAGCTGCTTTTTCGCGTGCGTGTGGATGGAGACGACCGATGAGCAACGCAAGCAAGACTTCGACTGACCTGCCTGAGCTTCTGCCGGTTCCGCTGACCACCAAGATCGTGGTGTTCGCCGGGACGGTGATCATGGCCGGGTACACGGCGGCCCTGGTGTTCCAGGCAGCCGACATTTTCTGATCGCATTCGGGTCCGGCGGCCCTGGTCCCCCTCCTCTCAGGGCCCGCCGCCGGGTCCGCACCCTCTTCCTCCCTTGGCCGATATGGGTCCTCATCCCCGGACCCCAGGCGAAGGGTTTCCGACTGGGGCCGTGCTTTCGGGTACGGCCCCATTTTTTTTGATCAGAAGAACTCAGTCAGCGGTGAGATCCGCCAGCGGCCAGCGCGGGCGGGGGCTGGCGTCCAGCGTGTCGGTGGAGCCTATCGCCACCCGCTCGACACCGGCCCAGGCAATCATCGCCGCATTGTCGGTGCACAGCGCCATGGGCGGGGCGGTGAGGTCAAAGCCTTCCGCCTGCGCCAAAGTTTCAAGCCGCTCGCGCAGGGCTGCATTGGCCGCAACGCCGCCTGCCACAACGAAGGGGATGGGGTCTCCGGTTCCGGCTCGCTCCCGCATCATCCGCATGGCGTTGCGGGTGCGGTCCTCGATGGCGTCGGCCACCGCAAGCTGGAAAGAGGCTGCGGCGTCGGCGAGGTCTGTTTCCGTCAGCGGCACCAGCTTGGTCACGGTCTGGCGCAGGGCCGTCTTGAGCCCGGCAAAGGAAAAATCCGCACCCGGACGGCCCTTCATCGGGCGCGGCAGGTCAAAGCGCTTCGCATCGCCCTTGCGCGCCCATTTCTCCACATGCGGCCCGCCGGGATAACCCAGGCCCAAGAGTTTCGCCGTCTTGTCAAAGGCTTCGCCCACAGCGTCATCCAGCGTGGTGCCGAGCAGGGTGTAGTCCCCCACGCCGCGTGCCTCCAGCAGCTGGCAATGGCCGCCTGAGACCAGCAGCACCAGATAGGGAAATTGCGTGCCGCTGACGAGGCGGGCGGTCAGCGCGTGGGCTTCCAGATGGTTCACGGCCACGAAGGGTTTTTGCGCTGCAAAGGCCAGGGCCTTGCCGGTCACAAGCCCCACCATCAGCCCGCCGACCAGGCCGGGACCGGCGGTGGCGGCAATCGCGTCCACGTCGTTAAGGCCGAGGCCCGCTTCACGCAGGGCGGAGGCGATGAGCGAATCCAGATGGTCGATATGGGCGCGGGCGGCGATCTCCGGTACCACGCCGCCATAGGGTGCGTGCTCGTCGAACTGGGACAGCACAAGGTTCGCGCGGATGGTGCCCGGCCGGCCCGGCACGCCCGACACAACAGCGGCGGCGGTCTCGTCGCAGCTGGTTTCAAGGCCCAGAACGGTAATTTCGTGGCTCGATTGGTTGGTCATCTGGCGGTTTGTGCTATCCATCGCGTCACTTCCGCCGGGGCCTGCCTTTATGGGCCCCGCGCGGAAACCGCGCATAAAGCACATAGAGCGTTGATCCGTCGAGGTTTCATGTCCACCAGCTTCACCGCCACATCCCCCTTGCGCCTCGGCACGCGCGGCAGCCCGCTGGCGCTGGTGCAGGCCAATGAGGTGGCCGACCGGCTGATCGCCGTGCACGGGCTTGAGGCCGGGGCTGTGGAAATCGTGCCGATCAGCACCAAGGGCGACCGCGAGCAGTCGCGGCCCCTGTCGGAGATCGGTGGCAAGGGGCTGTTCGCGCTTGAGATCGAGGCCGCCCTGCGCAGCGGCGACATCCACATCGCCGTCCACTCCATGAAAGACGTGGAAACCGTGGTGCCCGCAGAATTCGAGATCACCGCCATGCTGCCGCGCGAGGACACGCGCGATGTGTGGCTCAGCCCGGTGGCAGCCCATCCGCGCGATTTGCCGCAAGGGGCTGTCGTCGGCACCGCGTCGCTGCGGCGCGGGGCGCAGATCAAGGCCATGCGGCCTGACGTTGAGATCATCAATTTCCGCGGCAATGTGCAGACGCGGATGGACAAGCTGGCGCGCGGCGAGGTGCAGGGCACCATGCTGGCACTGGCGGGCCTCAAGCGGCTGGGCCTTGAAGACAAGGCCACCTGCCTGCTTGAGCCGCCGGAGATGATCGCCGCCGTCGGCCAGGGCGCCATCGGCATCGAAACCCGCAAGGCCGACGACGACGTCCGCCATCTTGTGGCAGCGCTCGATGACGCGGACACGCATCTCTGTGTGGCCTGCGAGCGCGCCATGCTGGCCGAGCTTGACGGCACCTGCCGCACGCCCATTGGCGGCCATGCGGTGCTGGTGGCCGATGATCTGGTGAAGCTCACCGCCGTATTGCTGGCGGAGGACGGGTCGCAGGTGTTCCGCTATGAGGGCGAGGCAGCAGCGGCGGATGCCCTTGCCATGGGCAAGGAGGCAGGCGCGAAGCTCAAGGCGGAAGCGGGCGAGGATTTCGTCGCCAACATGGCCTGATCCTGACAGGTTTCCCCCATGCGTCTCCTCATTACCCGGCCCGAGCCTGATGCCGCCCTGCTTGCGGACGAGCTGCGCGCGCGCGGCCATGAGGCGGTCATCGCGCCGCTGATGGCCATCGCCCCGCGCCCCTTTGCGTTCGAGACGGAAGGGCTTGCGGGCGTGCTGTTCACCAGTGCCAATGGCGTCCGCGCCTTCGCCGAGATGATCGGCACACCGCCCCGAGGCATCCCCGTTTATGCGGTGGGCCCGGCCAGTGCCGAGGCAGCGCGGGCGGCGGGCTGGGGTGAGGTGACGCCAGCGGGCGGTGACGTCCATTCCCTCGCGGCCCTGGTTGCTGATCGCGTTGCACCGGGGGCGGGCAGGCTCCTGCATCTGTCCGGCAAGGCGGCGGCGGGCGATCTCGCGGGTGACTTGTCTGCCCGCGGCTATGATGTTGCGCGGGTCATCGCCTATGAGGCGCAGGCCGCCGATGCCCTGCCGGCGCTGGCAGCGGACGCTCTCAACGCCAATCGTCTGGACGGGGTGCTTCTGTTCTCCCCGCGCACGGCCCGGCTTTATGCCGAGCTGGTCGCGGCGGCGGGGCTGTCGGATGCTGCGGGCAGCGTCACGGCCTATTGCCTGTCGCAGGCGGTGGCAGACGCGCTCGGCGGCCTGTCCCGGACGCCCAAAAAGGTCGCGTCCGCCCCGGAAACTGGCCAACTCCTTGCCTTGTTGTCGCCCTGACGGAAGGCTACCTTCATATCTCCTTTCCGTGATCGGTCAGGCTTGGCCAGAAAAGACCGGCCGGGCCCGGCCAGAACAAGAATGCGTGCGCGTCCATGAGCAGCAATGACACCCCCGACACCCCGACCTCCCCGGAAGCTGAGCCTTCAGGCGACGACAAGCGCAAGGCGCGGGTGATCGACGGCACGGCGGAAGACGTGACGGACAAGCCGGCGGACGATACGGCCCCGGCACCTGCTAATGGCGGCTCCGGCCGCGGCATGGCGGTGGCGGCCTCCATCGGCGCGTTCTTCATCGGCGCGGCGGTGCTGACCGGCGTCTTCTGGCAGGCGGGTCTTCTCAACACGACGGCCCTCACCGGCGGCGGGCTGACCGGCGGCACGGTGAGCGGGCCGGTTGCCAGCGGCGACGTGGCGGGGCGTCTTGACGCGGCCGACACGCGGATCGCCGCGCTGCTGCGCGATGTCGAGCGCCTGGGCGGTGAACTGCGCAGCGCCCAGGAGGCGCGCACCGCGCTTGAGGGCAGGCTTGCGGATGTCCAGGCCCAGCTTGCCGCGGCCACCGGCGAAGACGCTGAGAAGCTGGCCAGCGCCGACGACCTCAACGCCGCCCTGCGCCTCATTACTGAAATCGACGGCAGGCTTGCGGATGCCGAAGCAGGCGTCGCGGTGGCTGAGACAGCCGTCCAGCCGGACCAGATCGAAGCCCTGCAGGCGGTGATTGCCCAGCTTGAAGAGCGCGTGGCCGAGGCCGAGGCGACCATCGTCAACGCCCAGGCCGCCGAGCGGCGGGTGGCCGCCATGGAGGCAGGCGTTGCCGCCATCGGTGCGCAGCAGACCACGCAGGCAACGGAACTCGGCACCGTGCGCAGCCAGATCGGCGCGCTGAGTGCCCGTGCGGAAGCGGTCCGCGACACGATCGCGGCCACCGACAGCAGGCTCGACGCCCAGGCGCAGGCTGATGCGGATTTCGAGGCCCGTCTTGCCAAGGTGGAAGGCCGGATCGACCAGCCGGAAGCAGCCCGCCGTGCCGCCCTCGGCATTGCGCTGGCAAGTCTTGCGGGCGCTGTCAGCGAGGGCGACGCCTTCGAGGTTGAGCTCGAGGCGGTCGCGGCCCTTGCTCCGGATGCGGAGGAAGTGACGGCGCTTGAAAGCCATGCCGCGCGCGGGGTCAAGGACGCCGCCCGGCTGCAGCAGGATTTCCAGCCCGTGGCACGCGCGGCGCTGCGGGCGCAGGCCGCAGGCGAAGCCGACGGGTTCTGGGACCGGCTTGCGGGCAATGCCCTGTCGGTCGTCACCGTGCGCCAGACAGGCGCGCTTGAGGGGGACGGGCTTGAAGCGCGGCTCGCCCGGATTGACCTTGCCCTCGGCAAGGCGGATGTGGCCGCTGCGGTGGACGAGGCAGAAGCCATTGACGGGGCGGCAGCAAGGGAGCTTGCCTCCTGGCTGGACGATGCCCGCGCCCGCGCCCAGGCGGACCGGCTGGTGGCGGAGATGCGCGCGGCGCTTCTCTCTGACCTGGCGCAGACCCATGCGCCGGGCAGGGCATCCGCAAATGCTCCGTCAACGGATGACGGGGAAGGCCAGGCACAATGATCCGGGGCTTGTGGTACTTTCTCATCGTTGCCGTCATCGCGGCCGTCACGGCGGGCATTGCCAGCGCGCCGGGCGAGATTGTCGCGACCGTGGGCGATACGCAGATCGCCCTGAGCGTGGCTGCGGCGCTCGGTCTGGTGGCGCTGCTCATCGGCCTTGCGATCTTCTCCGAGCGGATCATCAGCTTCGTCCTGCACGGGCCGGGCAATGTGGTGAATTTCTGGCGCACCCGGAAGGAAGTGCGCGGCTATGAAGCCCTGTCGCGCGGCCTTCTGGCGGTTGCGTCCGGCGATGGGCAGTCAGCGCTGACCTATGCGCACAAGGCCGACAAGCTGCTCGACAAGCCGGCGCTGACGCTGCTGCTGTCGGCCCAGGCGGCCAAGCTTGCAGGCGACGAGGCTGAAAGCGGCCGCGCCTTCCGCGCCATGCTGGCCGCACCCGAGACCCACGCGCTGGCGCTCAAGGGCCTTTACGAGCACGCCATGGTGGCGGGTGATCTTGAGCAGGCGCACACCCATGCGGCCCGCGCGCTTGATGCCTCCCCCGCCACGCCCTGGGCCTTTGAAGGCAAGTTCGCCATCGAGGCGCGGCAGGAAAACTATGCAGCTGCGCTTGAGACCCTCGACAAGGCACTCGGCCAGGGCCTTCTGGAGCGCACCGATGCCCGCCGCCGCCGGGCGGTGCTGCTGACGGGCCTGGCGCAGCAGGAAGCCGCCCGCATCGCCGAGCCGCAGGGCCCGCGCGATGAAGAGGATCTGCCCGAGGGCGGCGGCAAGAGCGTGGCCGCGATCCGCGCCCAGGCCCTGCGCCATGCCATCGAGGCGCGCGATCTTGCGCCTGATCTCGTGCCGGCTGCCGCTCTGGCGGCGCGGCTTGTCTTCGAGGACGGGCGGGCCCGGCGGGCGCAGAAGATCATCGAGGATGGCTGGGCGCGGGCACCGCATCCGGAGCTGGCCGGTGTGTTCATGAACCTGTTCCCGGACGAGGCAGCGGAGCAGCGCTACAAGCGCGCCCGGGTGCTGGCGTCCCGCAACCCGGACCATGTGGAAAGCCGCGTGCTGGTGGCGCGCTCAGCCATTGCCGCGCGCCGTTTTGATGACGCGCGCGCGCAGCTTGCCTCCTATGCGGAGCCGTTTCCCACGCGGCGCATCTGCCTCTTGATGGCGGAGATTTCCGAAGGCATGGGCGATATGGGCGGTACCCGTGAATGGCTGTCGCGCTCGGTCAAGGCCCCGGCGGATGCCCAGTGGGTGGCCGATGGCTACCGCACACCGGACTGGTCGCCGGTGGTGCCCACGACAGGTGCTTTCGACCGGCTTGAATGGCGCGCGCCGACGGATGCGGTGATGCCCGCGCGGGTCTCCTCCACCGAGGAAGCCATGGCGCAGATGGGTGAGGCCGTCGTGCTGCCCGCGCCCGTGCCGGCCGCCCCCGAGCCCAGGGTCGTGTCCCCGGTTGCCCCCGCCGTTGATGCGCCGATGGACCGCAAGACCACCTCCCCGGCAGTTGCGCCTGCGGCACCTGTGGCGCCTGCGGCCCCGGCACCCATGAAGGCCGCGCCTGCTGCGGCGGCGTCCTCCGCGCCCGTATCACCGTCTGCCCCGGTTTCGTCTGCCCCGGGGGCGGTTCCGGCCCAGGCGGCTGTCCTCGACGATATCCATGAAGAGATTGATTTCATGCCCCGGCGGCCTGATGATCCCGGTCCGGATGCATTTGACGAGGACGACGAGCGGCGCAGCTCCTGGTAGCAGCGCGTCCCCGTTCGTCCGCGAAGGGGGACAGCATGATGAAGCGGATCGTTCTGGGCGTGCTCGCCCTCGTGGTCATTGCCATTGCGGTGATCGCGGCGGCCTGGGTAAAATTCGATATCCCGCGCGAGGAGCTGGTGGCGAAATATGCCAGCGACGCCTCGCAGTTCATCGAGCTGCCGTCGGGCGCCGTCGCCCATGTCCGCGATGAGGGCCGGCCGGACGGGGACGTGCTGGTGCTGGTGCACGGCTCCAACGCCTCCCTGCACACCTGGGAGCCCTGGGTGGCGGCCCTGGGCGATACTTACCGCATCATTTCCATCGACATGCCGAGCCACGGGCTGACGGGTGCCGTGCCGAACGAGGATTACTCGGTGTCCGGCATGGCTGCATTCACCCGCGAGGTGGTGCAAGCGCTGGATGTGGGCAGCTTCACGCTGGCGGGCAATTCAATGGGCGGGGCGGTCGCGCTCAATTACGCGGTCTCCTATCCGGATGATCTGGACGGGCTGATCCTCGTCTGTGCCGCGGGCATTGCGCGCGAGGAGGACGAGGTGTCGAGCGGTGACGCGTCCTTTGCCTTCTCCCTCGTCCGCATGCCGGTGGTGGGCGACGCGCTGATGCTGGTGACGCCGCGATTCATCTTCGAGGACGCGACCCGCGGGGTGTTCGTCGACCAGTCCGTCGTCACTGACGAGATGGTGGACCGCTATTACGAGCTCAACGTGATGGAGGGCACGCGCCCGGCCACCTTCAAGCGCTTCGCCACGCCGCGCGCGCCCGTGCCGGACGAGACGGTGCGGCAGCTGGAAGTGCCGGCGCTCGTCATGTGGGGCGACAAGGACCCGCTGATCCCGGTCAGCGTGGGGGAGCGCTTCCACGCGCTGCTGCCCAATTCCACCTTGGTGATCTACGAGAATGTGGGCCACATCCCGATGGAGGAAGTGGCCGAGGTGAGCGCGGCCGATGTGCGCAGCTTCATGGAAGCCAATGCCGCCCGCATGCCGGCGCTTGAGGCGACGGTGACGCTGGAAGACGACGGTTCGCTGACGGTGACAGGCCCGCAATCGGGCCTCGCCCCAATGCCTGACGCAGATGTGCCTGACGCAGACGTGTCTGGTGCAGAAGCGCCGGAAGGCGATGCAGTGGTGGAAGAGGCTGCGGAGGAAGACGCAGCGGGGGAAGAGGCAGCCGGACCCGCCAACTAGGTCAGCATTTGTTAACCATGGCAGCCTAGGGTCAGGGCCGGAACGCGGGACTGAAAATTGACGCTCCGGCACTCTTGCTATGGCGCGCCAATGCCCCTATTTTCCGCCTCCTCTGACCGGGCAGCCCCCCATCACCGGGGCCCGCCGCCGTGGATCAAAGCCGCTTTAGCTCAGCTGGTAGAGCACATCATTCGTAATGATGGGGTCGGGTGTTCAAGTCACCCAAGCGGCACCACGGGCCCCGGCCATTTCTCAGACCCGTTTCCGTGATGCCGCTTGGGCGGAGTGTCGCCTGTGGCATGCAGCCTTATGCGGCGCTGGCCAGTTCCTGCTGCTTGCGCTGGCGGAACTTGGTGCCAAGCTGGTTGATCTCGTTTTCGGAGAGCACCTGGCGGGCGAGCTTGAAGACGTCTTCTTCTTCCTCGTCCATGTGGTGCACCATTTTGTGCTGCAGCTCCTCGGCGGCGGCGATCCAGCCGGGGCTTGAGAAATCCATCTCCGCCAGCTTCTCGATCAGGTCGTCGGCTTCCTTGTGCTCGGCGATCGAGTGACGGGCCTGGTCCTGCACGTCGGGCTTGGACAGCAGGGCCGCATAGAAGGTCTGCTCCTCGGCGTCCGCGTGGGCGGTGATGTCCAGCTTCAGCTCCTGGAACACGTTCTGGCGCTCCATGCTGTTGCCGTGGGTCTCCACCACGCGCTGAAGCAGGGCGCGGTGATATTCGTGGTCCTTGATGATCTCGTCGAAGATGTCGCTCATGGGGAAATGCGCTCTCTTGCTGAAGTGTCCCCCCTCTCAACCATGCAACGGAAACACGGTCGGCGCTGAATTGTTCCGGGCCTGGGCGCCGGGGTAGCGCTGCCTGCAGGGCTGCCTATATTGCGGGGCACCGGCGGTCCTCGCCGGCCTGAGGCGGGGGCCTGTGTGCCGGCCCGTCCCTGCAGACCGATCAGATGGAGTGCGTATCCCCATGGGCTTTCTCGACGACATCACCGCCCGGTTCAAATCGCTGGTGGGCGACACCGGCGACGGTGCCCCTGAAGAGCATGATCTGCGGCTGGCCATCGCCACCCTGCTGGTGCGCTCGCTGACGGTGGACGGGGAGGAAGTGATCGAGGAAGCGATGAAGCTCGTTGATCTGCTCAAGGCCCGCTTTGATCTCACCGACCGGGAGGCCGAGCAGCTGTTCGACGAGGCCAAGCGCGCCGAGCGCGAGGCGACGGACCTGTTCAAGTTCACCCGCACGGTCACCGAGCAGCTCGACCGGGACGGTCGCATCGGTGTCCTGGAAATGATGTTCGAGATCGTCGCCGCGGATGGCGTGGTGGATGTGTTTGAGGAAAACCTGATGACCCGCGCCGCCACCCTGCTGCGCGTGCCCGACTATTATGCGGACCGCATGCGGCCGAAGCTGTTCGCGCTGATGGGGAAGTAATCTCAACCAGACCGGAACGGGGAGGGGCTCATGTCCGCCAACACAGATGTCGTCGATGCCTTTGTCGCCGCGTGGAACGCCCGCGATTTCGACAGGCTGATGAGCTTTTTTGATGCGGAGAGCTTCTATCACAATCTGCCGCTTGATCCTGTCACCGGCACCGAGGCGATCCGCGGCGTGCTGGAGATGTTCTTCAACTCCGCCAGCGAAATCGACTGGGTGATGCACGGCATCGCCGAAACGCCCTCCGGCACCGTCCTCACCGAGCGCACCGACCGCTTCCTCATCAACGGCCAGTGGCTTGAGCTGCCGGTGATGGGCGCCTTTGAAATAGACGGCAGCATCATCCGCGCCTGGCGGGACTATTTCGACCTCAAGAAGTTCGAGGCCGATATGGCGCGGGTGTCAGGGTAGGGGCGTCACCCCGCCTGCGGCCCCCTGAGCAGCCCGCCGGGACGGGCGCCGGTGTCTTCGCCGTTTTCGAAAGTCACCTGGCCTGATTTGAGGATCGCCGTGTAGCCGCGGGCTTCCTGCACGAGGCGGCGGCCCTGGGCGGGCAGGTCGTGGACCATGTGCGGGGCGGGGATCGACAGGTGATCGAGGTCGATCACGTTGATGTCGGCCTTGAGGCCCGGCCTGATGAGGCCGCGGTCGGCGAAGCCATAGAGCAGTGCCGTGTCGCGGGTCTGGCGTTTCACCACGAATTCGAGCGGCAGGCGCTCGCCGCGGGCGCGGCCCTTCACCCAGTGGGTGAGCATGAAGGTGGGGATCGACGCGTCACAAATGGCGCCGCAATGGGCGCCGCCGTCGCCGAGGCCGATATTGGTGCGCGGGTGCTGCAGCATGGTGCGGATCGGGTCCATGGCACCGGAGGTGTAGTTGAACAGCGGGAAGTAGAGCAGGCCTTCCCCGCCATTGGCCGTCATCACGTCATAGATGATTTCTTCGGGCGTCACGCCCTTCGCCTTGGCAATAGCGGCGACGCTTTGCTCGGGCGCAGGCTCGTAGTCCGGGGCCTGGCCGCCGCCCGCATCCAGCACAAACATCTTCTCAAAGCTGCGGGTGACAAACAGGCCGAAGCCTTCCAGCGGGGCCGGTGTCTCGGCCAGCATCCTGGCGCGGAAGTCAGGGTCCGCCACGCGGCTGCGGCGGTCTGCGGCGGAGAGGGCCGCCAGCTCCGCCCAGCTGGGGAAGGCGATAAAGGGGTGTACGGAGCATTCCCAGCCCATGAGGATGCCGGCGGGGCGGCCGGCCACCTGCGCATAGACGGGCAGATCATCCGCCTGCGCCTGGTCGAGCAGGCCCAGCATCTTCTTCCACAGTTCCGGGGCCTCGTCGGTCTGCACCAGGTTGAAGGTGACGGTGACGCCCAGCTCGCGCGCCATCTTCTCCATCCAGGAGAATTCCCGGTCCATGTCCTTGTGGTTGGAGGTCATCTGGAAGACGCCATGGCCCGCGCGCTTGAGCGCGTGGCCGATGCCGAAGAGTTCATCCTCCGTGGCGAAGGTGCCGGGCACATATTCGCCGTCGATCGCCTTGTGCAGGAAGGTGCGGGAGGTGGAGAAACCGACGGCGCCCGCGCGCACGCCTTCTTCCACGATCGCGGCCATCTGCGCGATGTCCTCGGCGCTGGCTTCCTCGTTCTTCGCCCCGCGCTCGCCCATCACATAGCCGCGCACGGCCCCGTGCGGCACCTGGGCGGCAATGTCCATGGCGTAGGAGCGGCGGTCGAGCGCGTCGAGATAGCCGGGGAAGCTTTCCCACTCCCATTGCAGGCCCTCGGTCATCGCAGCGCCGGGGATGTCCTCCACGCCTTCCATCAGGCCGATCAGCCATTCTCGTTTTTCCGGGGCTGCGGGTGCAAAGCCGACGCCGCAATTGCCCATGACGGCGGTTGTGACGCCATGCCAGGAGGAAGGCGCCAGCGCGCCGTCCCAGGTGGCCTGGGCATCGTAATGGGTGTGGATGTCAACCCAGCCGGGCGTCACCAGCGCGCCCTGCGCATCAATCTCGCGGGATGCCGTGCCTGCGACCTTGCCCACTTCGGTGATCCGGTCATCCTTGATGGCGATGTCGCCGGTGAAGGTCGCCTCGCCCGAGCCGTCGGCAATGGTGCCGCCGCGGATGATGAGATCGTGGGTCATGTCGTCTGCTCCCTGAAACGTCGTCCGGGCCATCAATCGGGCCCTGGCCATTTGGGGGGAGACTAGCGGGATGCGGGCGGCGAGTCAGCCTTGATGCGGGCCTCGGCCGGGCTCACTCGTCCATCGCCGCGATCCAGTCGCGGATCAGCGCCACGCCCTCGTCATGGATCGTGGTGCGGCCGAGTTCCGGCATCATGATGCCCGGGTCCGTCGAGTTCATCCGGTAGGGGATGATCGAGGTCGCGGGGCTGCCGGGGTCGATGGAGAAGTCATGCCCGCCGGAGCCGCGGCCGGCGGCCACCGGGCGCTTGTAGACACCGAGATGGGCAGGGTCGGTCTCGCGGCTGTCGAGATAAAGGCCGGAGGTGTGCGCCGGGCCGTCCGGTGCGTGGCAATGGGCGCAATTGATGTCGAGATAGGCGCGTGCCCGCTCGGTGAGACCGGCATCGGGGTCGTCCCAGCGGGCGAGGCGCGGGGCGTCGGCGGGATTATCCGGCCCGCCCGTGAGCAGGCCTGCCTGGCGCCATTTCACCAGCTGGTTGGTGACACCGTCCGCATAGGCGAAGTCGTGGTTCAGGTGCTTGGCCTCGGGGCCGATGGGCGTGGTCTCGCGGTCGCGGCCCAGGCCCTTCACGTGGCAGGAGCGGCACTGGTTCATGTTGGGCACCGCATAGGAGATGGTGCGCGTGGCGCCGGACACGGTCTGCCAGCTCACATCCAGTTTCGCCCCCAGCGGTGACAGGACGGCATCCGTCATCTCGGCGTTCCACACATAGGGGTAGGCGCGCCATCCCTTGTCCGTGCGGGCGAGCACGCGCGTTTCCACGTGACGCAGATCTTCGCCGGGCCGCGCCATGTCGGCGGGGTAGGTGAAGGTCTTGATCAGGGCCGAGCCCACCGGCAGGTCGAACACCTCGTCCGGGTTGTAGGCCGCTGTCTTGCCCTCCGGCACATAAACGAAGCGCAGCTTCTCCGCGTAGTCGGTGAACAGCGGGGTAATCAGGTCATAGGGCAGCACGCGGTCTGCCGGGCTGTGCGCGGGCACATCGTCGAAAAATCCGTAGGCGGATAATGTCTTGAGCGGCGTGCCGGATTGAATGGCAGCACTGTCCACCCCGGCTGCGGCCATCTGCGGGGCTGCACTGGCGGCTGCGATCAGCGCCGCCGCCAGGATCTTGCGGCATATGGCAATCGGTGCCGTCACAGCGTGCGGGCCTTTTCTTCCTGGTCGGCGGGCAGGGTGGCGCCCGGCAGTGCGTCCACGCCGCCTGCATGATCTGGCAGGTCGGTGGACGGGGAATGGAACCAGCTCAGGGTGAAGAAGGGGATCACGTCGAGATCCATGAAGCTGGCGCTGCCGTCATCGGCACTGCCTGCATTCTCGCCGACATAGATGCCCCGGTTTTCAGGAATGCCGGCCAGGTAGTGCCAGAAGGGCACGTTGCCGTCCCAGACGATGTCGGGCACCGGCGTGCCGGAGATGGAGGCAATCAGCTCGCCGATCTCGTTGTCTGGCGCAAAGCCGATATTCTCGAAGCTGTTGTCGTAGACGGAGATGCCTTCCGGGTACGGATAATATTTTTCGTCTTCATATTCGTTGGGATAGGCAACGATGAGGACGCCCGTGGTGGCGTTGTTGGCGATGCGGTTCTTGAACACCTCGACCTTGGAGTTGGCCATCACCATCACGCCGGTGCCCATGGGGACGCCGCCGACAATGTTGCCGGCGGGGGCGAAGTTGGGGGTGTCGTTGTCGATCACCGTGTTGTTGAACACGCGCACAGAATGGCCGCCTTGCTGGGGCAGGCCGGGCAGGTCGAACACCAGGATGCCGCCGGTGTTGTGGCGCGCCACATTGTCATAGACGTCGGCCACGTAGCTGTTCTCGATCTCGATACCGGCGACGTTGTATTCGGCCAGCGAGTTGCGGACGATGATGTTGTCGGACTGGCCCACATAGATGCCCGCGTCCGACGCGCCGCGCGCCACCGCGCCGTCGATCAGCACGTTCTTGCAGGCAACGGGATAAAGGCCGTAGGCGCCGTTCAGGGCATCCGGCCCGTTGGTCCATTCAGCGCGCACGCGCAGGAAGGTGATGCCGTCTGCGCCGATCACCTTGATGGCGTCGCCCTTGGCGTCCTCGACGGCGAAATCCATCAGTGTCACGCCGGAGCTTTCCACCAGCAGGCCTTCGGCGCCGGTTTCCTGACCGCGGAAGGACAGGATGGTCTTGTCCATGCCCGCGCCCTTGATGGTCACGTCATCCACGTTGAGCGACAGGCCGTCGCTGAGTTCGTAGCGGCCCGGGCCGAGTTCGATGACCGCGCCGGGTTCGGCCATGATCAGCGCCTGCTGGATGGCGGTGTAGGCGTCGGTTGTTTCTGTGGCTTCTGTGGCCTCGGTCGTTTCGGCTGCGGGGGTATCGCCGGTGCCGCCGTCCTGTGCCGAGGCCGCGACGGGGGCTGTTGCCGTCAGCGGCGCGGCCAGCAGGGCCGCCAAGAGGGCAGCCGTCGTGCCGGGCAGGAAGCGTCTTGTGTCTTGGATGTCTGCGATAGGCGGCATGGTGATCGTCCCCCGAAAGTCCTGTTGCCTGGGCCGGTTCTGGTGCCGGCATCCAATCCTAGCGCGCCCGGATGGGGGCGGGGCAGCGGAAAATTGCCACGTTCGGCGTGTGGCGGGTTCATGGCGGGCTCGTGGTGTGCTTTGGGCGGGCCGGGTGCCCATGGAGCCGCGCCGACAGCCTCCGCGATGGGTCCTAAGGGCAGGTAAAGGGGATCATTTAGGGCAAGCGGCGACGCGCCCGCGAGCGTGGATTTCTGGGCATGAATTTGCGCACGCAGTGCGCTTTATCGGGGCGCTGTTGCGCGCCTGCACTTGCCCGGAATGCCTAAAATTGAAGCAGCGAATCGAATGATTACTGCTCCGTTAAATGCTGTTAACCCCCCGGTTTCAAAGAAATATTGCGGCGCAGCAATTCGTGAATAATGAGTCTTTCATTTAGCAATCTGCTCAAATCGTGACCAAAAAGCCATACCCGGGGTCAATGATGTCGGGGCGCCGTCATAAACCGTCACAATCCGGTTGACTCGGATGGGGTCCATCCAGTGGTCTAGTCGTGAGGGATGCTGACTGGCCGGGGGGACAGGGACTTCCACTCTTATGTATCAAGAGTGACCCTTCTCCTCCTTGCGTAGTCATTACGTCTGAAAAGCGAGGATCGAGGAGGATCGCTCATATGACTACTCGCACATTGCGATCCGCACTTCTCGGCAGTGCCGTGGGTGTGGGTCTGCTGGCTTCGGGGGGGCAGGCGCTAGCGCTGTCGACCGAACTCGGCGAAGTGAAAATTTTCTTTGATACAACGGTGTCCGTTGGCGCGCAGATGAGTGTCGCCAATGAGCGCAAGGCATTTTTGTCTGAAGCCAATGGCGGCAACCAGGGCCCGATCACGGCCGTGGCCAACCCGGCCGCTGCGTCGGCGCTGGGTGTCACCGGCACGGTGACCACCAATGCCGCGCCTGACCAGAGCTTCGGTGCCTCGATCAACGGCGACGACGGTATCCTGAACTTCGATTCAGGCGACCTGACCTCCGCCAACATCAAGGCCACCCACGACATCCAGGCCACCTGGCGGAACTTCACGCTGTTCAGCCGCGTGACCGAGTTCTACGACTTCATCCAGGCGCGTGACGACGGCTACAACCGTTCGGGCATCGACCGGAACAACATTGAGGAAGTGGGCCGCGATATCCGCCTGCTCGACCTCTACATTTCCGGTGACTTTGATGTGGGCAGCCTGCCGGTCAACATCCGCGCCGGTAAGCAGGTGATCTCCTGGGGTGAAGGGACCTTCATCTTCAACGGTGTGAACGTCGTCAACCCGGTTGATGTCAGCGCGTTCCGCCGCCCGGGCGTGGAAATCAAGGAAGGTCTGCTTCCGGTCTGGGCCCTGTACGGCTCCGTTGGCCTGCCGTTCGACCTGTCTCTTGAAGCCTTCTACCAGCTTGACTGGGAGCCGTTCCAGCTCGACGTGGCCGGCACGCACTTCGCCGGCTCCGACGTTGCCAACCCGAATTCATCATTCGGCGGCAACCAGGGCATCGGCTTCTATTCCGGCAGTGCCTTCCCGAACTCCGTGCGCCAGAATTGCGCGGGTTCTGGCTTTGAAGGGCTTACTGCCCTCTCGGCAGCTGGTGGTGGCCTAACTGCGCTCCTGCCCGCTCCGCTGCAGCCTGGTGCCCAGGCAGCCGCAGCGCAGGCACTCAATGCCTTCCCTGGCTGCGTGGACGGCTCGTTCCGCGACTTTGACACGGCCCTCACTGTTGGCCGCGCCGAACAGGAGCTTATCGCTCTCAACCCGCTTCTGGGTACGCGCCGCGGCGCTGACCAGGATCCGGATGACAGCGGCCAGTGGGGTGTTGCCCTGCGCTGGTACTCCGAAGACCTGAACTCCACCGAGTTTGGCTTCTACTACGTCAACTATCACAGCCGTCTGCCCTACGCGCAGGTTGCCCCGACTGTGGGTGCGCTGCCGCAGGTTATTCTGGGGTCTGAGACCGCAGGCGGTGCTGCCGGTTCAAAAGCCCCTCGCGGTATTGGCTGTGCAAATTTCCTGGGTGGCGGTGCATATGCTGATCCAGCAATGGCATCGCTGGTAAACGTGGCAGTGTCCGACCCGAACGGTATCCTCGGAAATCTTGCTGCGTTTGCCGATACGATCCTGACGGCAGCTGCGAACCCTGCTGCTGGTACGATTGCGCCAAGTGTTGCGGCCAACGGTGCCAACGCATTTGATGCTGCGCGAATCAACTGTGCTTTGGTCGCAGCGACGGCAGATACGTCTGTTGTGCCGAGTGGCCTGGTCATTGACGGCGAGCCTGTGCTCGGGCTCCAGCAGGATCTGACCACAACGCTGGTTTATCCCGAGGACATTGAGCTTTGGGGTATCAGCTTCAATACGACTATCGGTGACTGGGGTGTCCAGGGCGAATTCACTTTCCGTCCGAACATGCCGTTCCAGACTGATACCGATCAGCAGACCATTGCTGCGGCTGGTTCCGGACAATGCTCCGGTGTCGTGGGCTTTGGCGATGCTCTCAGCGGTGCCGGTGCGTCTGGCGTTATTCTGGGTGCGTTGGGGTCTTCCCCCCTTAATCAACTGAGCACGTCGCCCTTGCGCGATGGCTTTGATGTCGGCACGAACTGCAATGTCGGCAATATTGGTCAGTCCAACCCGGCCTTTGTGCGTGAAGAGATGTTCACGTTCCAGATCGGTACGACGGCCACCTACACCAACTCGAACCCGCTCATCGACTTCCTGGGTGCCGACATCGGTATCCTGGTGACGGAATTCGGCCTGGTGCACGTGCCGGATGTGCCGGATGAGGTGACCAACACCGGTGCGCCGCAGGACCGCTTCTACCGCTTCCAGAATGTGTGCGTGTCCGGTACGGACCTGCCGCTGGGTGGCGTGCTGGCCCTGGACAACCGTTCGGGCTGCCGTGCGACGGAAACGTCTTACGGTGTCGTCCTGCTCACCCGTCTGGACTACAACAACGCCTTTGGTTCGGCTTGGACGATCTCTCCGCAGATCTCCTACCGCCACGATCTTGAAGGCTTCACGCCGGCTCCGGTCTCCAACTTCTCGGAAGACCGCAAGACCCTTGGTCTGTCGGTGTCGGCCAACTACCAGAACCAGTGGCGCCTGACCGCGGGGTACACCAACTTCATGGGTAAGGAAAAGTACCACCGCAACCTGGACCAGGACTTCGTGTCCCTTAGCGCGAGCTACTCGTTCTAAGATTACAAAAAAGATACATACGCACTGACCCCGGGCCGCATGCCTTTGCTGGCAATGCGGCCCGGAAGTCGCTAAAAATACTCGTGGGGAACACGAACGGACCGCGACCGGCGCGCGTGATGACGCGCTGGCAAGGCCGATAAAAACCTTCAGTGGAGGAAGATTTGATGAAATCCAGTGGCATTCTTGCGGCCACTCTGCTGGGCAGTGTCGCGCTGGGCGTGACGGTTGCCTCGGCAAAGGTGTCGCAGGACCAGGCGGACCGCCTGGGCAAGGATCTCACGCCGATGGGCGCCGAGAAGGCAGGCAATGGCGGTGCCATTCCGGCCTGGACCGGCGGCATCCCGACGCCGCCGCCGGGCATTACGGTGACCCAGGGCGAGCGTCTCGCAAATCCGTTTGCCAGCGACGCGGTGGAATACACCGTCACGCCGGGCAATATGGGCCAGTACGATTCCGTGCTGACCGAGGGCTACAAGAAGATGCTCTCGACCTATGACACCTACAAGATGAACGTCTACCAGACGCGCCGTACCTGCGCGTTCCCGGAGTTCGTCTACGAAGCCAACAAGCGCAACGCCACGGTGGCTGAGCTGGTCGGCGGCGGTAATGGTGTCGGCAAGGGCATCATGGGGACGCCGTTCCCGATCATCAACAGCGGTCTGGAAGGTATCTGGAACCACACGCTGCGCTATCGCTCCTTCAAGCTCACCCGCCAGTTCACCGCTGCGCCGGTGACCGCGACGGGCGACTACACCCTGCAGACGGTGCAGGACGAAGCGATCCTGCAGTGGTCGGATCCCTCCAAGGGTGCGGCAGAAGAGCTCGACAACATCTCGATCTACTACATCGCCAACACGACGGCTCCGGCCCGTGCGGCGGGTAACGTGATCCTGGTGCACGAGACCCTCAACCGTGCGCTTGATCCGCGCAAGGCATGGCAGTACTCGCCGGGCACGCGCCGTGTGCGCCGCGCGCCGAACATCGCCTATGACAACCCGGGCACCAACTCCGACGGCCTGTCCACTTCGGACTCGTTCGACGGCTACAACGGCGCCCCGGACCGCTTCGACTGGACCGTTAAGGGCAAGAGCGAAAAGCTCATCGCCTACAACACCTATGACGCGGAACAGGCGAAGTACGACGAGTTCATTCAGGCCCGTCACCTGAACCAGGATAAGATCCGTTACGAGCTGCACCGTGTGTGGACCATCGAAGCCAATCTGCGCTCCGATACCCGCCACATCTACAGCCGCCGTGTGAAGCACATGGATGAGGATGCCTGGCAGCTGGCTCAGGCCGAACTCTATGACGGCCGTGGTGAACTGTGGCGCGTGCAGGAACTGCACACGATCCAGCGCTACAACGTGCCGCTCTGCGGTTCGGCTGCCGAGATCGTGTATGACACCGGCAACGGTCGTTATCTCGCCCTCGCCATGCAGAACGAAGAGCCCGGCATCAACTACTTCGCCGACGAGCTCAATCCGGACCGTTACACGCCGAGCGCCATTCGCCAGCTTGGTGTGCGCTAAGACGATCCTGATCTGACACGACTGACCTGCGGGCCGGTCCTCATTCCCGAGGACCGGCCCGTTTGCTGCCTGAACCCCCCTATGCCATACAGCTACTCCATGGCGGCAGGGCGGTTTACCTTGTCCGCCCATTTCGCTAACCCGCGGGTTATGCGACACTGGCAAGATAACAGGGAGGGCAGCGTGATCCCGGGTGGTGACATCCACCAAGGCCGGTTGCATGGCACCATGCCGACCGGCGCCCCAGACACGCACCGGGCCTCGTCAGGAGGGCCGCATGCTCATAACCGAGTGGATTGAGTAAACCGATGAGCAAACTGAAAAACGTTCTGATGGGGAGTGCGGCCGCGCTGATGATGGCCGGTATCGCTTCCCTGCCGGCCCAGGCCGTGCCGACCGTCAACCAGGAAGAAGCCGCGCAGATCCGCGAGCTGGAAAGCAAGGGCTGGGCAACGCCGTCCGACCTTGCGGCCAGGAGCCTGCTGGTTGCCGCCGCTGATCTCGGCGAGCGCATTGTCGCCGTCGGCCAGTTCGGCCATGTGGTGATTTCCGACGACCGGGGCGAGACCTGGCGCCAGGCATCGCAGGTGCCGACCCAGGCCCTTCTCACCGGCGTCTATTTCGTCGACGACAAGACCGGCTACGCGGTCGGCCATGACGCTGTCATCATCAAGACCGAAGACGGCGGCGAGACTTGGGAGCTGAAATACAGCGACCCGGAAGCCGAGATGCCGCTGTTCTCCGTGATGTTTGCCGACGCGCGCAACGGCATCGCCGTCGGCGCATTCTCCACGGCGCTCTCCACCACCGACGGCGGTGAGACCTGGAACCTGCAGTCGGTCATTCCGGACCCGCCCCCGCCGCTCGAAGGCCTGGAATATGAGCCGCATCTCAACGGCCTGTTCCGTGGCCCCAGCGGCAGCCTGTTCATCGCGGCTGAGACCGGCTTCATCTTCCGGTCCACCGACAACGGTGCCAACTGGGAGCCGATCAAGACACCCTATTTCGGCTCGTTCTGGGGGGGCATCACCCTCAATGACGGCTCCATCCTGATCTACGGCATGCGCGGCAATGTCTGGCGCTCCGATGATGGTGGCACGACCTGGGCCCAGGTGGACACGGGTTCCCGCAAGTCCTTCGGCGGCGCCACGCTGCTGGAAGACGGCACGGTTGTGCTGGCCGGTCTCAATGGCGGTGTTGCCTACAGCACCGACAATGGCCGCAGCTTCGACGTGGTCGACCGTCCGGACCGCAAGGGCTATTCCGCCGTGGTCAACGGGCCCGACGGGCACGTCATCATCTTCGGTGAGCCCGGTGCCGTGAAGCATCCGGACAATGCGGAGGCCTTCCGCAGCGGCAGCTGATGCCGTTCATTACCGGACAGGCCGCCGCATGGCTGCCTGACACAAGCAACCGTCGTTCCCGCTCATGCCCGCCGTTCAGGCAATTGCGCATGATGCGGGGCGGCGGTACTTTTTTGCCTGAACCATAAAAGGCCGATCAGGCCAAAGGGGAGACGGCAGTTCATGAGTGACCGGTTTTCCGGCTATAGCCGCATCCGCGCGGAGCGCGACGGCACCATCCTTACCCTGATGATTTCCAACCCCGCCCTCCGCAATGCGGTGGACGAGCAGATGCACCACGAGCTTGCCTCCATCTTTGTCGATGCGCAGGAAGATGCTGACAGCACGGTCATCGTGCTCACCGGCGACCCCGAAGGGAACGCCTTCTGCGCCGGCGGCGACATCGCCTGGATGAAGGCCGCGCTCGACGGCACGGTGGCCGGGCCGGGCGTCGCCGAGGGCCGCCGCATCGTCACGAGCCTTCTGGACGTGGAAAAGCCCATCGTGGCGGCCATCAACGGCCCCGCCGTCGGGCTCGGGGCCACCCTTGCCCTGTTCAGCGACGTCATCTTCATGGGCGAGAGCGCCCAGGTGGCGGACCCGCATGTGAAGGTCGGCCTTGTCGCCGGTGACGGCGGTGCGGTGATCTGGCCGCAGCTTGTCGGCTATGCGCGGGCCAAGGAATATCTGATGACCGGCGACCCGGTCCCGGCGGCGGAGGCCGAGCGGATCGGGCTGGTGAACCATGTCGTTCCGGATGCGGAGCTTCAGGAGCGGGCCATGGCATTTGCGCGCAAGCTTGCCCGAGGCGCGCCGCAGGCCATCCAGCACACCAAGGCCGCAGTCAACATGGAGCTCAAGAGGCTCGCGGCAACCGTGTTTGACGCCTCGCTCGCCTATGAGATGATCTCCTTCACACGGGATGATCACCGGGAGGCCGTGTCGGCCTTCCTCGAAAAGCGGGCCCCGGCCTTCACGGGCCGGTAGCACGCGCAGGCCGGTCAGCCGGCAGGCCAGAGAACACGAAACGACAAGGCCGGACCAACCGGCCCGAAACAGTCAGGGAGCAAGAGATGGCGACGGATACGGCGACGATCGTGACACATCCGACCACGGCAGACGGGCTGGTGGCCGCGGCGCATTCCTTCAGTGCCGAGCTGCGCGATCGCGCAGCCGAGATCGAGGCAGCCCGACAGCTGCCGCAGGACATTGCCGACCGCTTTGCGCGCACGGGGTTTTACCGCATGGCGGTGCCCAAGGCCCTTGGCGGCCTTGAAGCAACGCCCCGGCAGATCGCCGCCGTCATTGACGCGTTGGCCCAGGCGGACGGCTCGGCCGCCTGGTGCGTAATGATCGGCTCGACCACGGGGCTGACCGCCGCCTATCTGGCGCCGGACGCTGCCGCGCGCATTTACGGCGATGATCCGGACACGATTACTGCCGGTGTCTTCGCGCCGATGGGCAAGGCGGAGCTTGAAGGCGAGACGGCACGGGTGTCTGGCCGCTGGGCGTGGGGCTCCGGCTCGCACAACGCGCAATGGGTGTTCGGCGGTGCCCGGCTCATCACAGGCGGGGAGCCGGTGCTGGATGAGCGGGGCGCCCCGCGCACCCAGATGTTCGCCATGCGCGCCGCTGACCTCACCCTGCATGACAATTGGGACCCGTCGGGTCTTGCCGGCAGCGGCAGCAGCGATTTTGAAGCGGCTGGCGTTCAGGTGCCCGTCGGCCATGGTGCCGATATCACCCGGCCCCCGGCCAACGACAATCCGCTCTATGCCTTCCCGGTGTTCGGCCTGCTGGCGGTCGGTATCGCGTCCGTCGCCACGGGGCTGGCGCGCCAGGCCATCAACGAGATCATCGAGATGGGCGGGGGCAAAGTGCCACAGGGCAGCCGCAAGACGCTGGCGCACCGTCCGCAGGCTCAGGCCGAACTGGCCCAGGCCGAGGCCGAGCTGCGCGCGGCCCGGGCCTTCCTCACCGAAGCGGTGGATACTGCCTGGGACACAGCCGCGTCCCAGGGCGCCATTCCCGTCGAGATGCGCCGGGATATCCGCCTCGCCGCCACCCACGCCACCACGGCCTCCGCGCGGGTGGTGGACCGGATGTATCTGATCGGCGGCGGCAGTTCCGTACACCGCAAGGCACCCATCCAGCGCGCCTTCCGTGATGTGCATGTGGCCACCCAGCACATGATGACGGCACCCGCCACATGGGAGCTGACGGGCCGGCTGCTGTTCGGCCTTGAGACCGACACAACGACGCTCTGACGCCGTATCAGAGCCACAGGACAAGCGGGGGGAGACGGCAGTGACGGACAAGACGCCTCCTCCCGTTCCGCCATCCGCTCCCGTGCCACCGGAAAGCCCGGCGCGGGCAGATGAAAAGCGGCAGCGCATTCTGGATGCCGGCCTCGCCCTGTTCGCCCGCAAGGGCTATCACGCGACCGCCGTTCCCGAGATCGCCCAGGCCGCCAGCGTGGCCACCGGCACCATCTACCGGCATTTCGCCACCAAGGATGCGCTGCTCAACGCGGTCTATCTGCACTGGCAGTCGGCGCTGACCGCCATGATGGAAACGCGGGGCGACACGCGTCTTCCTGTGGCCGAGCGGTTCGCGGGAGACTGGCACCGCCTCGTGGTCTGGCACCGGGACCATCCGGATGCGTCGGCCTTCCTCGACTCCCACGCCGCCATGGCCGAGCTTGAGGAGGATGCGCGGGCTGCAACCCGTGCCTACCGGATGGCACTTCAAGGCATTGTGGGCGCTGCCATGGACCGGCAGGAGATCCGCATGTCGCCGCCGGAAGTCACGGCTTCGGTGCTGCATCACGCCGCCGCCGGGCTCGCGCGGGACGCCCGTACCGGCGCCCTTGCGCTGACAGACCCTGTCATCGATGCGGCGGGCCGGCTTCTCTGGCTCGGGCTTGCACGCTGAGCTTTCCGCAGGGTCCGCGTTCCGTTAGCGTGTCGCCTCCAACCAAAAGACGACAGCGTACAGGGAGTGTCATGACCGCCATGCCGCAGACAGGCGAGATCGAAACCCGCGACTTCACCACCATCGAGCGGCGCGGCCCGGTTGCGCTGGTGCGCTATGACCGCAAGGACGGTCTCAATGCTCTGTCGCGGGCGGCGATGCGGGAGCTCACCGACATTGCCCGCATGTTCAACGATGACATCTCCACCCATGTGATCGTGCTTACCGGCACCGACAAAATCTTCAGCGCCGGGGCGGACCTCAAGGACCCGGAGATGGCGTCCGGCCGCGACGGCGGGCTGATGGCGCGGCGGCATGCGCTGCGGGTGGGGCCGGATATGTGCGACGCGTGGGAAGCGCTCGAGCAGCTCACCATCTGCGCCATCGAGGGTCATTGCATCGGCGGCGGCGTGGCGCTGGTGGGGTCCTGCGACATCCGCATCGCCGCGCAGTCGGCCTCTTTCCGCCTGCCGGAAATCCCCCTCGGCATGAATATGAGCTGGCACTCCAATCCGCGGCTGGTAAATCTGATGGGCCCGGCGCGAGCCAAGCTGTTCGTCATTCTCGGCGAGGCGCTCAAGGCGCCGGACGCGCTTGACTGGCGTTTCGTCGAGGAGGTCGTGCCGGACGGTACAGCGCTGGACGCGGCAATGGATCTTGCCGCCCGGGCCGCCGCGGTGCCGCCAGTGCCGCTGCGCATGTCCAAGCAGTCGCTTGAGATGGCCGCCAAGGCGCTCAACCCGGTCGCCACCTATATGGACCGCGACCAGTTCGCGCTGGCGGCCACCGGCAAGGATCAGACGGAGGCAATCACCGCCTTCCTCGAAAAGCGCGCCCCCCGGTTCACCGGCGAGTGAGCGCGCGACACCAATTCATCCGTAACCTGAGAAAATAGGAGACAACAATGAGCGGACGTGTTTCAGGCAAGGTGGCCATGGTCACGGGCGGGGCATCGGGCCTTGGGGCTGCAACGTCAAAGCTGCTGGTTGAGGAAGGCGCGCGCGTCGTGATCGCCGACATCAACCTCGCGGGCGCCGAGCAGGTGGCCGCCGAGATCAACAAGGCGCATCCGGATATGGCTCTCGCCGTCGAGCTGGATGTCACCTCCGAGCAGCAATGGCAGGACGCGCTGGAGACCGCCGTCGGCTTTCTCGGCGGGCTCAACATCCTGGTCAACAATGCTGGCATCGGCGGGTCGGCGCCCGTCGAGGACGAGACCTTCGAAAACTGGAAGAAGATTCAGGCGGTTGATCTCGACAGCGTGTTCCTCGGCTGCAAATACGCCCTCGGTCACATGAAGGCGCATCAGCCGGGCTCCATCGTCAACATCTCGTCGATCGCGGGCCTGATCGCCGGGCACAATATGGGCGCGTATAACGCGGCTAAGGCGGGTGTGTGGCTGTTCTCCAAGTCGGTGGCGCTGCATTGCGCCAAGCGTGGCTATGATATCCGCTCAAACTCCGTGCACCCCACCTTCATCCGCACCCCGATCCTTGAGGGGCTGTTCGCCAAGACCACCAATGGCGAAGAGAAGCTGGCCAAGCAGGTGCCGCTCGGCCGCATCGGCGAGCCCAATGACGTGGCCTATGCGGTGCTCTATCTGGCAAGCGATGAAAGCCGGTTCGTGACCGGTGCCGAGATCAAGATCGATGGCGGCATTTCCGCCATGTAATCCTCACAGGTCCTGGTCCCTGTCCCCTCGCGGGACGGGGATTAGGATTTGGTTAGCACTTCCATCGCTCGGCGATTGATCCGGCTACTGGCTGCCGGGCATTCTCGCCCCATGGTCAGCCCGCTTTCCACAGCTGCAGACGGTTTGAAGCTTGCCCGTGCCGGTGTCGGCAAGGCAGCCAGCGACGTGGTGCGCGCGGCCCAGTCCGCCAGTTCCGCCTATCAGAAGACGGCAGGCATTGCCCGGCCCAATGGTCTCGGGGCGGGTGCGCCGGGGGCAGGGGGCGCAAATGCCGGTGCGGCCGCGCCGCGGTTCACCCCGCAGGTGGGTACGGTTGCGTCAGGCGGCCAGGAGGGGGACCTCGTGACAGCTAGCGTCGCGCTTACCCGCGCGGAGGTGGCCTACAAGGCAACGGCCGCTGCCTTCAGGGCAACGGCCGAGACCACCGAAACACTTCTGGATACGCTGGTATAGCGCCCGCAGGCGCTGTCCGGGCCGGCTGCTTATGCAGCGCCCTGCAATTCCCTGTCTTCCGCCACATCTTCGATCAGCCGGAACTCGGCAAAGTCCGGGCGGTGCATGTCGTCGAGATATTGCTGCGGCGGGAAGGGATAGAGGTTGGGCGTGCCGGACTTGTCGAAGTACCAGCTGTCACAGCCGCCTGACGCCCACACGGTCTGCGGCACGCGTTCCGCCATGGCCTTGTTGTAGGCGGCATAGGCGTCCTGGCGCGGGCAGACGGCGTCAAGGCCCGCATCACGCATCTTGTTCAGCATGCTGATGATATAATCCACCTGGTGCTCACTGATCGAGATCAGCGACAGGTTGCCGACGGGGCCCGTCGGTCCTTCCAGCAGCCAGAAATTGGGGAAGCCCGGCACGGCCACGGCCCGGTGGGCGCGGGGAGAGCCGTCCCAGGTCTCGCCGAGGTCCTGGCCGTTCTCGCCCGTCACCTTGGTGGGCAGGATGAAGGCACCGGCATCAAAGCCCGTGGCGAGGATCAGCACGTCAAGCTCGTGCAGTTTGCCGTCCACGGTGCGGATGCCGTTCGGCTCGATCCGCTCAATGCCCTCGGTGATGAGGTTGGCATTGTCGCGGGAGATGGCCGGGTAGAAGTCCGAGCAGAAGATGAGGCGCTTGCAGGCGGCCTGGTAGGAGGGCGTCAGCTTGGCGCGCAGCTCCGGGTCGGCGACGGCTTCGTTCAGATGCTTGGTGCAGGCGTCCTGGATGTCGGCCAGCTTCTTCTGGTCGCCGGTGGTCGCGGCGCCGAAATTTTTCGCCATGGTGGTCGAATAGAAGCGGTAGGTCATGCGCTGCAGGGCGGGGATCTTGCGCAGCAGCCATTTCCAGGCGGAGGAATATTCCTTCTGCGGCAGCGGGATCATCCATTGCGGCGTGCGCTGGAACACGTTCATCGTGCCCACCTTGTGGGTGATGGCGCCGACGATCTGCGCGGAGGTGGAGCCGGTGCCGATGATGCCGACCTTGCGGCCCTCGAGCTTCACCGAGTGATCCCAGCGGGCGGTGTGGAACTTGTCGCCTGCGAAGCTGTCGAGGCCGTCGATATTGGGAAAAGACGGCTTGTGCAGCACGCCGGTGGCGGAGATCGCCACGTCAAAATATTCGACGTCGCCCTTGTCCGTGGTCAGCCGCCAGCGCGGGGCCTCATAGGTGAGGTCGGTGACGGCGGTGTTGAACTGCACAATGTCGGTAACGCCGAAATCCTTCGCGGTCTTTTCCATATAGGCCTGGATTTCCGGGCCGTAGGAAAAGCGGTGCGACCAGTCCGGGTTGAGCGCAAAGGAGAAGGAATACCAGCGCGAGGGCACGTCGCAGGACAGGCCCGGATACTGGTTCTCGCGCCAGGTTCCGCCCACCTTGGAGGCTTTCTCATAGACGGTGATGTCGGTGTAGCCGGCCTGGCGCAGCTTCACCACGGCGGCGATGCCGGACATGCCGGCCCCGATGATGGCGATGCGCGGCTGTTCCCCGCGCTTGGCCCAGCCCATGGCGGACATGTCGCTTGCATGCATGTTCATGGCGCGTCTCTCCCAGTCTGTTGCCTTTTGCAGGCTTCTTGGAAGTGAGCGTGCCCCCTTATTGACGGCTTGTCAATAAGGGGGCGAGGCCGTAGATTTGGGGTTCAACACCCAGACCCGCGCCGGGTAACGGCAGCGGGCGTATCGGAGGGGACATGGCGGTTCGGTCGCATCAGCGCATCCGGCGTTCGCCGCAAATGGCGCGCGACGAGATCATCGACGCCACGGAAGCGGCGCTGGCGGAAATGCCGTTCAGCGCGCTCACCGTTGACGCGGTGATGAAGCGCACCGGCATGACGCGGTCGTCCTTCTACCACTACTTCAAGAGCGTGGATGACCTGGCGCTCGGCTTTCTCGACCGGCTGGAAAAGGCGATCCGCGAGCCGGTGGATGACTGGCTGCATGGCCGCGGCACCGATGATTATCTGGGGGATACGCACCGGCACCTGACCGACATGTTCGTGGCGATGGATGTGCACCGCCCGGCGATGATCGCGCTGGGGCAGGCGTCCAGCATCAGCGAGAGCGTCTATGATGCCTGGCGCGAGCGCATCCTCGATTACTTTGTCGATCTCACGGCCCGGTTCATCCTGCAGCAGATGATGCTGGGCCGCTCAAAGGTGACGGACCCGCAGCGCGTGGCGCGGGCGCTGATCCTGATGAACAATGCCTTGTCGAGCGACAATCTGCTGCGCGCAGAGCCCGATGACCCAAACGAGATGGGGCGGACCTGTGCCAATATCTGGAACGCCACGATTTACGGGTCTTGACCTTCCCCCTGGTGGAAGGCGCATCTCTTGGGCAGGCCGGGACTGCGCCCGGCACAGCAACAGAGACGACCCATGAGCCATTCCCATTCATCCCATGACCATTCCTGCTGCGCGGGCCGCGACGAGGCGGCTGCCGCTGCGGCGGATGACGGGCGCTATAACCTTCTGCCGCCGGATTATCAGGGCACGGTCTATACCTGCCCGATGGACCCCGAGGTAAGGCAGCCGACGCCGGGCACCTGCCCGATCTGCGGCATGGCGCTGGAAGCCGAGGGCCTGCCGCCAGCGGAAGAAGACACGTCCGAACTTGATGACATGAGCCGCCGGTTCTGGGTCAGCCTCGTCTTCACCCTGCCGCTCTTCACCTTTGCCATGGCGGAGATGATCCCGGGCCTCGGGCTCAAGACATGGCTGGGGGAATGGCTCGGCTACGGCATGGCGCAGTGGCTGCAGCTTGCCCTGGCGGCGCCTGTGGTGTTCTGGGCCGGGCTGCCCTTCCTGGCGCGCGGGGTGCAGAGCCTGCGCACGCTCAACTTCAACATGTTCACCCTCATCATGCTCGGCGTGCTGGCGGCTTTCTTCTACAGCCTGCTGGCAACCGCCGCGCCGCAGCTGTTCCCGGCCTCGATGCGCAGCATGTTCGGGCGCGTCGGGGTCTATTACGAGGCGGCGGCAGTCATTGTCACCCTGGTGCTGCTGGGCCAGGTGCTCGAGCTTCGGGCCCGCTCGGCCACGTCGGGCGCGATCCGGGCCCTGATGGATCTGGCGCCGGCCCGCGCCCGCCGGGTGAAGGCGGACGGGCGCGAGCAGGATGTGGCGCTGGAGGATGTCAGGGCCGGTGACCGGCTGCGGGTGCGCCCCGGCGACAAGGTGCCGGTGGATGGTGTCGTCCTGTCCGGTGCGGGCACGGTGGATGAATCCATGGTGACCGGCGAATCAATGCCGCAGACAAAGGCTGCGGCTGACAGTGTCACCGGCGGCACCATGACCCTCTCCGGCAGCTTCGTGATGGAAGCCCGGCGGGTGGGGGAAGACACCCTGCTGTCACGCATCGTGATGATGGTCGCCGAGGCGCAGCGCAGCCGCGCACCGATCCAGCGGCTGGCGGACAGTGTCGCCCGCTATTTCGTGCCCGCGGTCGTGGCGGTCGCTGTCATTGCCTTCGCCGCGTGGTGGGGCCTCACCGGCAATCTGTCTCTTGCGCTGGTGGCCGGGGTCTCCGTCCTCATCATCGCCTGCCCCTGCGCGCTCGGCCTGGCGACGCCCATGTCCATCATGGTTGGTGCGGGGCGCGGGGCGCGGGGCGGCGTGCTGTTCCGCGAAGCGGCCTCCCTCGAAACGCTCGAGCGCGTCGATACGCTGGTCGTCGACAAGACCGGCACCTTGACCGAAGGCCGACCGGCGCTGGTGACGCTTGAGACCAATGACGGCTTTGCGCGCGACGAGGTGCTGCGGCTTGCCGCCTCGGTCGAGCAGGGCAGCGGTCACCCGGTGGCACTGGCGATTGTCGAGGCGGCAACCGAGACCGGGGGGCAGGACCGGCTTGCTGAGGTTGTGGATTTTCACTCCCTCACCGGCAAGGGCGTCGAAGGGCGTGTCGATGGCCGCAGGGTCTCGGTCGGCAATGCGGCCATGATGGCCGCCGGTGGTGTTCAGCTCACCGACGATATGCGCACCCGCATGGACGAGTTGGCCCGGGCCGGACAGACGGTGATGGCGGTTGCCGTTGACGGCAGCCCTGCCGGCCTCATCGGCGTGGCGGACCCTATCAAGGCCAGCACGGCGCAGGCGGTGGGTGACCTTGCCGCCATGGGGCTCGACATCGTCATGCTCACCGGCGACGCGGAAGGCACGGCGCAGGCCGTGGCGCGCGAGCTCGGCATCGCCCAGGTGCACGCGCAGGTGCTGCCGGAGGACAAGCACCGCATCGTGCAGGAGCTTCAGCAAGCCGGCCGCAAGGTGGCCATGGCGGGTGACGGCATTAACGATGCCCCGGCTCTGGCGCAGGCGGATGTGGGCATCGCCATGGGCACGGGTACAGATGTGGCAATGGAAAGCGCCGGCATCACCCTTGTGCGGGGTGACCTGATGGGGCTTGTGCGCGCCATGCGGCTCAGCCGCGCCACCATGCGCAATATCCGGCAGAACCTGCTGTTCGCCTTCCTTTACAACACGCTGGGCGTGCCGGTGGCAGCGGGGGTGCTGTACCCGGTGTTCGGGCTCCTGCTGAGCCCGATGATCGCCGCCGCGGCCATGAGCCTCAGCTCCGTTTCCGTGATCGGCAACGCCCTGCGCCTGCGCACCGTTCGGCTGTAGGGGAACAAACAGCGGCATTACGGGGTTATCAGTGCAAGCAGCGCGGACGGCGTGTCTTCACGCCGCCCGCGCGGGGCATGTTTCATGACGGGAGCTGAGCAATGGACCTCATCCGCATCATTCTGGCTATTCTTCTGCCGCCCCTGGGCGTCTTTCTCCAGGTCGGCATTGGCGCGCAGTTCTGGCTGAACATTCTGCTGACGCTTCTGGGGTACATCCCCGGCATCGTCCACGCCGTCTGGATCATTGCCCGCCGCTAGGGCTCAAATCATGGACAACTGCTCGGGGCCGGGAGGCGCAAGCGCGCCCTCGAGCTCCAGCAGGAATGTCTTGGTCTGCATGCCGCCGCCGAACCCGGTGAGGGAGCCATCGGCGCCGATGACGCGGTGGCAGGGCAGGACGATGGGCAGGGGGTTGGCCCCGTTGGCGGCACCGACCGCGCGGCTGGCGCCCGGCCTGCCAAGCGCCTTGGCCAGTTGCCCGTAGGACCACGTCGCGCCGAACGGGATCGCGGCAAGTTGCTGCCACACGGCGTTCTGGAAGGCGGTGCCGCCGAGGGAGAGCGGCAGGTCGAACCGCGTGCGCTTCCTGTCGAAATAGTCGTCCAGCTGGCGCCGCACCTCGGTAAAGGGGGCTGTCGCCCGCTGCCATCCATCCGCCGGACCGATTTCCTTCGGGCCGGTCGAAAATCCGATCAGATGCAGGGATGCGTCGTCGCCTGCCAGCAGCAATGGGCCGACGGGGCTGTCATGCCAGTCATAGGACAGGCTGCGGGCCAGAACTGAATAGGGCGAGACGCGGGTCATGGCACAAGTCTAGCCGTGCAGGCCCGTCCGCGCACCTCTCCGTGGGGTCATCGGGTCCGGCTTCCGCCCATCATTTTCCCGTGACCTGTCGTGCGGTGCCAGCGTCTGCGCTAAGCTTGCGGTGAACCAGACAAAAGGCGCTGTGTCCGTCACCGGGCCCGGCGCCGCCGATACAGGGAGAGCCCCATGGATATGAGCTTCAGCCCGGAGCTTGAACCGTTCCGCCAGGAGGTGCGCAGCTTCTTTGCCACCGAGTACCCGCAAGACATTCTCGACAAGGTCCGCAAGGGCCATTCGCTGTCGACCGCCGAAGTGCGCAAGGCCGAAATGGCGCTGGGCGCCAAGGGCTGGCTTGCAACTGCCTGGCCGAAGGAATTCGGCGGGCCGGGCTGGTCGATCGAGGAGCAGTACATCTTCGATGAGGAACTGGAGCGCGCGGGCGCGCCGACGGTGACGCCCATGGGTGTGATCTATGTGGGGCCGGTGATCTACACCTTCGGCTCCGACGCGCAGAAGGAAAAATGGCTCGGCCCCACGCGCTCCGGCGAGATGGGCTGGGCGCAGGGCTACAGCGAACCCGGCTCGGGCTCCGACCTTGCGTCGCTGCAGTTCTCTGCAAAGCGCGACGGCGACGAGTTCGTGCTCAACGGCCACAAGATCTGGACGTCGGCGGCCCAGCACGCGGACTGGATATTCCTTTTGGCGCGCACCTCCAAGGGCGAGCGCAAGCAGCAGGGCATCAGCTTCATCTGCTGCGAGATGGACCGGCCCGGCGTCACGCTGGTGCCGATCATCGGCATCGACGGCAAGCATTACCTCAACCAGGTGATCTTCGAGGATGTGCGCGTGCCCGCCGAGTACATGATCGGCGAAGAGGGCAAGGGGTGGGAATATTCCACCTATCTACTCGGCCATGAGCGCACCTCCTATGCGCGCATCGGCGCCAAGCGGAAGATGCTGTCGGACCTCAAGGACATCGCCAAGGCAGCGCTCGCGGGCGGCAACGAAGCCCTCATCAATGACATGAGCTTTGTTGCCAGGTTGGCCGACACCGAGATCAAGGTGGACGGGCTGGAGACGACGGTGCTGCGGATCCTGTCATCGGTGGCCGATGGCGGGGCGCCGGGGAATGAAGCGTCCATCGTGAAGATCCTGGCGACCGAAACCCATCAGGCGATTACCGAGCTGATGCTGGAAGCCTGTGGCCGCGCCGCGGTGGTGGGAACGCCTGATTCCGCGTCGCCGGACTGGGCGGCGGACCCGGTCACTGCCTATGCGCCGCCAGCGGTCTCCACCTATTTCGCCACCCGGGCGCAGTCGATCTATGGCGGCACCAACGAAATCCAGAAAAACATCATCGCCAAGCGGGTGCTGGGGCTCTAGTCGCGAAAATCGGCTGACTTCAGCCGCTTTCATGCCGCCCTTCCGGGGTTAATCAGGCTGCTGTCAGGCATCTGGCGGGCGGCTGGCGGGATGGTGACGTGGTCCTTTGCGGTTACCCGCGGCGATGATCCGGGGTACCGCAGGCCACGCATGGAAGGGAGACGGCTGGTGTTGATCCGAAAGCTTCGTGTCGAAAGGGGATGGTCGCAGGAGACGCTGGCCGACATCAGCGGTCTCAGTGTGCGGACCATCCAGCGGCTCGAACGGGGCGGCAATGCCAGCATGGACACGCTCGGTGCGTTGGCTGCGGCTTTTGAGGTGGATGTCGCCACCCTTGCCGAGGAAACGAGCATGTATGCCCAGAAAGATCTGACTGAAGAGGAACGCCGCGCGGTCGCTTATGTGCGCGACATCAAGGCGTTTTACAGCCATCTGGCTACCTATGTGGTGGTGATTGCCGCGCTTGCCCTGGTGAACCTGTTTTCCGACGCCGAGCGGCTGTGGTTCCTGTGGCCGTTGTTCGGCTGGGGTATCGGCGTGGCCGCGCACGGGCTGTCGGTCTTTGAGGTGGTGTCCCTGTTTGATGCCGACTGGGAAAAACGCCAGATCCGCAAGCGGCTGGACCGCAACCGTTCTTCCGCCGACGAATAGGCCGAGTGTCTGCTCTTGACGGCTGACGCGCGCGTTCCTAAGTTTGTACCAATTGGTACAAGTTGTTTGGAGTAGCCTCATGAGTGCATCCGCTGAAGCCGACCGCCCGCCGCTGCCGCCGTTCAATTTTCTCACTGCCACCCGCAAGGCACGGATGGCAGAGGATGCGTGGAACAGCTGTAATCCGGCCAAGGTGGCGCTCGCCTATACGCCGGACAGCGTGTGGCGCAACCGGTCAGATTTCTTCCAGGGCCGGGAGGCCATCGAGGCATTCCTCACCGCAAAGTGGGAGCGTGAGCTCGACTACCGCCTGATCAAGGAGCTGTGGGGCTTTCACGAAAACCGCATCGCCGTGCGCTTTCAGTATGAATGGCATGATGCCTTGGGCCAGTGGTACCGCTCCTATGGCAATGAACAGTGGGAGTTTGCCGCAAGCGGCCATATGCGCCGCCGCGAGGCCAGCATCAACGACGTGCTGATCAATGAAGCCGACCGCAAGTTCCTGTGGGACAAAGGTCCGCGTCCGGATGATTATCCCGGCCTCACGGAACTGGGGCTCTGACCCGATGCCAGGCACGACGACGACAGCCCCGGCCCCGCCTCCTGCAAAGGCGAAAGCACGGAAGAAGGCAACAGCCCCTGCCGGGGCATCGGCCAGGGGGCGGGTGGACCGGGAAGGTGCTGTGGTGCTGATCGCGGAGCTGTTCCGCGAATATGGCTATCACGGCACGTCCTACGGGCAGATCACCGAGGCCACGGGCCTGGGCAAGGGGAGCCTCTACAATTACTTCCCCGACGGGAAGGAAGGCATGACCCGTGCCGTGCTGGCCCATGTGCATGGCTGGTTCGAGGATCATGTCTTCGCCCCGCTTGAAGGTGATACCGAGGCTGCCAAGGCCGTGGCAGGCATGTTCAAGGCGGTGGATGACTATTTCCACTCGGGCCGCCGCATCTGCCTGCTGGGAGCCTTCTCGCTCTATGACGCGCGGGATGCGTTCGACCGGGAGATCGCCGGGTACTTCACCCGCTGGGTCGCGGCGCTGAAGACCTGTCTCCGGCGCGGCGGCGTGGCGGCGGACAAGGCCGGCATGCTGGCCATGGCCTGCATGGTGGATATCCAGGGCGGGCTGGTGATGGCCCAGGCGCTGGACCGTCCCGCCGTGTTCCGCGACACGCTGAAGCGCAGCCGCCTGTCGCTGGACGTGGCCCTGGAGGCCGTGGCCTAGGACGCGTCGCTGTCACTTGCGGGGCCTTCGCGCTCAAGCAGTGTCTTTTTCCGGTCAACGCCCCAGCGATAGCCGGACAGGGCACCGCCCGTGCGCACCACCCGGTGGCACGGCACCGCAAGGGCCACCGGATTTGCCGCGCAGGCGCCCGCCACGGCGCGGGAGGCCCGGGGCGCGCCGATCTGCCGGGCGATCTCCGCATAACTTGCGGTGCTGCCAAGCGGGATCTTGCGCAGCGCCTGCCAGACGCGGGCCTGAAAGGCGGTCGCTTCAATGTCGAGGGGCAGGTCGAAGGCGGCCTCAGGCTGTTCCACCTGCGCCAGCACCCGGGCCACAAGCCTGTCGAACCCGGCATCGCCGCCGATGAAGTCTGCGGCATGAAAGCGTGCCTGCACGGCATCCACGAGGGTGGCAGCGTCGTCCCCCAGCTCAATGGCGCAGACGCCCCGGTCGGTCGCGGCCACCAGCACGGCCCCCAGCGATGTTTCGCCGACTGCAAAGCGGATGCGTGCCCCCTTGCCGCCCCTGCCGTAGCTGGCGGGCTTCATGCCCAGGGTGCTGTCTGCTTCGGCGTAAAACCGGCTGGCGGCGTTGTAGCCTGCGTCGTAAAGCGCGTCGGTCACGCTTGCGCCTGCCGTCAGGCCGTCGCGCATGCGGTGCGACCTGTGGCTTGCCGCATAGGCTTTCGGCGTTACGCCCATGGCCTGCTTGAACAGGCGGTGGAAGTGGTGCGGGCTGAGGCCGGCCTCAGCCGCAAGGCGGGCGAGGGTCGGCGGCGTTTCCGCCGTCTCGATCATGCGGCAGGCCCTGGCGATCATCGCCCGGCGCGCCTGCGCTGCTTTATCGCTGTCCCGGCCGCATCGCTTGCACGGCCTGAACCCGGCTGCTGCGGCATCCTCTGCCGTGTCGAAGAAAGTCACGTTCTGCCGCTTGGCCGGGCGGGACGGGCAGGAGGGGCGGCAATAGATACCCGTCGTCTTCACCGCATAGACGAAATGCCCGTCTGCCGCCGCGTCGCGCGTGCGGACAGCCTCCCAGCGCGCAGCGGTGCTGGTGAACCGGTCGGGGCAGGCAGGCTTTGTGCCGGTCGGGGCTGCAAGCGATGTCGAGGGCATGGGGTCATCCTTGGCGCGGGGTCTCAGTTTCCACCGCCCATGCTGCCCCGGCAAGCTGCCCGCCGCATTCCGGTTCTTGCTGTCTAATTCGCCGCTTCCGGTGCGCGCCCGAGGCGGCGCAGCCACTCGAATTTCTCGGCCACGGGATTGGCCTCAAACACCTTGATGGCCTGGTTGTAGGGGGCCTGCCGGTCCGGATCGTAGTGGGAGACGGCGGGCACGTCGTCGGTCCAGATGAGGGCTGCCTGGGGGGACGGCAGCAGGGCCTTCACCGCCGCCTGGGAGGCAGGGTCCAGCGCTGCGAACTGCTCGCGCAGGCGCTCCAGGCAATAGACCCGGTAGCGGGAGGCGGGCAGGTCCTCATAGGGGCAGCCCTGCACTGTCATGGCAAAGCGCGTGTCGCCCGCGGCCACAGCCTGCGCATTGGCTTCAAGCTGCACCAGATGTGTCTCGCAGATTTCCGTCAGCAGCGCGGCTGCGTCGGCAGGCACGTCGTCGAGGAAGGCGCTGTCGGCCACCGTCGCCCCGGCATTCCAGGTGCGCGCCACCCATTCAGCGATGTCCGGCCAGTCATTGCGCATGATGGCGTCCGGCGTCGGGTCCTGTCCGAAATGGCGCAGGAACGGCCCCATCAGGCCAATATCGGCGATGGAGGGGGCGTCGCCCAGCAGAAAGGGACGAGTCCGGAGCATGTCCTGCATGGCGCGCATGGCGGTGAAGTAGCCCTGCTCCACATGGTCCCAGGTGCTGTCTGTCACCCCGTCCCCAATCACGTAGCCGCCGCGCTGGCGCTTGCGCAGGATGAAGCGGCGCACGAAGCGCGGAAGGCGGATATGGGTGGTCACTTCATCGGCGAGGATGCGCGACAGTAATTCCCGGTCGTGCTCATAGCTCCACCGGTAATGCATGGCGACGCGCCACAGCCATTCATCCGCATAGTCCTCGATCAGCAGCGCGATGAAGCGCACGACCGGGTTCTGCGGCATGACGGGGCGGGCGGGGAACTCCGTTTCCAGCGCCTGGATGATCGGCGTGGTGTCGGACATGAAGCGGCCGTCCCCGCGCTCGATCAGCGGCACCTGCACGGCGCCCGCCATCCGGCGCACGCGGACAGCATCCGCATAGGGCGGCTCCATCTCGTAGGGGATGTGCTTGTAGCGCAGATAGGTTTCGAGCTTGCCGGTGAAATAGGAAACGCTGACGCCCCAGACCTTCATGGGTTTTCTCCCGTATGTGCCGCCCGCCTGTTGCCGGTGATGCGGGGGTGATGGGCTTGACCTTAGGGGGTCGGGCATCCGTAGAATGCTAAAAAGTTACATTTCAGTCTCTCCAGCCGACGGATGGCGTCATGAAGGTGCTGCGCGCCAGGACCCGGACCCTGAAAGACCTTCTGCCGCCGCCGCTGATGGCAAGGCTGCTCGGGGAGGGACAACTGCGGCGCTACGCTGACGGGCAGATCGTGCAGGAGCGCGGGGATGACCGCGCCGCGCTCTCCATCGTCACGCGCGGGGAGGTGGTGGCTGGCAATCTCAGCCTCGACGGCGCGCTGCTGGCGTCCGCCCTGCTACGGCCGGGGGAAACCTTTGGCGAGTTCTCCCTGTTCGCCGGCCTGCCGCGCACGCAGACCCTGTGGGCGCAGGGCGATGTCGAAATCGCGCATGTGTCCGCCACCCGCTTCTGGCCCCTGTTCGACACGGAGCCCGCGCTGGCCCGGGCCCTGATGAGCCTCACCGTCGCCCGCAATTATGAAATCCTTGAATTTGTCGATGCGCAGCGGCGGCTGAAGCTGCCCGCGCGGCTGGTGCAGCTCTTGCTGACGGCGGTGGAGGAGGGCGCGCCTTCCGCGCAGATCGCCTGCCGTCAGGAGGATCTCGCCATGATGCTCGGCCTGTCGCGCGTCGCCATCGGCAAGGCGCTGACGCAGCTTGCCGCGCAGGGGCTGGTGGTCCCCGGCTATGGCGAGATCACGCTTTCCGACGTCTCCCGCCTGCGCCGCTGGTTCGCCGCGCAGGATCAGCGGCAGCCGCTTGACGCAGTCTAGGGGCGGGGGGCAGGCCGCATTCAGAAGGTCAGTACGATCTTGCCGAAATGCGTCTGGCTTTCGAGGTGGCGAAACGCGTCCTGGATGTCGTCGAGGTCAAACGCCCGGTCGATCACCGGGCGGATGTCCGAGGCTTCCAGCGCACGCACCATATCCTGCTGCTGGCGCCGGTTGCCCACGCCGATGCCGCTGATCTTGAGCTGTGACTTAAAAATCTCGGCGGTGGGCACGTCGCCGCTCACACCGGTCAGGACGCCGATCAGGGCAATGTGGCCGCCGACCCTGCAGGCGGCAATCGACTGGCCAAGCGTCTGCGGGCCGCCGACTTCGATGACGTGATCCACGCCTTCCCCGCCGATGATTTCCTTTGCCGTGACACCCCACTGCGGATCGGTCCGGTAGTTGATCACATGGTCTGCCCCCAGCGCCTGGGCGCGGGCGAGCTTGGCGTCGGACGACGATGTGGCGATCACTCTGGCGCCGGCGTTTTTTGCCAGCTGCACGGCAAACAGGGAGACGCCGCCTGTGCCCTGCACCAGCACCGTGTCGCCGGATTTGAGCCGACCCTCTTCGATGAGGCTGCGCCAGGCGGTCAGTGCGGCGCAGGGCAGCGTCGCGGCTTCCTCATGGCTGTAGCCCGCCGGGGCTTTGGTGAACCAGCTTTCCGGCGCGCACACCTTGTCGCGTGCATAGCCGTCATTGCGGTCACCGGTAATGAGGCGGGTCAGATGCGGGGCGGGCCTGCCGTCCTGCCAGGCGGGATAGAACGTCGTCATCACCCTGTCCCCCGGCGCGAACGCTGTGACGTCCCCGCCGCAGGCGATCACTTCGCCTGCTGCATCCGAAAGCGGAATGCGGTTCGGCGCGACGGGGATGAACCCTGCCACCACGGCATAATCATGAAAGTTGAGCGAGGCGGCCCGCAGGCGGACGCAGATCTCGCCGGGGCCAGGCTCGCATGTGCCGTCCTTCTGTTCGGTGCGGACGAGATTGTCGATGCCGGGGGCTGCAAGCTGGAAAATACGCATGTCTTTGTCCTCAGGGTCTTCAGGAGCTGTGACGGTTCGGGGCTTGGCGGCGGCCGGGCTTGAGCCGGGAGAGCAGCCAAAGCGCCACGGGCAATGTCAGCACCATCCCCGTCACGCCCCAGGGGGAGGTCAGCCAGTTGCTGTGCGGATCGGCAATCAGGTCATAGGCGCCCAGGGTGAACGCATTGGCCACGGCATGCATGAGAACCGGCGTCCACAGGCTTTCATGGCGCAGCCGCAGGCAGGCCATCACGATGCCCCAGGAGGTGAGGGACAGGGTGAACAGCACGCTGCCCAAAAGTGGCTGCGGGAACACCCAGGCAATCGCGATCACCATGGGGATGTGCCACGCCCCCCAGGCAAAGGCGGAGCCGATGACGGCGGCGCGCACGCCATAACGTTCGGTGAGGCCATCCAGCAGATAGCCACGCCACAAAACTTCCTCCCCTGCCGCGGTGACGAGGTGCAGCAGCGGCCCACAAAGAAGCAGGAACACAAGAAAGGCCACAGGCGTTGCAGATGCTGCGTCGGGCAGCAGCCAGGCAAAGGGGTAGGCCGCGATTGTCGCGGCATCGACGGGGGATGTCTCAACGCCGAAAAAAAGGACAGCGGCCCCGCAGGCGCAAATGACGAGCGCAGTCCACAGCCACCACCCGGCCAGCGGGCGCAGGGGCGGGATGCGGCGGACCAGCGTCCACAGCCTGCGCCGGTAGGTCCCGGTCATCAGCAGTACGATGAGCCCCGGCAGAAGCTGCGTTAGGCCGACCGCCATCAGGGGAAGGTTCTCCCGGCCAATCAGCCAGAAGCCCGCATTGAGGGCGATCTGGGCAAGGAGAATGGTTGTCAGTACAAGGATAAACCGGTTGAACATGGGAAAAATATCCGCACCTGTGGGAAACGCTGTGGCATTGTCGGGGCGGACGCTAAGGGGCAGGCCGGGGCCGGGCCAATGACCAAGTTGGTCATCGCGCGGCGGCCTTCTCTCGCCACGGCAACACACGTAGGCACCACAAGACGGCAACAGCAGGTACGGTGGATGAACGCTGAACACCCAGGAAGCTTTGGAGATCATCTCAGGCTGTGGCGGCAGGGCCGCGGTCTCAGCCAGCTCAGCCTGTCCGGCCTCACCGGCGTGTCGCAGCGCTATCTGAGCACCCTTGAGACGGACAAGGCGCATCCCAGCCGCGCCATGGTGACCGCGCTGTGTGATGCGCTCGACGTGCCGGCGCGGGCGCGGGCCGACATGCTGATGGCCGCCGATTATGTGCCGACGCCTGCCTCTGCGCCGCCGGACGAGGCCAGCATCGCCGCCAGCCGCGACAGTCTTGCGCATCTGCTCAAGGCGCATGATCCCGTCCCCTCCGTCCTGGTGGACCGGCTGTGGAACGTGCACGACTACAATTCAGGGTTTGGCCGTCTCATCCGCCAGTTCGGCGAGGTGGACGATATCCTGTCGCGCGTTGCCTTCGACGGCCGGCCGAACCTGTTGAAGCTGTTCTACCTGGCGGCAGGCATCTGCTCGCATGTTTCCAATGGCTCGCAGATAGGCCGGCAGGCGCTGGCGCGGCTGATGCTCCAGTCGTTGCAGGCTCCGGGCGACACGCAACTCGCCGCGCTGCGGGATGATTTGCAGACATTGGGAGAAGCCCCGGGTGAGTGGTGGGAGCTGCCCGCCGACACCCCAAGCGAGATCGGCGAACTGGTTCTCACGCGTGACGGGGTGCGCCTGCGCCTCGCCGTCCTCGTCAGCGCGTTCGGCGCCCTGACCGAAGACAACGATCTCGGCTGGCGCATCGTCACCTATCTGCCCCTGGACGCTGCCACCCGCGCAAGCTTCCACATGGCCGAAACAACCCCCGCCATGACCCCTGCTGACTGAGGCGAGACTGGGTGGCACAAAGATAGGAGCCTCAAATCAAAGGGGCGGCCGCGTGGATGCGGCCGCCCCTCGTTCTTCATGCAGGCGAGTGCTGAACAGCTATCAGTAAGTCCGTTTCAGCTCGCTATAGGTGCCATCGAGACGGAGGGTCACGGTGACGTCCTGCCGGTCACGGTTGCGCCAGAACCAGCCATGGGCACCGGTAAATGCCGCAACGATCTCGCCGCTCTCGCTGGTGCTGCCACGGCCTTCCTCATAGGTTGTCTTCTCGCCGCTGTCGGGCCCGGTGCCGTCGCCGTGAAGTGAGAAGTTGATGCGCCCGCCGGCGGTTTCCCAGCGGAACTGGGCAATATCACCCGCGTTCATCATCAGCTTCCATTCGATGCCTTCGCCGGGTGCCAAGGTGAATGACAGTTCGTCACGCCACTCGCCCTGAGTCTCCTGTGCGTGTGCCTCGTCCACAAGTGCTCCGAACACGGATGTCAGCAGCGTGCTGACGGCCGAGCCAAACAGGCCCGCGGTAACCAGAGCGCCCGGATCCTGCGATAGCGAAGAGGACCTGTCGCGCTCCGCTTCGTCTGCCAGTTGCTGCTTGATCTCACCCATCTCCGTCAGGCCGAGAAGGCGGCCAATGCGAGTGGGGTCGATGGCATACTCCGCTGGCAGGATGATGGTGATGAGAATGAACACCGCTGCTGCGACGGAAATGGCAGTTGAGCGCAGGAGTTGCGCGGTGCTGGGGAGCTCCTCCGGGGAGGGCTTTTCTGCGTTGTACATGGATGGTCTCCGAGGATCAGGAAGCAAGGGCAAGGCCGGTGAGCTGATAGCCGATGAGCATGAAGCCCATGGACATCATCACCACATTGGCGGTGTAGGCATGACGCATGAAATGCCGATGCCGCCGCCAGAAGCCCATGACGATGAGGATGACGGCGAGGGCAAGTATCTGTCCCAGCTCCACGCCTACGTTGAAGGCCAGCAGGTTAGGCAACAGACCCTCGTCGGCGATCTTGTAATCAAGGATCTTGGTGGCGAGGCCCAGGCCGTGGAAATAGCCGAAGATGAGGGTTGCGATCTTGGTGTTGGGCTGGAAACCGAACCACCGCTGATACGCGCCCAGATTGTCCAGTGCCTTGTAGACGACACTGAAGCCAATGATGGCGTCGACCACATAGGCATTGACGTTCCAGCCGAAATAGACCCCGGCCAGCATGGTTGTTGAATGTCCAAGCGCGAAGAGACTCACATAGATCGCAACGTGCTTCATCCGATACAGGAAGAAAACCACACCGAAGAGAAACAGGATGTGGTCATAGCCGGTCACCATGTGCTTGGCGCCGAGATAGGCAAAGGGGATGAGGTTGACGCCCCAGATTTCCTGTATGTAGCCGGCGTCTCCGGCAGTGACATTGTGTGCTGATGCCTGTTCTGCGCCTGTTGCGAGGCAGAGAAGCAGGAGAGCAGGCAGAAGCAGCAGGCTGCGCCAGCATGGCGCGTGCCCGCTCCGGTTCAGGAGGTGCATGCAGATTACTCCGTAGGGAAATGATTGACGGGATGGGCCTTGGAAGGCCCGGTCAATCACCCTCGCGGAGGTCGCTCTATGCGGGAGGCATGTGCGGGCAGCAGGAGGCCAGGCGCTCCGGCTGTCATGTCTGATGCCCAGGGTGAGGCGGCAAGGCCGCCGGGCATGAAGGGCAGGGCAGTGCTGTGATCATGGTCGATCATGGTGCGCGGGTGCCCGTGGAAAGCCCAGTAGATATCCATCACCGAGGCGCCTGTATCGCCATCTGCGCCCAGGTTGCCGGACTGCAATGCCGCCGCAGTGATGCCGTCTGTCCCCAGGTCAGCAGCGCCGTGGCTGTGGCCATGGACGGACAGGGCTGTTGCGGCGGTTCCGATGGCCGGGACATGCGGAATGGATGGTCCGATGCACCAGGCCAGGATCGCAATGCAGAGCAGGGTGCAGAGGGCGCGATCTGCCTGCTGTGCGAAAGAGTTCATCAGGATAGCCCGGGTGGCGGCGGTGGACGGCAAAACGCTGTGATGGCGGTTGCTTGCTCTATCCCCCCTGGGGGGATATTGTTCTTATATGTCACAGCCTCATATTCATGCAAGCCATCCTGCCATCATCGCCAGGCTCAAACGTGCCAACGGGCATCTGCGCGCGGTCATCGGCATGATCGAGCATGGCCGTCCCTGTCTCGATGTGGCGCAGCAGCTTCACGCAGTTGAGCGTGCTGTTGCCAATGCAAAGCAGCTTCTTATCCATGACCACATGGATCACTGTCTTGATAGCGACAGTTCGGACGCGGACCGCGCCGAACTCAAAGCCATCACCCGCTATCTCTAGGCGCTGCTCCATGCTGGCCATTCTTGCGAATTCTACGTACCGGCACCTTTTTGCAGCTCAGATTGTTGCCCTTCTGGGAACGGGGCTCGCCACGGTGGCACTTGGTCTGCTGGCCTATGATCTGTCGGGGGCAGATGCCGGTTTGGTGCTGGGCATGATTTTCACCATCAAGATGGTGGCCTATGTGCTGATTGCGCCCATTGCCGGGGCATTCGCCGATCGCATGCCGCGCCGTGCATTGCTCGTTGCGTTGGATCTTGTACGGGGGGCGGCGGCGCTGGCACTCCCGTTCGTCAGCGAGCTTTGGCAGGTCTTTGCGCTTGTTTTTGTTCTTCAATCCGCGTCGGCGGCCTTCACACCGACATTCCAGGCAATAATTCCTGACATTCTACAGGATGAATCGGCCTATACGCGGGCGCTGTCGCTGTCACGGTTGGCTTATGATCTGGAGAACATCATCAGCCCGACACTGGCTGCCATGTTGCTTCTAGTGGTGTCCTACGACCTGTTGTTTGCTGGCACTGCATTGGGGTTCGTCGCTTCCGCATTGCTCGTTGTAAGCGTGACGCTGCCGCGGCCGGCGCAGGGTGGGGGCACGGGTGAAGTGTCTCAGCCCCGGCGTGGCATTTATGACCGCACGACTCGCGGCCTGCGGATTTTTCTCGCCACCCCGCGATTGCGCGGCCTGCTGGCGCTGACGCTCGCAGCCTCCGCCGGCGGGGCCATGGTGCTCGTCAACAGCGTTGTACTGGTACAGGCAGGACCGGGCATTGGGTTGGGATTTGGTGAAAGCGGCGTTGCCTGGGCGCTTGCGGCCTTCGGCGGCGGCTCCATGCTGGCGGCCCTGCTGCTGCCACCCGTTCTTGATCGGTTGCCGGACCGCCTGGTCATGCTGGCCGCTGCTGGCTGGATTGTATGTGTGCTGAGTGGGTTTGCTGTTCTTCTGAGCGCGGTGGGGCTGGGCTGGGTGATGCTTCTCGTGGCATGGGCGCTGGTCGGGCTCGGCTACTCAACCGTTCTGACCCCGTCCGGACGTCTGCTGCGACGTTCCTCACATGCTGAGGACCGGCCAGCGGTCTTTGCTGCTCAGTTTGCCCTCAGCCATCTGTGCTGGCTTGTTGCCTACCCGCTCGCGGGCGCGCTGATGACCGTGTTCGGCGCGCAGGCGGCGCTTCTGACGTTGGCAACCATAGCCCTTGCGGCCACCATTGCGGCAGCGCGCCTCTGGCTTCGTGATGATCCTGAGCACGTGACCCATACCCACCCTGATCTGCCGGTCAGTCATCCGCATCTGCGTGGCGGCGCGCATGGTGCGCACAGCCATGCCTATGTCATCGACGACCTGCACCGTCGCTGGCCGAGAAACGCCGCGTACGAGTAGGGCACGAGCATGTCGGGTCATCCAGGACTCGAAGCGGTTTCTATCCGACCTGGGCAAAAAACTCGTGGAGCACCCCAAGACAGAAAACCGGGGCGTAACCAGCTCGACTGAGAGGGGAAGTGGTGGAGCACCCCAAAACAAAAAACCGAGGCGCAACCAGTCCGACTGAAAGGATAAGTGGTGGAGCCGAGGGGAATCGAACCCCTGACCTCAGCAGTGCGATTGCTGCGCTCTCCCATCTGAGCTACGGCCCCGTTGCGCGTCTCCGGCTGGGAATGTGCCGGGCGGGCATTTGCCGGTTTGGCAAGGGCGGCATTTAGGGTCTCCCGACGCCGGCTGTCAAGGTGGCGGCAGAGCGTGCGCCGGTCCCCCGGCTGTGGCATGGAAGGGGCGGGAATTCACGTCATCACAGGCCCCGTGCACGGCCGTTTCTCAGGACTGACGAATGGATCTGGCAGGCCTTGTGCCCTATGCGGAGGTGGTTGGCGCGCTTGCGGCCGTTCTCACCTCCATCTCCTTTCTGCCGCAGGTGTGGAAGACCGTGAAAACGCGCCACGCGGATGATTTTTCGTGGGGGTGGCTGGCGGCCTTCGGTGCCGGTGTGGCGATGTGGGCGTTTTACGGCCTGATCCTCGGCGCGCCGTCGATCATCCTCAACAACATCCTGGTAAGGCTCTGCGTGGCGGTGATGGCGTGGATCAAGTTCACCGCCCGCAGATGACGCGCCCGGCCGGAATGGTCACTTTCTGAAGATCCGGCCTCTCGCAGGGCCGCTTGTGGCCTATGCCGCCTTGCGTCCGCAGGGCGGCGCAAGTACATGTGGAATCACGAAATTTCACATGTCTGGACGGGTCGATGCAGGTTCTTGCAGAAGTCGCGCTTCTTATCCTCAACCTTGCCTGGTGGGTGGTCATCATCAGCGTCATCATGAGCTGGCTGATCGCCTTCAACGTGCTGGATACGCGCAACCGCGTCGTCTACCAGATCGCCGACATGCTCTACCGGCTGACCGAGCCTGTCTACCAGCCGATCCGCAACATGCTGCCGGCGATGGGCGGGATCGACCTGTCGCCGCTGATCGTGCTGATCGCCATCTTCGCCCTGCAGCGCGCCATCATCATCTACATGCTGTGACGCCTGCCTGATCCGCTCTGCCTTCTTTCTTCCGCCGCATATCGCCGCCAGACGGCCAAGACAGGACCGCCCGCCCATGCCCGCCACGCTGATTGACGGCAAACACTATTCCGCCGAGGTCAAGGCGCGGGTCGCTGTGGGCGTCGAGGCGCTCAAGGCGCAGCACGGCATCACCCCGGCGCTGGCGGTGGTGCTGGTGGGCGAGGACCCGGCCTCAAAGGTCTATGTGGCCTCCAAGGGCCGGGCCTGTGCCGAAGTCGGCATACGCTCCATCGAGCACCGCCTGCCGGAGACCACCAGCGAGGACAAGCTGCTGGCGCTGGTCCGCCAGCTCAATGACGACCCCGAAGTCAGCGGCATCCTGGTTCAGTTCCCGGTACCGGCGCAGATTTCCCAGCAGGCGGTGATCAACACCATCGATCCGCTCAAGGATGTGGACGGGCTGCACCCGCTCAATGCCGGGCGGCTGGCCAGCGGGCTGGATGCCATGGTGCCCTGCACGCCGTATGGCGCCTATCTGATGCTCAAGGGCGTGCGGGATGATCTCTCGGGCCTCAAGGCGCTGGTGATCGGCCGGTCCAACCTGGTCGGCAAGCCGGTGGCGCAGCTGCTGCTGAAAGAGAACTGCACCGTCACCATGGCGCATTCGCGCACCAAGGATCTGCGGGCCGAGGCGCGGGCGGCGGACATTCTGGTGGCCGCCATCGGCCGTCCGCATTTCGTCCAGGCGGACTGGGTGAAGCCCGGCGCGCTGGTGATCGATGTGGGCATCAACCGCATTCCGGCGCCGGAGAAGGGCGAGGGCAAGACGCGGCTGGTGGGCGACGTGGATTTCACGCCCGCCTCGGAGATCGCCGGGGCTATCACCCCGGTGCCCGGCGGTGTCGGGCTGATGACGGTGGCCTGCCTGATGCGCAACACGCTGATCGCCGCGCACCGGCAGGCGGGCCTCGCCGACCCGGCGGTTTGAGCACGGCCCTTTAACTCCCATTTTCCAAGGAGCGGCACATGCAGACACGGCAGCTAGGATCGCTCTGGCCCGTCAGCGCGCTCACCCTCGGCGGCGGCGGGCTCGGCCAGCTCTGGGGAGAAACCTCCCGCGAGGAAGCGGTGGCCACGGCGCGGGCCGCGGTCGAGGGCGGTATCACCCTGCTTGATATGGCCCCGGGCTACGGGCGCGGTGAGGCTGAGCAGGTCATTGGCGCGGCCTTCGACGGCGCGCTGCCTGACGGTGTGCGCGTCACCACCAAGTGCCAGCTCGGCTCCCCGCCGGCTGACAAGATTGCCGCGGAGCTTGAGCGCAAGCTAGTGCGGTCGCTGGAAACGATGAAGGTCGAACGGGCGGACATCTATTTCCTGCATTCGAATATCTGCCCGGATGATTACGAGTATGCCCGCAACGCGGAGACGCAGCACCGCTGGGCGACGCGGTTTTCTCTCTATACGGACCACGTGATCCCCGCCATGGAAGCCCTGAAGGAAAAGGGGCTGATCGGTGCCTGGGGCATTACGGGGACGGGCCTGCCGCGCGCGGTGATGGATGCCCTGCGCCATGAAGTGAAACCCGATGCCGTCCAGGCTGTCGCCAATCTGATGGATTCCGCCGGCGACATGCGCAGCTATGAAGAGCCCGCAGAGCCGCGCAACATCATCCGCACGGCAAAGAACAATGATGTGGGCGTGCTGGGCATCCGCGCCGTGCAGGCAGGCGCGCTGACGGCGGCGATCGACCGCGCCCTGCCCGCCGACAATGCCAATGTGGCCGACTACAAGAAGGCCGAGCCGTTCCGTGCCCTGTGCGCGGAACTGGGCGAAGACCCGGCCGTGGTGGCGCATCGCTATGCACTGGGCATGGAAGGGGTGGACAGCGTCATTCTCGGGGTCAAGAACCGCGACGAGCTGGCCATGCTGCTGCGCGCCGAGGAACGTGGGCCGCTTGAGGATGACGTAAGGGCGAAGGTTGATGCCCTGCGGCTCAACTTCCAGATCCCGCGCATCCCTCTTGAAGAAATCTCCCTGGAGGATCTGACGCGGTGATACAGCGCGCGCTCAGGCTTCTGGCGGCAGGCGTCCTGATGGTGGCGGGCGCGGGCACTGCTGCGGCTGATACGGGCATGCTTACCTGGACGGTTGAGGAAACCGCGCAGGCGCTTGATGCCTTCGTGCCGCGCCTGATGGACGAGAACGACGTTCCCGGTGCGCAGGTGGCATTGATGCGCAATGGCCGCCTTGTCTATGAGCGGGCCTTCGGTGTCGACAATGTCATCGGCCGCACGCCGGTGACGCCGGACACGGTCTTCGAGGCAGCGTCGCTCTCCAAGCCCGTCACCGCGCATGTGGCCATGCAGCTGGTGGCGGCGGGCAAGCTGCGGCTCGACAAGGATGTGGGCCTCGGCGTTGAACCGGCCTGGCTTGAAGCCAATGAGGACGGGCGTGTACCGCCGGTCACGCTGGAACAGATCCTCACCCACCGGTCGGGCCTCACCAACGACATCCGCCGCAGCACCCATGCGCTGGTGACTGAGCCCGGCGGTGCGTTCGCCTATTCCGGGGAAGGCTTCGGTTATCTGGGCTATGCCATCAGCGCCTATGAGCAGGCACCCTTCGCGCAGGTGGCGCGCGACCGGGTGTTTGCCCCCCTCGGCATGGCCACGTCCGGCTTCGAGGTGGCGCCGGAGCGCATGGGCGCGATGGCGACGGGGCATGTGCCCTTGTGGGTGCCGCTGGCGCTCGTTTTTGTGCCGTTCCTCGCCGTGTTTGTCGTCGGCGGTATCGTCACCTTCTTCGTGGTGCGGCTGGTGTTGCAGCACCCGCATATGGAAGCAGGCAGCCTGGTGTTTCCGGCCATTCTCGGCGGCATCGCCGCCTTCGTCGCGGTGCTGGAGCTTGTCGGCCTCGGCCTGCTGACTGCCGTGTTCCTCATTACCCTGATCTTCCTGCTCTTCGTCGCCCTTGCCGCCATTCTGTGGCGGCTGGTGTTCCACCTGCTGGGCTTCACCCGTGAGCGGCCGGGCATGGTCATGCGGCGTGATGATGCGGCCATGGGCGGCGGCTGGACGCGGGTGGCGCTGGTGCTCGGCGTCCTGTCGCTGACGCCGTTCCTGTTCCGCAGCGTGCCGGTGCCGCTCAGGGCAGCAGGCGACGTGCACCCGGCATCCTCCCTGCGCACCTCGGCAGGCGACATGGCGCGGTTCGCCGACGAGATGATGACGCCGAGCCTGCTTGCCGTCAGCGATTTGCGTGAGATGACGCGTCCGCGCGTCAAGGTGGGGCACGGGGCGGAGGACGGCCTGGCCTGGGGGCTCGGCATCGGCGTGCGCGACCGCCGCCTGCCGGACGGGGAAACCCAGCGTACCCTGTGGCAGTGGGGCTCCAATCCCGGCTATGCCAGCATCCTGGTAATCGAGCCGCGCGCCAAGACGGCCCTGGTGGTGCTCACCAATGCGCAGACCGGCGGCGACATGGCCCAGGAGCTGGCGGCGCATGTGTTCGGCGGGCTGGAGGAATTTCAGCGCGGCGACATGTGGATCGTCCCCTTTGATGCCGTCGCGCCGATGTTCTGACGGTCAGGCGGCCTGAAGGATCAGGCCGCCGTCACGCCTCACGACTCTTCCACCGTCACACCCAGCGCGCGCAGCTCCGCCATCGCCTCTCCTGCATCCAGGATTGCTTCCGGCATCAGCACTGCCGGGGCCGGCGCGGGCCGCTCATCGCCGCCGACCGCGCGCCGGGTCGCAAGGGCTGCGCCGGTTGCGGTCAGTTCCGCCTGGCCGCGCGGGTCGGAGACGATGCGGGTGCGGGTGAGCTTTGCACCCGATGCATCCGTGCCCTCGACGGTGATCTCCATGTCGTGGGAGGCCGCGCCGCCCGCCCGTGTGCCGCGGGAGGTGCCGATGCCGAGGCGGAATTCGATGTCGCGCGCGTGGGTGACGGCCCGCAGGCTCGGCACATCGAGCACGCTCATGGGGCGGGTCTCGATCGTTTCACCGGCAACCGGCACGCTTGCCACTTCCGCGTCCGGGTCCACCCAGCACCAGGCACCGTCGCGCAGCACCTGTGCCTTACCGAAGAAGCTGCCGGAATCTTCCAGCGTCATCGGGCCGATGGGGTCGGCCATGTCGAACAGGGCCGCGATAGAGATGCGATCCACGCGGTCGAACGCGCTCTGCACCAGGTCAAGGACGGCAAGGGTGGTGATGCCTGCCTGCCAGTGCGCGGTGGGGATCACGGGGGCCTGCAAGGTGCTGTTGCCGGTGCGCGCCAGCAGCGATGCCATATCATTGACTGAGCGTGTGATGCTCAGATGGGCGCAGCCGGTCTCAATGGCATGGGCGAGCAGCTGGTCATGGGGGTCCTGCAGGGCGCAGACCATGGCATCCAGCGGCCCGGCGGCGGCAAGGGCCGCGCGCGGGTCGGTGCTGTCCATGGTGCAGGCGGTGGCATTCCCCAGCTCGGCCACCAGCTCCGTCGCCTTGTCCGGGCTGCGGCCCGCGATCAGCAGGCGGGCGTCGGGCACCAGGCGGCGGATGTGGCGGGCGATGTGGCTGCCGACGAGGCCGTAGCCCCCGGCGATCAGTATGGTCTTGGTCATGGGACAGATCCTACAGGGTAATGGCCATGCGCATCTCCATCGGGATGCCATGGACGCGACAGGGTTCGGGGGCGATGGTTTCTGCCACGCAGGTCAGCCCCATGGCGGTGTAGAGGCCGACGGCCGGGTTGTCCGACAGCACATCCAGGTGAAGCGCGCGGTAGCCGCCGGCGCGGGCGCGATCGATGGCGCGCTGCAACAGCGCCTTGCCGATGCCGCGGCCGCGCTGGCTTTCCGGTACGGCGAGGGCCATCAGGTAATAGACGTCGGGCGGCACCCAGGCATTGAGGTAGCTGGCCTTGTCGGCCTTCTCGGCAATGGCTGTCAGGTCCTCGAAGGATACAGCGCCTGCTTTCATCGCTTCGGCCGCGGCTCCGGCGGTCGCGTCCCGGCGGGCGTAGAATTCCTCGCCCGCATACCCGATCTCGATGCCCGCCATGGTGCTGCCGTCCATCACGACGCTTGCTGTCTCATGGGAGTAGAGAGTGCCGTCACCGCGCCAGGCGTGGCGGATGATGGGCGCCAGCCTGGCCATGCCGCCGAAGATGTAGTCATAGGAGGCAGGGCCTGTGGCGTAGATGAGGGCGGCTGCGTCATCCGCCGGCATGTCCGGGCGGCCGGGGCTGGCTGCGATCTCTGTCATGGCATATCCAATAAGTTACTATTCGTAAGTTACGAAAAGTAGGATATGTAGTTCAGGCGACGAGTCAAGCAGGAGTGGATCAATGGCGGCATCACAGCGCATGTCGAAGCCCGAGAGGCGGGCGCAGTTGCTGGAGGCGGCGGCGGCCATCGTGGCCGAGGCGGGCACCGAAGCACTGACGCTGCAGGCGGTGGCCGCGCGCGCCGGTGTCACCAAGCCCATCGCCTATGATCATTTCGGCTCCCGCGAGGGCGCGCTCATCGCGCTTTACCGGCGGCTCGATGAAGATCAAATGGCGGCCGCGCGTGACGTTCTGGCCAACGGGCCGGATACGCTGGAGGCGGTCTGTGAGGTGATTGCCGCGTCCTATATTCGCTGCTGCGTGCAGGTAGGGCCGGCCTATGCAGCCATTGCCGCAGCCCTTGAAGGATCAGACGCCATGCAGGCGGCCAAGGGTGAATTGCGGGAGGCCTATGTGTCCGGCATTCACCAGGCATTGCGGCCCTTTGTCAGCCTGCCGCCGCAAAAGGCGCGGCTGGTGATCCTCGGGTTCCTTGGGGCGGCGGACGCGCTGGGGGCTGAGGCGGCGGCCCAAAGAACAACGCCCAAGCAGGCGGCTGACCTGCTTGGGCGCTTGATGTGTGACGGGCTGTCGGCCTGGCGGGCCGGATAGCGCCCGGCCTTGCGTCCTAGACCTTGGCCTTCTCGATCGCCTTGACGATCATCTCGCGGGCCTTGTCCGCGTCCGCCCAGCCATTGAGCTTCACCCACTTGTCGCGCTCCAGCGCCTTGTAGTGGTTGAAGAAGTGCTCGATCTGGTCGAGCAGCATTTTCGGCAGGTCGGTGTAGTTCTCCACCTTGTCGTAATAGGTGTTGAGGCGGTGCGGCGGCACGGCGAGGATCTTCTCGTCCATGCCAGCTTCGTCTTCCATCAGCAGCACGCCGACGGGACGGGCGGCCAGCACGGCGCCGGGCACGACCGCCGGGGTGCCGGCAATCAGCACGTCCACCGGGTCACCGTCGTCAGACAGGGTGTGGGGCACGAAGCCGTAATTGCACGGGTAGCGCATGGACGCGTTCAGAAAGCGATCCACCATCAGGGCGCCTGAGGGCTTGTCGAACTCGTACTTGATGGGCGCGCCGCCGACGGGCACTTCAACGATCACGTTGAGGTCTTCCGGCGGGTTCTCTCCGATGGGGAGGGCTTCAATACGCATACTGAGTTTTGCCTTTTCTCGAAATCAGCTTTTGATACGGCGGTTGCGGTCGGCCAGGAGGCGCAGGCGCAGGGCATTGATCTTGATGAAGCCCGAGGCGTCCGCCTGGTCGTAGACGTCATCTTCCTCGAAGGTGACGTGTTCCATGGAATAGAGCGAGTTGTCCGACCAGCGGCCAACCACATCCACCGAGCCCTTGTAGAGCTTGAGGCGGACGGTGCCGTTGACGTGTTCCTGGCTCTTGTCGATCAGGGCCTGCAGCATCTCGCGCTCCGGCGAGAACCACATGCCGAAATAGACGAGTTCGGCATATTTCGGCATCAGCTCGTCCTTGAGGTGCGCCGCACCCCGGTCAAGCGTGATCTGCTCAATGCCGCGATGGGCCATCAGCAGGATGGTGCCGCCGGGCGTCTCGTAGATGCCGCGGCTCTTCATGCCGACGAAGCGGTTTTCCACGAGGTCCAGCCGGCCGATGCCGTTGTCATGGCCATAGCGGTTAAGCTCGGTCAGCAGGGTTGCCGGTGACATCGTCACGCCGTTGATGGAGACAGCGTCGCCCTTTTCAAAACCCACCTCGATATAAGTCGGGGTGTCGGGCGCGTCCTCCGGCGAAATCGTGCGCTGATAGACATATTCGGGGGCCTCGACCGCCGGGTCTTCCAGCGCTTTGCCCTCGGAGGAGGTGTGCAGCAGGTTGGCATCCACCGAGAAGGGGGCCTCGCCGCGCTTGTCCTTGGCGATGGGGATCTGGTGCTTTTCGGCAAAGTCGATCAGCTGCTGGCGGGACTTGAGTTCCCAGTCGCGCCAGGGGGCGATGACCTTGATGTCCGGCTGCAGGGCGTAATAGGCCAGTTCGAAGCGCACCTGGTCGTTGCCCTTGCCGGTGGCGCCGTGACACACGGCGTCCGCGCCGGTTTCCCGGGCGATCTCGATCTGGCGCTTGGCGATCAGCGGACGGGCGATGGAGGTGCCGAGCAGGTAAAGGCCTTCATAGAGCGCATTGGCGCGCATCATCGGAAAGACGTAGTCCTTCACGAAGTCCTCGCGGACATCCTCAATGTAGATTTCCTTGATGCCGGCCATCTCGGCCTTCTTGCGGGCCGGCTCCAGCTCTTCGCCCTGGCCGAGATCGGCGGTGAAGGTCACCACCTCGCAGCCATAGGTCTCCTGCAGCCATTTCAGCATGATGGAGGTGTCCAGGCCGCCGGAATAGGCCAGCACCACCTTCTTGACGTCGGTCACGCTCATTTTTGTTGTGCCCCGCTTCTTGCAGGTGCGCCCGGTGAATGGGCGCACATTTCTTGGGGCGGGGTTTTGCGCGTCTGGCGGCGTTTGTCAAAGGGTCAGTTGGCTGCCCGCCGGAAGGGTGATGCCCGCAGATGCATGGGCTGCGGCAAAGGGCGTCCGGCGGGCAGCCAAAGATGCGGCTCAGAACGGCAGTTGCGGGACCATGACCCACAGCAGATAGGCCCCCAGCGCGATGCCTGTGAGGGCTGTCAGCGTGGCGCCGCCTGCACGGAACAGCACAACCGTGCCTGAGCCCGTGGCCCCGTCACCCGCCAGCTTGCCGTGGGAGCCCTTGAGGTTGGAAAAGCCGAAGGCGTGCGACAGGCGGGCCAGCAGGAAGACGCCGGCGAAGATCTGCACGGCGAGTGTGGGGCCGGTGGCCAGTTCCAGCAGCGCCAGCCCGGCAATGAAAATCGCAGAATTCTCCGCCAGATTGCCGTGGCGCCGCACCAGCCGCTCCAAATTCTTGTCGTCTGCATAGCCGACACCGATGCCGGTTCGGGCGCGCAGGGTGCCGGCTGACAGCATCAGCACCTGCTGCAGGATCAACAGCAGTCCGGCCAGGGCTGCGGTGATGATGGGGAATGTCATGGAAGTCTCCTCCGGCTGAATGGCGGCTTGTTGAAGGATGGCGCCGCCTGATGAAGTCCGTGCCCCTTGATGACCCGGTTCTGTCACCCGATCTAGGTGTTTCGAATTCGGTCCATAAGATGACAGAAAAGAACCGACATGGTCCAAAAAAGAACCGACCAGGCCACTGGCGGGCTGAACGCACCGGAAGACCCCTCCTGGGATGATCTGCGCCTGCTGCTGGCTGTCGGCCGGGCGGGCAGTTTGCGCAAGGCAGCCGGTCAGCTTGGCCTTGGCCACGCCACCCTGTCGCGGCGGCTGGGCCGGCTGGAGCAGCAATTGGGGGTCAGGCTGTTTGACCGGCCATCGGCGGGAGCTGTCGTGCTGACCCCGGCGGGCGAGGAACTTGCCGGATCGGCGGCCCTGATGGATGACACAGCCGCCACCGCGCTACGGCGGGTGGCGGGGCGTGACCTGGCGCTGACGGGCACGCTGCGGGTGTCGGTCAATCCGCTGATCGGCATTCATCTTCTGCCGCCTGTCTTTGACGCGTTCTCCCGCGCCTATCCGGATGTGTGTCTGGAGGTGATGGCGGATTACGTGTCGGTCAATCTGGACCGACGCGAGGCGGATGTCGTCGTGCGGGTCACCGACACCCCGCCGGACAATCTGGTGGGCCAGCGCTTCGGGCCGGTGGGCTACGGGTTTTATGCGGGCCGCGCCGCGGTTGAGGCGGCGGGCGGCGTTGAGGCCTATCTCGCCGGCCAGCCGCCGCTGCTTGGCTATACCGGCCGGCGCGACAATGCGGTGCATGTGCCGTGGCTGCGGGCCGAACTGCCCGGGTCGCAGGCCTCGCTGACGGCGGGTGATCCGTTACAGATCGCAGCGCTGGTGCGTGCCGGGGCGGGCATTGCGCGGCTGCCGTCGGTTCTGGGGGCGGTGGACGAGGGCTTCGTCCGGCTATTTCCCGATCAGCGCGAGGAGGCCTATGCGGTGTGGCTGCTGACTCATGCCGATCTGCGCAAGACCGCCCGGGTGCGGGCCTTCATGGATCACATGGCGGCGGCGCTGAAGGCGCGCCTGCCGGTGATCACCGGGCTGCCGGAGAGTTGACGGTGAGCCTTGCACCCTGTTACTGATTTGAAATCAGTAAGGAGCGCAGCCATGCAAAATTCCCATCCGACACCAACCGGCCTCAAGCGCCAGGGCCCGGGCCGCCCGGACCTTGCGGGCACCTACAAGGCCACCCGGAGCACCGCCATCGACAAGGTGGACCCGGATGATCTGGCGCGGGATCTCGCAGCGGTTGAGAGCGAGGGCTATGTCATCATCGAGGGGCTGTTGAGCAACGACGAGATCAGCGCCATCCGGGCCGAGCTCCTGACGATGCTCGACCACACGGGCCGCAATGATTTCGAGGGCCACCTCACCCAGCGGCTTTACTCAATGCCGGAGAAGACGCGGGTCACCGACAAGCTGATCGAGCATCCGCGCATCCTGGCGCTGCTCGACAGCCTGCTGATGCCCGGCTATCTGCTGTCGCAGGCACAGGCGATCAACATCCTGCCCGGTGAAACCGAACAGGCGCCCCATGCAGATGACGGGTTTTATCCGGTGCCGCGCCCGCGCGCGGGGCTGAGTGCTGCCACCGTGTGGGCGATTGATCCGTTTACGGAAGACAATGGCGCAACGGTCGTCTTCCCGCGCAGCCAAACCTGGCCGGATGGCCGGGTGCCCCGCGCCGAGGACGAGACGGTGCAGGCCGTGATGGCGCCGGGGTCGGTGGTGTTTTATCCGGGCACGCTGTGGCATGGCGGCGGGGCCAACCGGTCTGACGCGGCACGGCTGGGCGTCACCTGCCAATATTGCGAGCCGTGGCTGCGCACGCAGGAGAACTTTTTCCTGTCGCTCTCCAAGGACACGATCCGCAGCATGACCGAAGACATGAAGCGCATGGTCGGGTATGGCGTCTATCCGCCCTTCATCGGCATGGTGAATGGCATGCACCCCAAGCGCAAACTGGAAGAGTGACCGGACCCCGCGCCATGGCTGACACCGCCACCCCCCTCTCTCCCGTCAAGCGCACGCGCCGGCCCGCCAAGGAAACCAAGCGGCTGCTGGTTGCTGCGGCAGGTGAGGTGCTGGTGGAGAAGGGCGGCGAGCTTGAGATGGGGGATGTCGCCAAACGCGCCGGGGTGTCCACGGCGCTGGCGCATTATCATTTCGGCAACAAGGCAGGCCTTCTGACGGCGGTGGTGGCGGATTTCTACGCGCGCATGGACGACGCGATCATTGCCGTGCCCTATGAGGGCGCGCGCTGGATCGACCGGGAACAGGCGCGCATCCGCGATCTCATTTCGTTTTTTCTCGATGAACCGCTGGCGCCGGTCATCATCGGTTCGCTGCAGAATGATCCGTCGCTGGGGCCGGAAAGTGCCGAGCGCGCCCGACGGGTTGCCCGGCTGGGGGCGCTCAACATCGCCCAGGCCCAGCGCGAGGGCGACATTGATGGCCGGTTCGATCCGGAGCTTCTGGTGTCGATGATCCTCGGCGGCGTCATGGCGGGGCTGACGCAGGCGGTCTCCGCCACGCCCCGGCCCAACAAGGCGCAGGTGGAAGACGAGATCATCGGCTTCGTCGCCCGCGCCGCGGGTCAGCACTGGCCGTAAGTTTCAGGCTTTCAAACCGTCCAGCATTGCTTCAGCAGCGGCCACTGCCTGGGCGCGCGCCTGCTTGCGGTTCCTGGATTCAGCGATGACGTGGACGGCTTCGTCCAGCGCTGCGGCAAACAGGGACGCGGTGACGGGGACCGAAAGGTCTGGGGTCAGCGCGCCTTGCGCCTGTGCCGCCTCCAGCCCCTCGCGCAATGTGCGCAGGGAGTGGCGGGCCTGGATCTCGCGCCAGCGCGTCCAGCCCAGCGCCGAAGGGCCGTCCAGCATCAGGATGCGCCGGGTGGCCGGGGCCGTGGCGGCGTCGAGATAGATGCCGATCCCATGGCGGAGACTCTTGAACGCGTCCGGCATGTCTTCGGTGGCGTCGTCGATCAGCTGTGCCAGCCGTGCATCCTCCGCCTCCACCACGGCGTCGAACAGGGCCAGCTTGTCCTTGAAGTGATGATACAGCGCCCCGCGCGTGGCGCCGGCGCGGGACACGATCGCGGTCGTGGCGGCGTCCGCATAGCCGTGGGCGGCGAATTCGGCGCGGGCGGCCTTCAGGAGGCTGGCGCGGGTGCGGGCAGTGCGTTGTTCGTTGGTGGCCATGGCGTCGACCCTGATGTGACTGTCGGGACTTTACAAACAGGCAGACTGTTTGTATATGGATAAAACAAACAGGTTGTCTGTTTGTGAAATGGCGCGGTCCAGGCAAGGGAGCAGGACGATGAGCATTACGAGCCTCTATCCGGTGGTGGCGACGGAGAATGTCGCCCGGCTGGCGGATTTCTATCGCGAGGCCTTCGGGCTTCTCACGGCGTTCGAGGCGGACTGGTATGTACACCTCACCGCAGGCGACGCTGACGGTCATGCGTCAGGCGGCGGCGCGGGCAATCTGGCGATCATCGCCGCAGGTCACGCCACCATGCCCGAGGGCCATCGCGGCGTTGCGGCGCCTCGGCTGATGAATTTCGAGACCGATGACGTGGACGCGATCCATGCGCGCATGCAGGCGCGCGGGGCGGAGATATTGCTGTCCCTGCGCGACGAAGATTTCGGCCAGCGTCATTTCATCATGACGGACCCGGACGGCAATCTCGTGGACGTGATCACGCCAATCCCGCCCAAGGGCGCCTTCGCCGAGCAATATGCGGATGCGGCACGACCCGCGGGCTAGGCAGCGGTGGTGTCCTAGAGGTCGCCGCCTGCCCCGCCGGCGATGCCGCTGCGGGTCACGCGCTTCCTGATCTGCCGCATCGCCATATAGGCAGCCGCCAGCACGAAGGGCGCAATCAGGCCGGTCATCAGGGTGGGGTTCACCGGGTGGCCGGCCTTTTCCATCGCCTTCAGCACATAGGCAATGAGGCCGACGAGGTAATAGGTGATGGCGACAGCCGACAGCCCCTCGACGGTTTCCTGCAGGCGGACCTGCAGTCTCGTGCGGCTCTCCATCGAGCGCAGCAGCGTCTGGTTCTGCTCCTGCAGGGCCACCTCCACGCGGGTGTTGAGAAGGCTCGAGGCGCGCGAAATGCGGGCCGACACTGCCTCAAGCCGATCGGCAACCGCCGTGCAGGTACGCATGGCGGGGCCGAGGCGGCGATCCATGAAGGTGCCGATCTGCTGCAGCCCCTCGCGCTTCACCTCATCCAGCTCGCTGATGCGCCGGTCCACCAGTTGGTGATAGGCGCGGGCGGCTGAAAAGCGGTAATGCGTGCGCGCGGCCAGGTCTTCGGCGCGGGCTGCCAGCGTCGAGAGCTGGGCCAGAAGCCGTTGCTCGTCTTCCAGATTGCGGATGCGCGCGGTCTCCGCGGCTAGCGTCGACAGCTCGGTTTCAATCGAGCCGAGGTCGGGCGTCACCTCGCGGGCGAGCGGAAAGGCCAGTAGCGCCATCATGCGGTAGGTCTCGACATCCAGCAGGCGCTGGACGAGACGGCCAAGGCGGCCCGGGCGTAGGGTCTGGTTGGCAACAAGGATGCGGCTCATGCCGTCATCGTCATGCAGGCGGAAATCGGTCCACGCCGCGGCCCTGCCGCCTGACATGCCGGCGCCCACGCATTTGTTGCCGTTGAACACCTCCGGCAGCCGCGCCTCGATGTCGCTGGCATTGCCGGGAATGGCGAGCAGGTTGATCCCCACCAGCACCTCGCCGGGCAGGCGCGCGCGCCAGTCCTCGGGGATCGACGCCAGCGGTGAATTCAGAAATACCTCGTTGAGGTCGGGCACGTCGGCGCGGGCGGCATCCTTGTTGCCGGCGCCCCCGGCAGTGTCCGGGGCCAGCTCCGGGCAGGGGCGGGAGAAGGCATAGGTGGAAAACTCCGTGTGCCGTTCCCACACCAGCCGCACGGCGGTCTCGTCCGTGCCCAGATCAATCGCCAGGTGATTGCCGAAATTCTCCGGCGTCGACACGCCCATGTCGCGCGCCAGCCCGCGCAGCATCTCGCGCTCTGCTTCCACGCCGGTCTCGCCGGTAATGGTGGCGATCTGGGTCACCATCATGGGGGCATGCACATCGGCCGAGGGGCGCGAATGCACCTCGTCGTTCAGCTGCTGGCGCAACGGATGCGCCGTCATGGCCTTCAAGCCCGGCATGAAGTTCTGTCCCCCGAAACGGCCACGGGCGCTGCGTCATATGCAGGACGCCCGGGCGGAAGCGCGGGATCATACGGATCGGTTGCTTGGGTGCAAGTCCCCCGGGGGACGCGGGACAAAGCCTTCTCAGGACGCGGCGGAGCCGGGCTCGTCCTGGGTCCCGTCCTGTGCCTCGGCCCGCCGGCGCGCCAGGCGGACGGAGGCCCGTTCCTTTTCGCTTTCCGACTTGAGCTGGCCGCAGGCCGCAAGAATGTCGCGTCCGCGCGGGGTGCGCACGGGGCTCGCATAGCCTGCCCGGTTGATGATCTCGGCAAATGCCTCGATGCGGTCCCAGTCGGAGCACTCATAGGCTGAGCCCGGCCACGGGTTGAACGGGATCAGGTTGATCTTGGCCGGAATGCCCTTGAGCAGGCGCACCAGCTCGCGCGCGTCCTGGTCGCTGTCATTCACGCCCTTGAGCATCACATATTCAAACGTGATGCGGCGGGCGTTGGAGACACCGGGATAATTCCGGCAGGCGTCGAGAAGCGCTGCGATCGGATATTTCTTGTTGATCGGCACCAGCTCGTTGCGGATGTCGTCGCGGACGGCGTGCAGCGAGATCGCCAGCATGACGCCCATCTCCTCGCCGCAGCGGGCGATGTCCGGCACCACGCCAGAGGTGGACAGCGTGATGCGGCGCTTGGAAATCGACAGCCCGTCGCCGTCCGACACCACGTCCAGCGCGTCGCGCACATTGTCGAAATTATAGAGCGGCTCGCCCATGCCCATCATCACCACATTGGTGATGGAGCGCTCGCGCGCGTGCGACGGGGTGTTGGGCTCGGGCCATTCGCCCAGGCTGTCGCGGGCGATCAGCACCTGGCCGGTGATCTCGTCCGGCGTCAGGTTGCGCACCAGCTTCTGGGTGCCCGTATGGCAGAAGGAGCAGGTGAGCGTGCAGCCGACCTGGGACGAGACACACAGCGTGCCGCGGCCCGGCTCGGGGATGAACACGGTCTCCACCTCGTTGCCGTCGGGCAGGCGCAGCAGCCATTTGCGGGTGCCGTCGGTGGATATCTGCTCGGTCACCACCTCCATGCGGGCAATCGAGAAATGCTCGTCCAGCCGCGCCTTCACGGCCTTGGAGATGTTGGCCATCTCGCTGAAGGATCTGGCGCCGCGCACATACAGCCAGTTGTAGATCTGGCTGGCGCGCATGCGGCTTTCTTTCTCCGCGATGCCGATGTCCTGCAGGGCCGTTGTCAGCTGTTTGCGCGACTTGCCGATAAGCGACGGGCGTGCGTCCGCAGTTACCCCAGGCGCTGAGCCCGGCGCAGCCGATATCACGCCGGCGACGGTCGGGGCGTTGGGGTTGGCGCGGGCGATGTCGAGCTGGGTTGAGGCCATGGCGTATGTGCAGCCTACTTGCAGGCCCCGTCAATGGCCTTCACCGCGGCGGTGATGCCGGAGAGGGAATAGCGGTCCTTGGTCAGCGTGCCGCGGGCGGAGGTGCCAAGCACGCGCAGGGAGTTGCCGCGCTTCATGGCCGACAGCAGCCTGGCTTCGCTGGCGCGGTCCTGCACCCAGGCGCCGCCCTCGTTGCGGGCGTCATTCTCGGTGAACAGGGTGTATTTGGCGCCGTCCACATCGGCGGTCACGGTGGACTTGTCCTTGTAGGGATAGCCCGACACCACGCTCACCTCGCCCTTCACCTTGCGGCCCGGCCAGTTGGAGACCATCACGTAGATCTCGCCGCGGCGCACATTCTTCGGCTCGGTGTCCTTGGGCTGGCTCAGCGCATAGCAGATGGTGTTGGCACCGTTATCCAGCTTGTAGGCGCGCCAGTCGGAGAAAGTGCCCAGGGGCACGGGCTCTGCGGCGCGGGCGGCCGTCGCGGTCGTCATGGCTGCTGCCCCCAGAGCGGCACCGAAGAGGGCGAGGGCGGGCAGAATGGCGGAGCGGGTCATGCGCGGGGTTTTCCTTGCTTCGTAACGTGGGGGCTTCATGTCGTGGGGCTTGGAGCGGACCCGTTGAGCGGAGATGTCCGGCTGTCCGGCCTTTTCATATCGCTGATCGGCGTCTCCTGTCACCCGCCGTCGCAAACAGCCTTAAGGCGCATCGCGCGGCCTTGTGCCAGTGTCGCGGGCGCGTGCGGACGGTTGCGGGGCGGGCGGACAGACATTGCGTCTCCCGGCCAAGTGGCGTTGAATGCCGGAATGTGCGCAGGGAACGTGGCCTTTTCGTGACCCGGCCTGCCGCCGCAAGGCCGTTGCCGTAACGTAATCCCCGCCGGATGAACGGCAGGAGCGCGGGGGCGCGGCCAGGCGGCTTCATGATGACCGAGGATGGCCGGATTTGGCAGTGACTGCGTCTAAAGCAGGTATGGGAGCAGGCGGGACCAAGGCCGGCCAGACGGCCTATGACCGGGAGGCCATGGCCGACTGCATCGAGGCCGTCGCCGCGCGTCAGGACAAGGCGGCCTTTGCCGTCCTGTTCGATTATTTCGCCCCGCGCCTCAAGGGCTATCTGATGAAGCTCGGCTCCAGTGATGCGCAGGCGGAAGAAGTCGCCCAGGAGGTGATGATCACCGTCTGGCGCAAGGCCGGGCAGTTCGACCGCCGCCAGTCCTCCGTCTCCACCTGGCTTTACACCATCGCCCGCAACCGGCGCATCGACGTGCTGCGGCGGGAGAAGTTCCCCGATTATGATCCCGATGACCCGCTGCTGCTGCCGTCGGAAGCCGAACAGCCCGACGAGGCCGTGGCCGCCAGCGAGCGCGAGGCGCGGGTGCGGGATGCGCTGACCACCCTGCCGGAGGAGCAGGCGGAGCTGATCCGGCTTGCCTTCTTCAAGGGCTGGTCGCACAGCGAGATCGCCGAAAATCTTGACTTGCCGCTGGGCACCGTCAAATCACGCCTTAGACTTGCTTTCCGCAAGCTCAAGGGCGGGCTTGATGGAGCGGTGTGACCATGACAGACCGCACCAGCAAACAGTCGCCCGACATCACTTCCAGGGAGGACGCCGTGGAACCGCTTGCCCGGCAGTTCGGAGAAGAAATCCTGCTCGATTACGTCACCGGCACGCTGGATGACGCGACGCGGCTGATGGTCGCCGCGCAAATGGCGTTACGGCCGGAGATCAGCGAGACGCTGGCCGTCGCCGGTGATCTCGCCGGGCTGATGCTTGAGGAAGCCGAGCCCGTGCCGATGGGCGAGGGGGCCTTCGCTGACGTGATGGCGGCGATCGACGCCCTGCCGGAGACGGCACCGTCTGCGCCCGCACCGGATGCCGAGCTTGACGTGCTTCCGGCGGTGATCCGCGAGCGGGTGGCCGCCCATGGGGGCAAGTGGTCTTTCGTGACACCGGGCGTCCGCGCCATGGATCTCGGCTTCGAGGCCGGTGAGGGCGAGGTGAAGCTCTACCGCATCGATCCGGGCTATGGCGTGCCGACCCATACGCATAAGGGTCAGGAGATGACGCTGGTGCTTACCGGTGCCTTCGGGGACGGGCGGGACCGCTACGGGCCCGGCGACATTTGTGTTGCCTCTCCCGAGATCACCCACAAGCCGATCGCTGAAAAGGGCGCGACCTGTTACGCGCTGGCGATCACGGACGCTCCTTTGCAGCTGACCGGCGCTCTCGGACTCGTGCAGCGCGTTCTCGGTAGCTAGGGCTCGCTGTGGCGCGCCTGTCGCCGCTGCCATGCCGCAGACCTGCATAGCTTCCATCCGGCAGCAGGTTGGAGGCTTCCGGCATCGCGATGGATGATGTCGGCCGTGGCGGGAAATTGCCCAGGGTCTTCACCCGGTCATACATCACGATGGCGCCCGCCATGGCCACGTTGATGCAGAAAGCCGTCGGGATACGGATGAAGCTCGTGCAGCGCTCGCGCATCTCGTCTGACAGCGAGCCCGCCTCCGGCCCCAGCACATAGGCTGCGCGCTTGGGGTGATAGAAGCTCGGCAGGTCGATCGACTCATCCATCAGCTCCACGCCCACAAGGTCACAGCCCTTGGGCAGCATCACGTCGCCCACGGTCTCCCAGTCATAGAAGGGGATGTTGCTGCCCGCGTCGGAGGTGTCGGAATGCGCGCCCTTGAGGCGGTAATGGGCATCCACGGTGAAGAAGAAGCTGGCCCCGAAGGCGTGCGCCGAGCGCACAAGATTGCCCATGTTCCCGGTCTTCGAAATGCGTTCGGCCCCGATCGCGAAATAGCCGCGCGGGCGCGTGGTCGCCACGTTTGCGGGCTGGTTGCCAGGCTGGCCGGCGGAGGGTGTGGCAGCTTCTGTCTTCGGGTCGGTCATGGCAGGCGCGGTCTCAGGCAGCAGTAACAGGGTTAACGGCAGCACGTCCTGTGGCGCGGCGGCCACTGTCAGCGAAGCCATGTCAATATCACACCCCTCTCACGCCGATGTGCATTTGTCATAAATGATTTCGTGCCCATAATTTGGGCGGGCTCAGGTCTGCTTCTTCCGTTGCACTGCCGTTTGCCCAAGAAAAACAAGATTTCGCATCCGGCTGTGTGAGGACAGACGTGGTCATTTCGCGGACATCGCAGGGTGCCCTTCACCGGGCTTTGGGCGGCGTGCAGGGCAGCTTGCTGGGTGGCCTATGGGCCGGTGCGCTGATGGGCGCGCTGGTCGGCGCCACGATCCTGCCCGCGCAGGCGGCTGATGCCGTGTCGCCCCAGCCTGTTGCCGGGCAGGCCACGTCTGAACAGACCACGCTCAACCAGGGCACCCTCAACCAGAGTACGGCACTGCCCGACGGCGACGGCGCAACGCTTGCCGTCGTCATTGCCGGCACCATGCCCGGCCAGGGGCAGGTGCGCGTCAATCTCTACAAATCAGGCGAGACCTTCCTCAAGGCCGAAGACGCCAAGGTTGAGGTCGCCGTGCCCGAGACGGGGCCGGTGCGCGCTGTCTTCACCGGGCTTGAGCCGGGCACCTATGCGGTGGTCGCCTATTACGATCTCAACGGCAACCGCACGCTCGACCGGGGCCTGTTCGGCATCCCGCTTGAGCCGCTGGGCTTCTCCAATGGCGCCATGCCGGTGCTGTCGGCACCCGATTTCGCCGAGGCCGCTGTCGCGGTGACGGGCGAAGGGGCCGAGATCGGCATCGAGGTCACCTATATCGGCAAGAGCGGCCGCGCCGGGTCCTGAGCCGCCTTTCCTTTCTTCCCTGACATTATGTCCATCCCCGGATCGTGCCGGTTTCCGTGCAGCGGCCCGTCATGGTACATCCGTTGGCGAATAGGCGCGTGCTGCAACGCCGCGTCATCCAACTCTTATTCGTCAAAAACCCGAACCAAGGGAGAGTGCCATGAAGGCAGTGTTGTGTAAGGAATATGGGCCGCCGGACAGCCTGGTGATCGAGGATGTCGCCTCGCCGGAGCCCGGCGAAGGCCAGGTGCGCATCGCCGTCAAGGCGGCTGCCGTCAACTTCCCCGACGTGCTGATCATCGAGAACAAGTACCAGTTCAAGCCGCCGCTACCGTTCTCGCCGGGCGGCGAAGTGGCCGGTGTGGTCGACAAGGTCGGCCCCGGCGTCAAGAACCTCAAGGAAGGCGACCGGGTGATCGGGTCCTGCGGCTGGGGCGGCTACGCCCAGGAGCTGGTGCTTGAGGAAGCCCGCTGCACGCCTTTCCCGGACGACATGGACTTCGTGTCCGCCTCTGCCTTCCTGATGACCTATGGCACCTCCCATCACGCGCTGAAGGACCGCGCGCAGCTCAAGCCGGGCGAGACCCTGCTGGTGCTGGGGGCTGCCGGCGGCGTCGGCCTGGCGGCTGTTGAGCTCGGCAAGGCCATGGGTGCCCGCGTCATTGCCGCAGCCTCCACCGAGGACAAGGTGCAGGTCGCCAAGGATCACGGGGCCGATGACGGTTTCGTCTATCCCTCCGGCGAGATGTCGCGGGATGAGCAGAAGGCCTTCTCCGACAAGATCAAGGAGCTGACCGGCGGCCAGGGTGCTGATGTGGTCTATGACCCGGTCGGCGGCAGCTATTCCGAGCCGGCGCTGCGCGCCACCAACTGGGAAGGCCGCTTCCTTGTGGTCGGCTTTGCGTCCGGTCCGATCCCGAAGATCCCGCTCAACCTGGCGCTGCTCAAGGGCTGCCAGATTGTCGGCGTGTTCTGGGGCGCGTTCACCGCGCGCGAGCCGGAGCGCAACAAGGACAATCTCAACGAGCTGATGACCTGGTTCCGCGACGGCAAGATCAAGCCGCATGTGTCCAAGACCTATGCGCTTGAGGATGCGGCCTCCGCCCTCAAGGACATGGCCGCGCGCAAGGTGAAGGGTAAGATTGTCCTCACCACTGAATAGGATGGATGACCGGTATGGTCGCGAGTGGCGGCGCGGAGCAATCCGCGCCGTCCTGCTTGCGGCCGTGCTGATCCTCGCCGTCTTCGGCTTCCTGGTCTATGTGCTGCTGGCCTCCGGCGAGGCGGAGTACTGGGCCGGGGAGATCGCCGAGTTCGAGCGGCTGGACGTGTCCAATCCGCCAGAGGCGGGGCAGATCGTCTTTGCCGGGGGCGGCACCATCCGCAAATGGGAGACGCTCGCCCGCGATCTCGCGCCGCTGCCGGTGCTCAATCGCGGCTTCGGCGGCGCCCATGTGTCCCATGTGGCCGCCTATGCCCCGCGCATCATCCTGCCCTATGGGCCGCGGGCGGTGGTCATCTCCGCCGGGGCGGATGATCTGGCCGATGTCGGCGGCAAGCCGGCGGATGAGGTCGAAGCGGATGTGGCGGCGCTCATAAGCATCCTGCGTCCGGCAGGCCTCGGCCCTGACGACGACCCGCAGGTCTATGTCCTGTCGATCCCGCCGCAGCCCATGCGCAAGGCGCGCTGGGCGGCATTTGCCCAGGCCAACACGCAATTGTCCGCCATGGCGGCGGCAACGCCGGGGGTGCATTTCATCGATATCTCGACCCCAATGCTGACGGCGGACGGCCGCATCGATGAAAGCCTGTTCCGCTGGGATGGGCTGACCTTCAACGACGCCGGCTACGACCTGATCGGCCAGCTGGTGCGGGCGCGGCTGGCGAGGGATCTTGAGACCTTTACCCGCGCGGAGCCGCCGCTTCCCGCCGGTCCGGCCCTGCCAGTGGCCCCCGCGCCCTGATTTCCGGCCGGATTGCGCTCAGCCTCTCATGACGGACGCAGGGCCAGCGGACGCCTGAGCAAATGCGCAGCCATGCTCCGCATAATCATGACTCCCAGTCATCTTGTAGCCTCGCCCCGCGGCGCATAGATTGGCGGGGCCTTTTGGCCTCCCCCTTTGGCGGTTCCATGGCCCTGTCGCCCGTGCCTTGCCTGCGGTGCGCTGGCCGCCGCCCTGCCTTTGCGTCCCCAAGGCAGCGTACCAGGAAAGACCCCGCCCATGACCGAGCAACCCCCCGCATCCGCCCTTGATGACCGGCGTGCGCGGTTCGCCGCGGCCTGGGAGGCGCTGCCCGCCAATACGCGCGGGGCGCTGTGGCTGCTCACCTCGGCGGCGCTGTTCACGGTCATGGCGGTGCTTACCAAGTTTCTCGGCACCCGGCTCGACACCATGCAGGTGGCGTTCTTCCGCCTGTTCTTCGCTACCCTCATCATCATGCCCTGGCTGATCCGGCATGGCGGCTTCAGGCCCGCGCATCCGCGCCTGATGACGCTGCGCGGGGTCATCGGCGGCGGGGCGATGCTGTGCATGGTCTATGCCTTCGTGCATCTGCCGCTGGCCGACGCGCAGGCGATCCAGTTCGCCCAAGGCCTGTTCCTGGTGCCGCTGGCCATCATCTTCCTGCGCGAAGTGCCCGGCCCGCGCCGCATCATTGCGGTCATCCTCGGGTTCATCGGTGTGCTGATCATGTTGCGCCCGTCCGGCGATTTCGAGCCTGCGGCCTTCGTGGCGCTGTTCGGTGCGCTGCTGGTGGCGGGGGCGGCCGTCATGGTCAAGCTCGTCGCCGACAAGGACGGGCCGCTGACCATGATGCTGTTTTCGGGCGTGTTCGGCTGCGGCATGGCGGTGATCCCCATGGCGCTCAACTGGATCGACCCCACGCCCTATGAATGGGTGATGCTGGCAGGCATCGGCCTTGTGGGTGCGGGCGCGCACAATTGCTTCCTGCGCGCCTACCGCGTCGGGGAGGCAACCGCCATCGCGCCGATCGATTACACCCGTCTGATCTTCGCGGGCACGGCGGGCTTCCTCTTCTTCGGTACGGTGCCGGACATCTACACCATCATCGGTGCTGTCATCATCGCGGGCACCAGCTTCTACATCGCCCGGCGCGAGGCTGCCGTGGCGCGCGCCAAGGCTGCTGCGGCCGCGCAGGCCGACGGCGCATGAGCAGCGCCGAGGAGACACCGGAGCTGCGGGCGCGGCTGGCGGCCTGGTGGCTGGCCCTGCCGCCCAATGTACGCGGCGCGCTGTGGCTGCTCCTGTCGGCCACCTGCTTCACCGCCATGGCGGTACTGGCAAAGTTTCTGGGCGACCGGCTGCACAGCCTGCAGCTGGCTTTCTTCCGTATGTTCATCGCGCTCCTGGTCATTGTGCCGTTCCTGGTGCGCGGCGGGGTCGCGTCCATCAAGACGCATTATCCGTTCCTGCAATTGCTGCGCGGCATTGTCGGCTCCACGGCCATGATGTGCGGCTTCTATGCGCTGGTTCATCTGCCGCTGGCAGACGCGTTGGCCTACAATTTCACCAAGGCGCTGTTCGTTGTGCCGCTGGCCTATTTCATCCTGTCCGAGCCGGCAGGGCCCCGGCGCATCGGCGCTGTGGTGATCGGCTTTTTCGGCGTGCTCGTCATGCTCCGGCCCACGGTCGAGATCGATCCCGCAGCCCTTGTCGCGCTGGGCGGCGCGCTCTGCGTGGCCATGGCGACCATCTTCGTCAAGCTGGTGGCGAAAGACGCACCGGTCACGCTGATGTTCTACACGGGCGTCGTCGGCACCGCTGTTGCGGGCATCCCCGCCTCCTTCGTGTGGGTGACACCCACATGGGAGGAGCTCGGTCTGCTGGTGCTGATGGGGACCTTTGCCGCGGGCGCACATAACTGCTTCATCCGCGGCTATCGCGAGGGGGACGCGTCCGCCATCGTGCCGTTTGATTATTCGCGGCTGGTCTTCGCGGCGATTGCGGGTTTCCTCATTTTCGGCGACGTGCCGGACTGGCTGACCATTGTCGGCGCCGCAATCATCGTCGCCACCACGCTCTACATCGCACGGCGTGAAGCCGTGGAAGCCCGCGCACGCCGGGCTGAGGCTGTGCCCGAAGACTGAGACACTTCTTTCCGGCGCTACCACGTATCGCCGTAAAATCACCTCTCCCCTGGAGGGAGAGGTCGGTGCGTCAGCACCGGGTGAGGGGGATGGGCCTCCCCGCGATGGCGCCGCCAGAAGTTAGACACCAATGCTGCCGCCCCCTCACCCTCCCACGCGCTGACGCGCGCGGGCCCCTCCCTCTCCCGCGAGGGGAGAGGGAAATTTAATCCGCCCTCCCTCCGGCTTGACCGGAGGGTCTCGTGCATACGGCCTGAGCTTCCGCGTTCCCGACGCCCTCAGGCGTCCTCGAACTCTCCCTGCCGCAAGGTGCGGCGGGCGCGGGTGATGTGGTGGTCCTTGATGTGACTGCCGACGATGGCGATGGCGGTGGTCAGCACCGTGGCGTCATCGGTGAAGCCGAGGGCCGCGATCACATCGGGGATGAGATCCGTCGGCACGATGAAGTAGGTGATCGCGGCAAACAGCGTGGCGCGCACGCGCATCGGCGTGCCGGGGTCGATGGCGCAGTAATAGGCGGCGGTCACGTCCTCAGCGAAAGGGATCTTGCCGGCCACGCGCGCGAGCTTGCGCCAGAACCCGCGCCGCGCCACGCGCTCATTGCGCGCGGCAATGGCGGGCAGCTGGATCTTCGGGTCCTCGATCAGCGCAATGGCGTCGCTGTCCGGGGACATGCCTGTCTCTGGGCCGGTCATGGCTCATGCTCCCGGTTGTTTCCGGTCCGCCGCGATGGGCGGCACTATCTGGGAAAATGCGCAAAAGGGCGCGCCGGTTCCCTGAAAGATGGGCCTGCGCGCGGGCAGGCGCAAGCGGGCCCCGCGTGGCTGCCCAATATTCCCCTACGTCAAAACCGTGCCGATTTTGGGGCGGGCCCGGAAGGCCCCAAACCCCTATCGCAACTGGTTTTCTTCATGGTACACCCGCGCCCAATCGCAGTCCTGACGATCAATCTCAACATACAATCGGGAGGCTTTGATCCATGAAGCTTGATAGTTCCATTTCCGCCGTCATCACCGGCGGTGCGTCCGGTCTCGGCGAAGCCACGGCGCGTGCCCTGGCCGCTGAAGGCGTCAAGGTCGGCATCTTCGACCTGAATGCCGAAAAGGGTGAAGCCCTTGCCAAGGAACTCGGCGGCGTGTTCGCCCAGTGCAACGTGACCGACGAAGCCGGCGTCGACGCAGCTTTCGCCACGTCGCGCGAGGCCATCGGCCAGGAGCGCATCCTGGTGAACTGCGCCGGCATCGGCAACGCCATCAAGACCGCCGGCCGCGACAAGGAAACCGGTGAGATCAAGCCGTTCCCGACCGACAAGTTCGACCTGATCATCCAAATCAACCTGGTCGGCACCTTCCGCTGCATCGCCAAGTCAGCTGCCGGCATGATGTCGCTGGACCCGCTGCCGGACGGTGACCGCGGCGCGATCATCAACACGGCGTCCGTTGCGGCCCAGGACGGCCAGATCGGCCAGGCTGCCTATTCCGCCTCCAAGGCCGGTGTTGTCGGCATGACCCTGCCGATTGCCCGCGACCTGTCGCGCGAAGCCATCCGCATCAACACGATCCTGCCGGGCATCTTCAACACCCCGCTGCTGCAGGGTGCGCCTGAAAAGGTGAAGCAGGCCCTCGGCGCGCAGGTGCCGTTCCCGGCCCGCCTCGGTGAGCCGGCCGAATATGCGCATCTTGCCAAGACCATGATCGAGAACGGCTACTTCAACGGTGAAGCCGTCCGTCTCGACGGCGCTATCCGCATGGCGCCGCGGTAAGCGTGGGTCTTGCCATGTGATGCCGCGGTAAGCGCGGGCCATATGGCACTGCTGTAAGCCGTACAAAACTGACTATGTAAGAGGGGCGTCCGGCCATGCCGGGCGTCCCTTTTTCATTGCCCCGTCAATTCACGAAAACGTAAGTGCACGGGGCCGCGTTTGCGATTACAAAAACGCGTTAATCAATTGCACCCGGAGGAAACCCCCATGCTCGGATATACCTGTGTCGGCACCAACGACCTGCCCAAGGCCCTGTCCTATTACGAAGCCCTGATGGCCGATCTCGGCCCGAAGATGGTGATGGAAGACGAAGGCCGCATGCGCATCTACAGCAACGGCCAGGGCGGTATGCTGATGGTGACAAAGCCGGCAGACGGCCAGCCCGCTACCGTCGGCAATGGCTGCATGATCGCGCTGCCCGCCGGCAGCCGCGAGGGCGTTGACGCGCTCTACAAGAAGGCCATGGAACTCGGCAGCGCTGATGAAGGCGGTCCCGGCGAGCGGATGCCCGGTTTCTACGGCGCCTATTTCCGTGACCTCGACGGCAACAAGATCTGCGCCTTCCACATGGGCTGAGCCGCAAGGCGCCGGAAACGCGAAACGAGAAAGGCCGCCCCATGGGGCGGCCTTTTTCTTTGCGGCCCGTCTCCGGGCGGATCGAGGCGGCGTTACTCGGCGGCCAGCGGCACGGGCAGGGCGCCCGGTGCGCCGCCGCCCTGGCGCTCGGCCAGCTTGGCGCGCATGCGTTCGAGCACGCTGGCGGCCATGAACAGCTCTTCCTTGGAAAAGCCCTCGCCCAGCTGCTCGGCCAGTTCGCCGAGGCTTGCATTCATGCGGGAATAGGCGTCCAGCCCCTTGGGCGTGGCTTCGATGAGCTGCGAGCGCTTGTGGGCCGGGTTGGGCACGAAGCGGATCAGCCCCTCGGCCACCATCTCGTTGGCCAGTTTCTGGATGTGCTGGCGGGAGACGGGGCGGGCGCGGGCCAGCTGCGGCACGGTCTGCGGGCCCTGGGTGATGACGGAATTGAGCATGCCCCATGTGCCGCCGCGCTGGGCGTTGACGGCACCAATTTCCTGGCCTTCGGCCTGCAGGCGGAAATAGAGCCAGGGCACGCAGTTCATCACGGCCAGCGACAGGTCACGGCGTCCCAGATTGCGGGCGGGGGTGACGGCCTTAACAAGTTTCTTGGCGCCCTTGCCTGCTTTCTTCTTGCCGCCGTCTTCCTTCGCCACGGGCGCCCTCCTGCTGATGCGTCGTCAATTCAAGAGCGCGGACTCTAAACCTTGGCCGCTGCGTCTTGAAGGGGGTAAAACAGTCCTTATATGACAAATCAGTTGTCAATCAGCGTGACGATGGGAGAGGACGCGATGAGCAAGGCGGGCATTGGAGGACAGATGGGGACCGGTGGTGGGATGGCATCTCACCTGCCGATGATCGACAAGAATGCTGCTAATACCGAGGCTGAGGCAGAGCGTGAAACCGGATCGCAATTCGGCCATCCGCGCGGGCTTATGGGCCGTCTCGCGCTCACGGCCATGGCCTGGAAGAACGGGGCCTATAACAGCGCCGCCCGGCAGGCGCTGGCGCTTGCGCCGGGAGAGCGGGTGCTGGAGATCGGCTGCGGGCCGGGGGTGTCGCTGCGCCGGGTGGCGCGGATCGTGGGCCGCACGGGCCGGGTGGCCGGGGTGGATGTGTCCCGGGCGGCGGTGCGCATGGCGCGGCACAAGCTGCACTGGATGATCGCCCGCAACCGCGCCGAGGTGGCACAGGCCAGTGCCGAGAGCCTGCCCTTTCCAGCTGACGCGTTCGACAAGGTGTATGCGGTCAACAGCTTCCAGTTCTGGCCGGAGCCGCAGCGGGCGCTCGTGGAGATCGCCCGGGTGCTTGCGCCCGGCGGCCACCTCGTCATCGTCCAGCGGTCGGCGGGGCCGGACACCACCAGCAATTTTGCCGGTGCCCAGGGCGGCTGGGACCGGGTGGAGCGGGCGGTCGAGGCTGCCAAACAGGCAGGCTTTGCCGTGGTGGATGTCACCCAGGAGCCCGCCGGCAAGCTCGTCGCGGCCATCGCGATCTTTGAAAAGCCGCGGCTCGGCCAGGCCTGACGGTCATGGAGGACTAGGCGGCCTGAGCGTCAGGCGGCGTAGTCTTCCATGGCGCGGGCGAGGTCGATGTCCTTCTGGCTCAGCCCGTCCGCGTCGTGGGTGGTGAGGGTCACATCCACCTTGTTATAGACGTTGAACCATTCCGGGTGGTGATCCATCACCTCGGCCTTCAGCGCCACGCGGGTCATGAAGGCAAAGGCCTGGGAAAAATCCTTGAAGGTGAAGACCTTGCGGATGGCGTCGCGGCCCTCCACCTCGTCCCAGCCGGTAAGGGTGGCAAGTGCCTCCGTGCGGGCGGTGCCCTCAAGCCGTGCGGTCATGGTCTGTCTCCCTGACGATATCGGTTGAAGGTGATGTGCATGCGCTTTCGTGCCGGGTCAAGGCGGGGCATCATCCCCGCATGACCATCCATACCGACGCGCTTTCCAACTGGCAGGGCCGCCGCGCGCCCTCACTCGATGACATCACGCAGATCGCGCAGGCGGCGCTGGCCGATCTGCCGGAGCCGTTCGCGGGCCTCACCCGCGACGTGGTGGTGCGGGTGGAGGATTTCCCCGATCAGGACGTGATGACCGAGATGGGGCTTGAAACGCCGTTCGACATTCTCGGGCTTTATTCCGGCAGCATGACCCCCTATCGCGAGACGGGCGACATGGGCGGCACGGTCAACATGGTGTTTCTTTACCGGCGGCCCCTGCTCGACTATTGGGCCGAATATGACGAGACCCTCGGCCACCTCGTGCGCCATGTGCTGATCCACGAGATCGGTCACCATATGGGCCTCAGTGACGAGGCCATGCACGCCCTTGAGGAGCAGACGGACTGACAGGCCACTTCAGGCGGCTGTGCGGGTCAGCCTGTAGGTTTCTTCCAGGTGATAGATCGAGCCCGTATGGCTCAGCTCGCTCGAATACAGCCCGAAGCTGTCCACCCGGAAGGGGGCCGCGCGATAGAGGTTATGCTCTTCCACAAAGCGCTGCACCTTGGCCGGGTCCGCATTGCGCAAGCGGGCGAGGGTGACGTGGGGGGAGAAGTTGCGCTTGTCCGGCGCCAGGCCGATCTGTTGGAAGGCGCGCTCGATCTTCTTTTGCAGGTGCAGCAGGGCATCGTGGGGTTCGACCCCCGCCCAGATGGAGCGCGGCTTGCCGTTGCCGAACACCCCGCAGCCTCTGATCTGCATGTCGAAGGGGCGGGCGGAAATCGTGCTCAGCGCCGAGGCGGCATCCTCGGCCACGGTTGGCTGCACCTCGCCGATGAAGCGCAGGGTGACGTGAAAATTTTCCGAGGGCACCCAGCGCGCGCCGGGCACGCCGCCGCCCAGCATCGCAAGATCGATGCAGGTGGCATGCGGCAGTCCGATGGCGACAAACAGCCTGAGCATGGGCCAAGCAGTATCTGACTCGGTGCTGTGCTGAAAGCGGTTTGGGGTGGTGTCTGCCTGGTTCCCGCTTTCCCTCCGGCCTGACCGGAGGGTCTGGTGGCGGGGGACCGGTGGCGGGGGATGGGCGCGGTTGCCGCGGGCGCTGTCCCCGTCACCCGGCGCTGGCGCGCCGACCTCTCCCCGGCGGGGAGAGGTGACTTTTTGCGCGGTCTCTTACGGGCAGGGGTTCGGCTGCTCCAGGTGGGCGGCCTCGATCTCCTTCAGCAGCTCCTCGCTCATCTCCAGATCCACGCTGTCGATGTCGGTCTTGAGCTGCTCCATCGTTGTGGCGCCGATGATGTTCGACGTCACAAAGGGGCGCTGGGTTACATATTGCAGCGCCATCTGCGAGGGGTCGATGCCGTGCTTCTCGGCGATCTTGAAGTAGCTTTCCATGGCGCGGTCAGCGGCCGGCGTTTCATAGCGCTGCAGCCGGTTGAACAGCTTCTTGCGCGAGCCTTCCGGGTTGGCGCCGTTGCGGTACTTGCCGGTGAGGTAGCCCTGGGCCAGCGGCGAATAGGCCAGAAGCCCCACCTTCTCGCGGTGGGCGATTTCAGAGCCGCCAAGCTCGAAGGTGCGGTTGATCAGGTTATAGGCGTTCTGGATCGACTGCATGCGCGGCAGGCCGCGCGCTTCGGCAATCTGCAAGAATTTCATCGTGCCCCAGGGCGTCTCGTTGGAGAGGCCCACATGGCGCACCTTGCCCGCCTTCACCAGCTTGCCGAGGGTATCGAGGATCTCTTCCAGCGGCGTGTGGTCGCCGTCGATGTGCTTGTAGCCCAGCCCGCCGAACAGATTGATGGGGCGGTCCGGCCAGTGCAGCTGGTAGAGGTCGATATAATCCGTCTGCAGACGTTTCAGCGACTTGTCGACGGCTTCCTCGATCTGGGCGGCGGTGTGGTTGGTATAGCCGCCGTCATTGCGCAGCCAGTCGAAGTTGGACCGCCCGGCCACCTTGGTGGCGAGGATGATCTTGTCGCGGTTCTTCCGTTCCTTGAACCAGGTGCCGATGATCTGTTCGGTCGAGCCCTGCGTCTCCTTGCGCGGCGGCACGGCGTACATTTCCGCCGTATCGAAGAAGTTGATGCCGCGCTCCACGGCATAATCCATCTGCTCGTGGCCCTCGGCCTCGGTGTTCTGTTCGCCCCAGGTCATGGTCCCCAGGCAGATCGACGAGACCTTGATGTCGGTTGTGCCCAGCGGGCGATAGTCCATAGCCATGCGTTGCTCCCTTGAAGTGCGATCTTGTCTATTCGGTTGTGCGTGAAGGCGTCCGGGCCCGCCTTTGGCGGGCGGCGCTGGTGTGATGTTGCGGTCAAACGAAGCGCGCCTCCCCCCAAGATGCGGCGCGCGTCAGGAAAGATGTCGGGTCAGGAAGAGGTGTCCTTGCGCGCATGCTCGACAAGCTGGACGGCATAGGGGGTGATCGCCTCCACGATCACCTGCACACCGTCCGCATTGGGATGGATGCCGTCCGGCTGGTTGAGCGCAGCGTCGGCGGCCACGCCTTCCAGGAAGAAGGGATAGAATAGCACGCCGTAGCGGCTCGCAAGGTCGGGATAGATGGCGGCGAATTCCGCGCCATACTCCTCGCCGAGATTGGGCGGTGCCAGCATGCCGGTCAGCAGCACCGGCAGGTCGCGGGCCGCCAGCGCCTCCAGAATGGCGGTCAGGTTGTTGCGGGTCTGCTGCGGGTCGAAGCCGCGCAGGGCATCGTTGGAGCCAAGCTCGACGATCACCGCGTCCACGTCGTCATCGATCGACCAGTCCAGCCGCGCCAGGCCGCCGGCGGAGGTGTCACCGGAAACCCCGGCATTTTCCACCTCAACGTCCAGCCCCTTGGCCTCAAGCGCGGCCTGCAGCTGAGGCACGAAGCCTTCCGCCTGCTCAAGGCCATAGCCCGCCGTGAGGCTGGTGCCGAGCGCCACCACCTTGACCTTGCCGTCCTCCGCGCGGGCGGGCGCTGCGAGTGAAAAGGCCAGCAAAGCTGCCGCCGCGAGAAGCGCTGCCAGGGGCTGCATGATCTGGGCGGGCATGAGGCGCGTATTCTTCAGCATTGATCCTCGCATGTGGATGCATTGGTCAGCGATTATGACACGCTGCTAGATGAGTGGCGCATGAATATGACCGAAGGTTGTATAACCCGGCCAAGCCGCCATATGCCATATACCGACGCTGGACCTGGGGTCTTGTTGCATATGGGCAAGCCAGCCTTAGACATCCAGCGCGGGCCCCAGAAAAATCCGGAAGGTTCTCCGTGACCCATCCTGCCGCCTCGACTGCCGCCGCTTCGCCGATCATCTCGCTTCAGGATGTGCATCTCACTTTGCCGAGTTCGGCAGGCCCCGTGCACATCCTGCGCGGCATCGGGCTTGATGTGGCGCCGGGGCGCGCTGCGGGCCTTGTCGGCCCGTCCGGTTCCGGCAAATCCACGCTTTTGATGGTGCTGGCGGGGCTCGAGAAGCCGACTTCCGGCTCGATCCGGGTGGCGGAGCGCGAGCTCACCACCATGAATGAAGACGAGTTGGCCCTGTTCCGGCGCGACAATGTGGGGATCGTGTTCCAGTCCTTCCATCTGGTGCCGACCATGACGGCGCTTGAAAACGTCGCCATCCCGCTTGAGTTTGCGGGCCGCGCGGACGCGTTCGATGTGGCGGCCGAAGAGCTCAAGGCCGTGGGGCTGGCCCACCGGCTTGACCATTATCCCGGCCAGCTGTCCGGCGGTGAGCAGCAGCGCGTGGCATTGGCCCGCGCCGTGGCGCCGGACCCGGCGATCCTTCTGGCGGATGAGCCCACCGGCAATCTCGATGGCACGACGGGTGAAGCGATCATCGACCTGATGTTCGACCTGCATTCGCGCCGCGACACCACGCTGGTGCTGATCACCCATGACATGCAGCTTGCCGAGATGTGCGACGACGTCGTGCATCTCCGCGACGGGCAGGTGGAGACGACGCGGGCCGGTGTGCGTGCGGGCGGGGTGGCAGACGCTGCCGTGCTGGAGGGGCAGGCGTGAGCGATATAGCCGAACCCTCCTCATCCGCGCTGTCGGGCTCGATCCGCCGCAATGGCGCTGGCCGCATGCCGCTGCCGTGGAAGATCGCGGCGCGGGAGCTGCGCGGCGGCCTCAAGGGCTTCCGGATCTTTCTTGCCTGCCTGACGCTTGGCGTTGCGGCCATTGCCTCTGTCGGCTCGGTTTCCTCGGCGCTGATGCGCGGGCTTGCCGAAGAAGGGCAGAGCATTCTGGGCGGCGATGTCGGCTTCGAGCTGGTGCATCGCGAGACCGATGCGGCAGAGCGGGCCTGGCTTGACCAGGTCGTGGCGCGCGGCGGTGAACTGTCGAAGACCGCGGACATGCGGGCCATGGGCCGCGCCGTCAAGAATGACAGCCGCACGCTTGTCGAGCTCAAGGCCGTGGACAAGGCCTATCCGCTCTACGGCGAAGTGGCGCTAGCCTCCGGCGCGCCGCTTGACCGGGCGCTGGCCCAGGATTCAAGTGGCCGCTTCGGCGCAGTGGTGGAACCGGTCCTTCTGGAACGTCTCGGCCTTGAAGCAGGTGACGCGCTCAAAGTCGGTACACAGACGTTTGAAATCCGCTCGGCCATCGACAATGAGCCGGACCGGGTGGCCGGCGGTTTTGCCATCGGCCCGCGGGTGATGATCTCCGAGGAGGCTCTGGCCACCACGGGGCTTGTCACGATCGGCAGTCTTGTTGATTACGAGTACCGGCTGAAGCTGCCCCCGGGTGAGCAGAGCAATGAAGCCGTTGCGCAGTTTGTGACGGACACCAAGGAGGCGCTCCCGGAAAGCGGCTGGCGCATCCGTGACCGCTCAAACTCAGCGCCCGGCCTGCGCCGCACCGTCGGGCAGGTGGCCCTGTTCCTGACGCTGGTGGGCCTCACAGCGCTGATCGTCGGGGGTGTGGGCGTCGGCAATGCCATCAAGAGCTACATCGATAAAAAGCGTGAAGTGATTGCCACCTTCAAATGCCTCGGCGCGCCGGGCGGGCTGATCTTCCAGATCTATTTCCTGCAGGTGATGGCCATTGCGCTTGTGGGTGTCGCGTTCGGCCTTGCCATCGGGGCGGTTGTGCCGGTGATCGCGCAAGCGACCCTGGCTGATCTTCTGCCGGTGCCGACGGTGTTTTCGATCTATCCCGGCGCGCTCATTCTGGCGGCGATCTATGGTGTGGTCACCGCGGTGGCCTTTGCCGTGTGGCCGCTGGCGCGGGCGCGGGACATTCCCGCCGCAGGCCTGTTCCGCGACATCGTGGCCCCGTCGCGCAAATGGCCGCGGCCCTTCTATGTGGCGCTCACCGCCGGCGCGCTCGGCGTCCTTGCGGTGCTGGCGGTTGCGCTCACCGAAGACTATCAGCGGCTGTTCGCTGTCTGGTTCCTGGTGGGCACGGCTGCAAGCTTCGGTGTCCTGCTGCTGGCGGCTGATCTCATGATGTGGGTCGCCAAGAAGGCGGGCCGCCCGAAGCAGCCGTCCTTGCGCATTGCGCTGGCCAATCTCTACCGGCCCGGTGCGCCGACAAGTTCGGTGGTGCTGTCCCTCGGCCTCGGGCTGACATTGCTTGTCACCATCTCGCTGATCGACGGCAACATCACCCGCCAGGTCGCCACGCAATTGCCGGACCGCGCGCCCTCCTTCTTCTTCGTCGACATGCAGAAGGCGCAGCTTGAACCGTTCAACGCCATTCTCGACGACACTGACGGCATCGTCAGCGTCAATCAGGTGCCGATGATCCGAGGGCCGATTGTTGCAGTGAACGGCGTGCGCGCCGGCGACGTGGAAGCAACGCCTGACACCCGCTGGGCGCTGCGCGGTGACCGCGGCTTCACCTATTCAGCGGCGCTGCCGCAGGGCTCGGAGCTTGTGCGCGGGGAGTGGTGGCCGGAAGACTATCAGGGTCCGCCGCTTGTCTCGTTCTCGCGCGAGCTTGCCGAGGGCTGGAACGTCGGCATCGGTGATACGCTGACCATCGACGTGCTGGGCCGCGAGATCACTGCCGAGATCGCGTCGCTGCGCGACATCACCTGGCAGTCCGGCGGCATCAATTTCATTCTCGTCTTCTCCCCCGGCGTGCTCGACAACGCCCCGCAGACGGTGCTCTCCACCGTCACCATGGAAGAAGCGGGCGAGTTGGAGCTTCAACGCCGGGTCACCGATGCCTTCCCCAACGTCACGTCGATCCGCGTCAAGGAGGCGATCAGTTCGGTGTCGTCCCTGCTCGAGGACCTGGTGCTGGCCGTGCGTGCCACGAGCGTCGTGACGATTGTTGCCGGCATTCTGGTGCTGGCGGGGGCAATGGCGGCGGGCCACCGGCACAGGGTTTATGACTCGGTGGTGCTCAAGGTGCTGGGGGCCACACGCGCCCGGGTGCTTGGCGCCTATGCGCTTGAATATGCGCTGCTCGGCTTCGGCACGGCGCTGATCGCCGCCGGGGCGGGCACGCTGGCGGCCTATCTCGTCATCACCCAGGTGATGCAGGCCGAGTGGCTGTTCCTGCCCGGCACGCTGGCCGTGACGGTGGTCGGCGCGACGGTCATCACCATGGGCTTCGGCCTCGTCGGCACCTGGTCCGCCCTCAGCCGCAAGGCCGCGCCAATCCTGCGGTCGGAATAACAGTCAGCGCTGCGGCGGGATCGAGTAGGTCACCTGGGCGTGGGCCACCATGTCCGTGTCGCCCTGGCTGGTGAGGGCCACGTCGCCGATGGCAAGGCGCGAGCCGAGTTTCAGGAGGCGGCAGGTGGCCACCAGCGGGCGCGGTTCGGGCTTGCGCATGAAATTGATATTGAGGTTGGTGGTGACAGCAAGCGCCACCGGGCCGATGCGCGACAGGACGGCGGCATACATGGCGGTGTCCGCCAGCCCCATCATGGTGGGCCCGGACAATGTGCCGCCCGGCCGCAGCTGGCTGTCGCTATAGGGCAGTTCCACCACCACGCCGTCGCCCGTGGTGGCGATGACGCGGGAGCCATGCTCCTCGGTCCATTGGGGAAATTCCCGCTGCAGGAACGCGTTGAGGGAATCCACATCCATTTTAAGTGTTTGAATATTCGACATATTTACCTTTTGGGCACGCACCGGCAGCCTTGAACAGGCCGCAATTCCGAACGATATTACGGGTCGGTATTCCGTTTCCCTTTGAGAGGATCAACAACTCCATGGCTGACTACGACAGCGAAGTCCTTCGTGGCCGTAGCCCTGCGCAGGCGCGTGGCGCAGATATCGACGCCGGCCTGCGCAGCTACATGCTGCGTGTTTATAACTACATGGCCGGTGGTTTGGCGATCACGGGCGTCATCGCCTATTTCGCCTACACCATGGCCGTTGTGCAGACCCCGCAGGGTCTTGCCCTGTCCGGTTTCGGTCAGTTCCTGTTCGCCAGCCCGTTCAAGTGGCTGGTGATGCTGGCCCCGCTGGCGATCGTCTTCTTCCTGAGCTTCCGGGTCCACAAGATGAGCGTGCCGGCGGCACAGGCCACCTTCTGGGGCTATGCGGCGCTGATGGGCCTGTCCATGGCGTCCATCTTCCTGGTGTTCACCGGTGCCAGCATCTTCCAGGTGTTCCTGATCACCGCCGCCTCCTTCGGTGCGCTGAGCCTGTGGGGCTACACCACTTCCAAGGATATCTCCGGCTGGGGCTCGTTTCTGTTCATGGGCCTGATCGGCGTCATCCTGGCCTCGGTGGTGAACATCTTCCTGGGTTCGGGCGCCCTGCAGTTCGCCATCTCGGTCATCGGTGTGCTCGTGTTTGCCGGTCTCACCGCCTACGACACGCAGCAGATCAAAGAGATGTATGACGTCAATGATGACGGCACGGTCGCCGGCCGCAAGGCCATCATGGGCGCCCTGCGGCTCTATCTCGACTTCATCAACCTCTTCATCATGCTGCTGCAGCTGTTCGGCTCGCGCGAATAGGCCAAGCCGACTACCCGCAAAGCAAAGCCCCCGGCGGATGGGTCCGCCGGGGGCTTTTTTCGTGTCCCGATCAGATGTGGGCGGGCCCGGGTCAGGCGGCCTGCACATCCTTGAGGAAGCTTTCGATCTCCCCGCGCAGGCCGGTGGTTTCCCCGGCAAGGTCGCCGGAAAGGGAGCGCACCTGGGCTGCGGACTGGGAAGTCTCGCCGGTCAGCGTGTTGAGCTCGCCGATGGACTGGCTGGCCTCCGAGGCGCCGCCGGCCACCTGCTGGGCCTTGGTGGAAATCTCGTTGGTGGCCGCGCTCTGCTCCTCGACGGCGCTGGCGACGATCGAGGTATATTCGGCAATGCTCTCGATGGTCGTGGTGATGCCGTTGATGGCGTCCACGGCGGACCCCGTGGAGGTCTGGATGCTGGCGATCTGGCCGGTGATCTCCTCGGTGGCCTTGGCGGTCTGCGTTGCCAGGGCTTTCACTTCCGAGGCAACCACCGCAAAGCCCTTGCCGGCGTCCCCGGCGCGGGCGGCCTCGATGGTGGCGTTGAGGGCCAGCAGATTGGTCTGCTCGGCGATGTCCTGAATGAGCGTCACCACGCTGCCCACCTTCTCGGCGGCGGCGGCAAGCTCTGCCACCGTGGCGCTGGCATGGCCGGCCTTGGAGCGGGCCTCGGTCGACATCTCGCCGGTCTTCTGGATCTCGCGGCTGATTTCGGCGATAGCGCTCGATAGCTCTTCGGATGCGGCCGCCACGGCGTTGACGTTGGTGGAGGCGTCATCCACCGCGCGGGTGGCCGACGCGGCCTGGGTGCTTGAGGTTTCCGCTGACTGGGACAGGATGTCCGCCGTGTCGTTGAGCTGCGTCGCGGCAGCGGACATGGAAGCCATGCTGCGGTTCATCGCGGCATCGAAATTGGCGATCAGCTGGTCGATGCGCTGGGCGCGTGCCTCTTCGGCGGCCCGGGCTGCGGCCTGTTCCTCTTCCAGCTTCTCGCGGGCAATGGCGTTTTCCTTGAACACCAGAAGCGCGCGGGCGATCTCGCCGGTCTCGTCCTTGTTGGCGGTCGCAGGCACGTCCACGGCGGTGTCGCCCTTGGCGAGGGCGTTGATGGCCGTGGTAAGGCGCGCCAGCGGCACGGTGATGGTGCGGGCGATGACAACCCCCAGCAGGGTGGCGCCGGCCAGCACGGCGATGCCCGTGATGACGAACAGCAGGCGGGTGTCGCTGCGCGCATCCTTGAGGGCGGCTTCCGCCTTGGCGGTGCCGTCGGCAGCAATCTGGAAGGTGGCGTCGAAGTCGTCATTCATGGCGCTGAAGATGTCGCTGAGGACTGAAATCTCGGTCTGTAGCACCAGCCACTGACTGGCCCAGCTCTTGAAGTCGGCCTGGTAGGTATCCATCAGGCGCGAGACATCGCGCTTGTAGCCCGGGTCAAGCTCGGCTGCGGCCAGCAGCGCGTCGAATTCCGTCCGGCGGGTGTCGATCCGGCCGATATATTTTTCGGCCCCGCGCAGCATGAAGTCCTTCTCGTGGCGCCGCATCATCAGCATCTTCACGGTCAGGGCGTCGAGTTCGGCCTCTGCCAGGCGCTTTTCAACCGCATGGACGGCCGCGCGCAGATTGCCCTGAAGACCGCTTTTCTCATCGAGACCGATTTCCTGCTGCAGCGCCACCACAGTGGCAAACTTCTCGCGGTGGGCCCGGATGCCCGCGGTCAGGCGGTCGAGGGCCGCGGCCTCTTCCTGGGTGGTCGGCATGGCCTTCATGGCGTCGAGGCGGCCGAGCACGCGGTCAACGGCACCGTCATATTTCTCCGCATAGGCCATGTCCCGGCGCATCAGGAAGTCCTTCTCGCGCCGGCGCATTTCCAGGGCTCCGATTTCCACTTCCTTGGCAAGCGCTGCCTTCTCCGCGAAGACGGACTGGCGGGCGGAGGCATCCCCGACGCGCAAATCCCCCACCAGGAAGGCCGCGGAGAGCACAAGCGCTGCGGCCACGGCAAGGCCGGTCAGCACGAAGATGCGGGTGGAGATGCGGAGATCACGCAGGAAAGCGAGAGGGGCCTGCAGAGCATGTGCCATTGGATCAATCCCGGTTGCGGTTGCAGGCTCGCGCCGGGTCGTCCGGTCCCATGGTGGGAATGCAAGCCTTAACAGCCAATCAGTTCAACTTCCGGTAGATTGGCCTGCACGCAGTAAACTTTGATTTAATCGCGGATCGAATTTGTATGCGCTGCATCATGGCAGTCATGCACGGGGTGCGGATCGGCAGGGTGGCCCGGCTGCTGTCTCGCTGCTTGCCAGCACCCCGACAACCCGCCTATCAGCGATGTCATGGATGCACTTGGCGGCCTGTTCATCATCTTCGTGATCGCGCGTCTCTTCGGCGAGGGGGCGGAGCGCTGCCGTCAGCCTGCCGAAGTGGGTGAGCTGGTGGCCGGCGTACTGATCGGCCTGGGGGCCGCTTATCTGGCAACGCACGGGCTCAGCCCGCATGGCTTGTGGGCGCTCGAGGGACCGCTGATCGAGCTGGTGGCGCAGGCGGGCATTTTCTTCCTGCTGCTGGCAGCGGGCATCGACATGCAGCCGCGCAGCCTGATGCGGAATGGCCGGGCGGGTCTTGGCATCGCGCTGGGCGGCGCCTTGGTGCCCCTGGCGGCCGGTATCTGGCTGGGCTGGGCCTTCCTGCCCGATACACCGGAGCGGCCGGTGCAGGCAGCGTTGGTCGGTGTCGCCTTGGCGATCACGGCGATCCCCACGACGGTCCGCGTGCTGTCGGAGCTTGGACTGCTCGGCACCCGGCTGGGCCAGGCCATGGTGGCCGCGGCGATCTTCGATGATGTGATAGGCCTTGTCCTGCTGGCCTTGCTGACGGCTCTCATAGAAACCGGCTCCATGCCGGGACTTGCGGACAGTCTGCTGATGGTTGCCAAGGCTGCCGCCTTCTTCGTGGTGACAGGGCTCCTGGGTGCCCATGTCTATCCGCGTATCTCCCGCAAGCTGCATGTGCTGCAGATCGCCTCAGCCGAACTGGCGATCCTGATGGCGGTGGCCATGGGCTATGGGGTGCTGGCCGAGCTTCTGGGCATGCACTGGATCATCGGTGTGTTCATGGCCGGGCTCTTCTTCGAGCCGGAACGGGTCGGGGCCAAGGCCTATAATGAGATGAAACTGATCATCGGCGGACTGACGGCGGGCTTCGCGGGCCCGGTGTTCTTTGCTTCCATCGGCCTTGCGGTGGATCTCACCGCCGTCACCCATGCACCGCTGTTCCTTGCGGCTCTCATCGGCCTTGCCATGGCTGGCAAGATGGCGGGCTGCGGTGTGCCGGCCCTGGCGCTCGGCTTCCGCCCGCGCGAGGCCGTGGCCATCGGGGCGGGCATGTCGTCGCGCGGGGCGGTGGAGCTGGTGGTGATCTCGATTGCCGTCGAGCGCGGGCTGTTTGCCTCGGCGTCGGATGATCCCATGGTGGCGGCGCTGCCTTCGGCGCTGATCCTGATGGCGATCGTCACCACCCTGGCGGCACCGCTGGCGATGAGCCTGCTGCTCAGGCGGTCGCCGCAGGGGCGCTAGAGCTCGGAGACGAGCGAAATCTGCTTCGGTTCCAGCACCTTCAGCACCTGTTTCAGCTCATGGCCGCGCTTCAGGATCATCCCCGAGGCGGCGATCACGGCATAGGCGCCCTGGCGGTTGCGCAGCTTGGGGCGCTTCTCGATGCGGTAGAGCGGCATTTCGCTTGCCCGGCGATATACCTCGAACACAGCCATGTCCTTGGCGCCGCTCATGGCGTAGTCCCGCCAGTCACCGGCGGCCACGCGGCGGCCATAGACGTTGAGAAGGGCGTCGAGTTCGCGCCGGTCCCAGAAGACCTGCTTCGGCGCCTTCGGACCCGTGCCTCCGGATGCGCCTCCGGACGTGCTGCCCGACGCGCCCCCGGACCCCGCGGGGACGATGGAGAGATGTTGTGCTGTGCTCATCATGAGCATTGTCAGGGGCAAAGGGGCAGGGCGCAAGGGCCCATGGCCGGGCGTCGATAACCAAGCGGCCGGGCGCTGTGTGGCAAGGCTGCCTTGCCGGTCACGGGCCCGTGTCCCGGGATCATGAAATTGCCCTAATTCAGCCGTTGGCGTGCCCAAAAGCCCACCCATATTTCAACTGTCGCAAGGCGGCGAAGGGTCCACCGGCCTCTCCGGTTCCCCCAGCCCCCCAGCCCCCTCCGGGGATGCCACAGGCCCGCACAGCCGCCGCAGCGACCCCCCGCATTGTTCCCGCGTATCCAGCAGGGTCCTTGCGGGGGCCCTTTTTGCGGTGCCGGGCAGGATCCTCCTCCGATGCTCCGGCGCATGATGGTCCCGGTTTCCCCCCAAACCTCCGGGATCAGACGGTCCATCCCCCCGGACCGGCCCCTCGCGCGGGAGCCCTTCTCACACGGAAGGCGTGTCCGCCCGGCACCGCCATTTTCTCCCCCCGCCGGCATAAGCTTTCCGCGCGTCCAACGCGCGGGAGGCCTGTCCATGCGCGTGCCATGGTTTCGGCGTGTTTCTTTCCGAAAAGTCACTTGCGCCTGCCCCTTCACATTTCTATCCACAAGGGTAAGTACTAGCAGCGCCGCTGGCGGGCCCAAGAGGCTGGCAGCAGGCCGTTGCATAAAGCGCGACCGGAGCGCGACAAGAGCGCATCGCCGCTGAGGCGCGCGGATTGGGAGAGAACGTGACCGGCATGAGTTCGGCAGCACCGATGATTGAAATCAGTGGACTGACCAAACGGTTCGGCCCCTTCGTCGCCGTCAACAATGTGAGCTTCAGCGTGCCCAAGGGGCAGGTGCTGGGCTTTCTGGGCCCCAACGGCGCAGGCAAATCCACCAGCATGAAGATGATCACCGGCTTTCTGGCGATGACCGCCGGTCGGGTGAGTGTCTGCGGCCACGACGTGGAGACCGACACCATGGCGGCGCAGAAGCGCATGGGCTATCTGCCCGAGGGCGCGCCGGCCTATGGCGAGATGACGCCGATCGATTTCCTGCGCTTCGTTGCCGAGATCCGCGGCCTGCGTGGCGCTGATGCCGCCGCAGCTGTCGGTCTTGCGGTGGCGCGCACCACCCTCGGCCCGGTGCTCGACCAGCCGATCGATACCCTGTCCAAGGGCTTCAAGCGGCGCGTCGGCCTGGCACAGGCGATCCTGCATGATCCGGACGTGCTCATCATGGATGAGCCGACCGACGGTCTCGACCCCAACCAGAAACACCAGGTCCGCCTGCTCATCCAGGAGATGGCGCGGGACAAGGCGATCATCATCTCCACCCACATCCTTGAGGAAGTGGAAGCCGTGTGCGACCGCGCGCTCATCATCGACCGCGGGCGCATTGTTGCTGACGGCACCCCGGCTGAGCTGATGGGCCGGTCGCGCTGGCATGACGCTGTCACCCTGTCTGTCGCCTTTGCGTCACCGGCTGATGCGGATGCGGCGGAAACCGCCCTGCGCGGCCTTGCCGGGACGGCCAGTGTCGAGCGGCGGGACGCGGATGCGGGCCTTGTGGACTTCACCGTCTTCGCCGCCGCCCGCACGGACCAGTCCACAGCGCCGCTGGCGGAGCAGGTGGCAGTGCTCGCGCAGGAGAAGGGCTGGACGGTCAAGGCGCTCTATGCCGAAAAGGGCCGGCTGGATGAAGTCTTCCGTATGCTGACGCATTCCGACGCGCCCGACGCACCGGCAGGTGACGTTGCGGCCCCCCGCCAGGAGATCAGCGCATGACCCAGATGTTCGCCATCTTCAAGCGCGAGCTTGCGTCGTTCTTCGCCACGCCCCTGGCCTTCGTCTTCATCGTCATCTTCCTGCTGGCGACCGGGGCGTTCACCTTCTATCTCGGCCAGTGGTACGAGGCGGGCGAGGCGTCCCTGCGCGGCTTCTTCGGTTTCCACCCGTGGCTATACCTGTTTTTGATCCCGGCGATCTCCATGCGCATGTGGGCCGAGGAGCGCAAGTCCGGCACCATGGAACTGCTGCTGACCCTGCCGGCGCCGTTCTGGGCCAGCGTCGTGGGCAAGTATCTGGCTGCCTGGGCATTCGCGGCCATTGCGCTGGGGCTCACCTTCCCGATCTGGATCACCGTCAACTATCTCGGCGACCCGGATAACGGCGTCATCATCGCGTCCTATGTGGGCAGCCTGTTCATGGCGGGCGGCTATCTCGCCATCGGAGCCTGCATGTCGGCGGTCACCACCAACCAGGTCATCGCCTTCGTGCTGTCGGTCGTCGTGTGCTTCCTGTTCACGCTGTCCGGCCTGCCGCTGGTTCTGGATTTCTTCGCCGGCTGGGTGCCGCAGGTGGTGCTCAACACCATCGCGTCGTTCAGCTTCGTCACCCATTTCGACGCCATCATGGATGGGGTGATCGATCTGCGGGACGTGATCTATTTCGCCTCGCTCATCGCCGTGTGGCTGGTGGCAACAGGCATTGTCATTGATCTCAAGCGGGCGGGGTAAGGCATCATGAGCACGCCAGAGAAAAACCGCCCCGCCATCAGCCGGGCCGTCTTCGCCATCAGCGTCCTGGTGCTGAGCGCCATTCTGTTCGTCGCGCTCAATACCTTCTCCAATGTCAGCCTGCAGAATGCGCGGCTGGACCTGACCGAGCGCAGCCTGTTCACCCTGTCGGACGGCACCCGAAACATCGTCGCCAATCTGCGCGAGCCGGTGACTCTGCGGTTCTATTATTCCGAAGACGTGGTGACCGAGATCCCGTCGCTGCGCGCCCATGCCCAGCGCGTCCGCGATATGCTGGGCGAAATCGCCTCCGTCTCCGACGGCATGGTGCGGATCGAGGAAATCAATCCGGAAGCCTTCTCCGTCGAGGAAGACAAGGCGAGTGATGCGGGCCTCACCGGTGTGCCGCTGCGCACCGGCGACAAGGTGTTTCTCGGCATAATCGGCACCAACAGCGTTGACGGGCGGGAGGTCATCTCCTTCGTCGCGCCGGAGCGGGCAACCTATCTGGAATATGATCTGGCGCGGCTGATCTTCTCGCTCGCCAATCCTGAAAAGCCGAAGCTGGGCGTCGTTTCCAACCTGCCGCTTGATACAGGGGCGGGCGGGCTGCTGCTCGCCATGGAGGGCCGGTCCGAGCCCTTCATGATCTATCAGGAGCTGCAGGCATCTTTCATCGTCGAATTCCTTGAACAGGATTTCGACCGGGTGCCGAACGAAATCAAGGTGCTGGCGCTGGTGCATCCCAAGGAGCTCAGCCCGCAGACACTCTATGCCATCGACCAGTTCGTGATGCGCGGCGGCCGGGTGATTGCCTTCCTCGACCCGCATTCCGAAGTGAGCCTCACCGCCGGTCCCGCGGGCAAGCCCGTGCAGGGGTACACGGAAGCCTCCAACCTGCCGGTCCTGATGGAGAGCTGGGGCGTCGAGATGGTGCCCACCGACGTGCTGGCCGACCGGCTGCGGGCGCAGCGTGTGGCCGCCGGTGCCCGCCAGCGCCGTCAGTTGACGGATTATGTGTTGTGGCAGCGGCTGGTGCCGGAGGATTTCGACCAGGACGACCCGATCACAGCGCCGCTTGATGCGCTGCATATCGGCTCGGCGGGCATTCTGCGGCCGACCGAAGGGGCGAGCACCACGTTCACGCCCATCGTGCAATCCTCGCCTGAATCCATGATCCTCGATCTTGAGCGCGTGAAGGCGGCCCCGTCGCCGGATGATCTGCTGCGGTCGTTCGAGTCCGCCGATCAGCGCTTCACGGTGGCCGCCCGCCTGTCGGGCCCGGTCACATCGGCCTTCCCGGAAGGCCGTCCGTTGGCCGATGACGAGGAGGAAGCGCCCATCGAGCTTCAGTCTTCGGCCCATCTGACCGAGAGCATCGAGGACGCTAATATCGTTGTCTTCGCTGACAGCGATCTGTTCGATGACCGGTTCTGGGTGCAGGTGCAGGCCTTCCTGGGTGACCGGATCGCCGTCCCAACCGCCGACAACGCGGCCTTCGTGGTGAACGCGGTCGAAAACCTGATGGGCTCCAACGATCTCATCTCCCTGCGCGGGCGTGAACCGGCGGACCGGCCCTTCACCGTGGTGGAGGACATCCGCCGCGACGCGGAAGCCAAATTCCTCGCCGAGGAGCAGCGCCTGCAGCAGCGTATCGAGGAGACCGAAGCCCGGCTCGCCGAATTGCGGGCCGAACTGCCCGACGGCTCAAGTGCGTCTGCGCTTCTGACGGATGCGCAGGAGAGCGAAATGCAGAGCCTGCAGCGGGAACTGGCGGAGGGCCGCCGGGCCCTGCGTGACGTGCAGGGCGACCTGCGCCGCGACGTGGATGCGCTGGGCGCGCGCCTGGCCTTCATAAACATGGCCCTGGTGCCGATTCTGGTGGGGCTGGTCTGGGCGGGCCTCGGCTGGACGCGCCGCAAGCGCCGTCGGGCACGGGCGGAAGCCGCCGGCCGCGCCATTGTCACATCCAATTCTTCGACCGGGGGAGCAGAGTAATGCGGGAAGCCTTGTTGCGGCCGGGCCATGCGCGCACCCTGGCCATGCTGGCGGTGGTGACGGTGCTGATGGTCGCCATGGCGGCCTTCGCCGTCTCCATGCAGCGGCGCGCGGTGACGAGTGATTTCGAACCTCGCCCGGTGTTCCCGGAGCTTGCCGAAAGGGCAAATCAGGCCCAGCGGGTTGTGATCCGCAGCCGCAAGGAAACCGTCACCGTCGAGCGTGACGCGACGGACCCTGCCCTGTGGCGGGTGACGGAGAAGGGCGGCCACCCGGTCAAGCCGCAGCTTGTGAAGCGGACCGTGGTGGGTCTTGCCGACCTTGAACTCATCGAGGCCCGCACCGCTCAGCCGGAATGGCACAAGCACATCAACCTCACGGACCCGGACGACAAGGGCACCGGCGTGCGCATCACTGTCTACGGGGCGGACGATATCGTGCTGGCCTCGCTGATTGCGGGCAAGCTCGAAGGCTCAGCGGATATCGACGGCAGCGGCACCATCTATGTGCGGCGCACCGGCGAGGACCAGACCTATGTGGCGCGCGGCTCCTTCAACCTGGAACAGAACCCCGCAGCCTGGCTCGACACCGGCATTCTCACCCTGGCAAAAGGCCACGTGCACCATGTGGAGGTCACGCCTGCGGAGGGCGAGGCCTATGTGGTGGAGCTTGATGGTGAGCCGGATCTTGCGGCCACACCCGGCCCGGCCTACCGCATCCGCGGTCTCGATGAGGGTCTGGAGCCTGTCACCGACTATGCCATCAACGGCATCGGCAACGCGCTTGTCGGGCTGAGCTTCATCGATGTAGTGCCAGCGGAAGACAGAACGCTGGAGGCTCCGGTCACGAGCCGCTTTGTCACCGGCGACGGGCTGGTGATCACGGCTGAGGCCGAGAAGCAGGACAAGCTCTATTACGCCCGCTTCCGTGCCGATACGACGGCCGAAGCGTCAGAGGCGGTCAAGGCGGAAGCAGAGGCGCTTGACGCGCGGCTTGGGGCCTTCGTCTATGCGCTGCCCACCGCCAAGGGCGCGGACCTTACCCGGGCGCTCGATACGCTGGTGCAGCCGCGCGAGGAAGGCGCGGTTGATCTTGAGGCCGTGGCAGACCCGGCTGAGTAAGCCGGTCTGCCGGACCCTGTTTCGGGGCTGACGCCTAGTTGATGAGGCTCATGTCGAGGCGGGTCGCGGTGATGACTTCGCCGACGCCATATTGCCCCGCCCGCTGCACGATGATCGCGCATCCGTCATGGGCACCTTCCATGAGCATGGCCTTCGCCACGTCGAGGGACAGGGGTTCGGTCATGTCCCAGTCGGCCAGCCGCGTCACGTCGCGCACCACGTTGGAATAGATGATGGTCTCGCCCGCATTCTCGCCGCGGGTGATTTCCACCTCGTGGGCGGTATCGAACTGCACAAGCCAGATGGCGCTGACGTCATCCGTCTCGCTTCCCGGCACGGCGCCGGCGCGCAGGGTGATCCCGTCATTGGTGACGTCAGCGATCAATTCCGGACGGCCGCTTACCCGAGACACCCGGTCGTCGATGGCATCGCGCGAGGCGCGCACGCGGCTGCCGGGCATGTGGCTTGCACCGTCCACCACCAGCTGCGGGGTGTATTTCCGGTCGCGGAAATGCTGCGCATAGGCTTCCTGGCGCGCGGTGTGTTCATCGCGGCCCAGGGTGTCGCGCCAGCCGAGATAATCCCAATAGGTGATGTTGTAGGTCAGCGCGATGACGTCCCGCCGGGTGGCGACTTCATTCATCAGCGCGTCCGCCGGCGGGCAGGATGAGCAGCCCTGGCTGGTGAACAGCTCCACCACGGCGGGCCGCGCGGCGGCAGGGGCTGCGGGCAGCAGCGCTGTCAGCGCGGCGAGGCCTGCAGCCAATGCCGCGGGCGTGAAAAATCTGCTGTTGGTGACGCCGGTCATGAGTGGCTGCTTCCATAGAGGCTTGTGTGGCCTTCCCCGCCCACGGAGAACCTAGAAAGTCATCCGCTCCTGATCCACTCAAGTATTGGTGAAATGCGGCGTGAGAAAGATGAACGGGTGCAGGCACTTGCCCCGCTCACCAGGCCGATAGTCTAGCTGTCATGACCGGCAGCCGGGCACAAAAAACGCGGGATGCCGGAGCATCCCGCGTCTTGAGTGTCGTTGCGGCACCGGGGTGCCGGGCCTGATCCGTCAGGCGGAAATCAGGTTGCGCAGCACGAAGTGCAGGATGCCGCCATTGTTGTAGTAATCAACTTCATCGGCGGTATCGATGCGGCAGAGCACCGGCACGGTCTGGGTCTTGCCCTTCTCGTTGGTGATCTCCAGCTTCAGCTTCATGCGCGGCTTGATGCCCTTTTCCGTGCCCTTGATGGTCACGGTCTCGGAGCCGGTCAGGCCTAGGGACTTCCAGCTCGTGCCTTCCTCGAACTGCAGGGGCAGCACGCCCATGCCGACGAGGTTGGAACGGTGAATGCGCTCGAAGCTTTCCACGATCACGGCCTCGACGCCCAGGAGCTTGGTGCCCTTGGCCGCCCAGTCGCGCGAGGAGCCGGTGCCGTATTCCTTGCCGCCGAAGACAACGAGGGACTTGCCCTGTTCCTTGTACTTCATGGCCGCATCGTAGATCGGCATGGCATCGCCGGACGGGTAGTGTACCGTCACGCCGCCTTCGACACCCGGCACCATCTGGTTCTTGATGCGGATATTGGCGAAGGTGCCGCGCATCATGACTTCGTGGTTGCCGCGGCGCGAGCCGTAGGAGTTGAACTCCGCCGGCTTCACCTTGTGCTTCTTGAGGTATTCACCAGCCGGGCTGTCCGCCTTGATGGAGCCGGCAGGGGAAATGTGGTCGGTGGTGATGGAATCCCCGAACAGACCCAGGATGCCGGCATCCGTCACGGCGTCGCGCGGCTGCGGCTCGGCCGTCATGCCTTCGAAGTAAGGCGGGTGCTGCACATAGGTGCTCTTCTTGTTCCACTCATAGGTCTTGCCACCGGTGACCTTGATCTTGCGCCAGTGGGTGTCGCCCTTGAAGACGTCCGAATAGCGCTCGCGGAACATCTTGGCGGTGACGGACTTGCGCACGGCCTCGGCGATTTCCAGCGACGTCGGCCAGATGTCCTTCAGATAGACGTCATTGCCCTTCTTGTCCTGGCCGATCGGCTCTTCGGTGAGGTTGACGTTCACCGAGCCGGCCAGCGCGTAGGCGACGACCAGCGGCGGGGAGGCCAGGTAGTTGGCACGCACATCCGGAGACACGCGGCCTTCGAAGTTACGGTTGCCGGACAGGACGGAGGCGACCACGAGGTCAGCATCGTTCACCGCCTTGGAGATCGGCGCCGGCAGCGGGCCGGAGTTACCGATGCAGGTGGTGCAGCCATAGCCGACGAGGTTGAAGCCCAGCTTGTCGAGCTCCTTCTGCAGGCCTGCGGCCTTCAGGTACTCGGTCACGACCTGCGAGCCGGGGGCCAGCGACGGCTTCACCCACGGCTTGGTCTTCAGGCCCAGCTTGTTGGCCTTCTGGGCCACGAGGCCGGCAGCCATCAGCACCGACGGGTTGGAGGTGTTGGTGCACGAGGTAATGGCGGCGATCACGACGTCGCCATGGCCGATGGTGAACTTCTCACCGGAGACCTTCTCGCGCTTGAAGCCTTCGTCGCCCTTCTTGAACTCGTTGACGAGCGTGCCGGCAAAGCTGTCGGCCACGTCGGTGAGGGGCACGCGGTCCTGCGGGCGCTTCGGGCCGGCAAGGCTCGGCACCACGTCGCCGAGGTCGAGCTCGAGGGTCGAGGTGAAGATCGGGTCTTCCGAGCGGGCGGTGCGGAACATGCCCTGCTTCTTGGCATAGGCTTCCACGAGGTCCACGCGGGCCTTCTTGCGGCCGGTGGCCTTCAGGTAGCGGATGGTTTCCGCGTCGATCGGGAAGAAGCCGCAGGTGGCGCCGTATTCCGGGGCCATGTTGGACAGGGTTGCCTGGTCTTCCAGCGACAGGTGGTCGAGGCCCGGGCCGTAGAATTCCACGAACTTGCCGACCACGCCCTTCTCGCGCAGCTTCTGGGTCACCGTCAGCACCAGGTCGGTGGCGGTGATGCCTTCCGGCAGCTTGCCGGTCAGCTTGAAGCCGATGACTTCCGGGATCAGCATGGAGATCGGCTGGCCGAGCATGGCGGCTTCCGCCTCGATGCCGCCGACGCCCCAGCCGAGAACGGACAGGCCGTTGACCATGGTGGTGTGGCTGTCGGTGCCGACGAGGCTGTCCGGATAGGCGACTTCAACGGTCTTCACCGTGTTGCGCGGGCCGGCAACCTTTTCCTTACGGGTCCAGACGGTCTGGGCCAGATATTCGAGGTTCACCTGGTGGCAGATGCCGGTTCCCGGGGGAACAACGCGGAGGTTGTTGAAGGCCGTGGAGCCCCAGCGCAGGAACTCGTAGCGTTCGCCGTTGCGCTCGTACTCGATTTCGACGTTCTTCTTGAAGGCGTCGCGGGTGCCGAAATTGTCGACCATCACCGAGTGGTCGATCACGAGGTCAACCGGGGCGAGCGGGTTGATCTTGTCCGGGTTGGCGCCGACCTTCTCGACGGCGTCGCGCATGGCGGCGAGGTCAACCACGCCGGGCACGCCGGTGAAGTCCTGCATCAGCACGCGGGCCGGGCGGAAGGCGATTTCCTTCGACGACTTGCGGCGGGTCAGCCACTTCGCCATGGCCTCGATGTCGGCCTTGGTGACCGAGCGGCCGTCTTCGTAGCGCAGCAGGTTTTCCAGCAGCACCTTCAGCGAATAGGGCAGGCGGGAAATGCCGTCGAGACCGTTCTTCTCGGCAATCTTCAGCGAGAAGTAGTCATAGGACTTGGTGCCGACCTTCAGGGTGCGGCGGCACTTGAAGCTGTCGAGCGACGTTGCGGGAAGCTGTTTGGGCGCAGGCTTCTTGCGCGCCGTTTTTTTAGCAGTTGCCAAGAGAGATCCTCCTCATCAGGCAGCAGGGAGGCGCCGGACCAGTGGGCTGGGGAGGTGGCGCCTTGAGCCGCGGGCGGGGATGTGCCCGCGCGTGGAAAGATGTGTCCCGCGACCGCTTTGTATTTGGGTTCTTCTGCACCGGGGTTGTGACCAGCCGGCGGCGCAAATTGCTTCGCGCATTCAAAACGTGCGGGGGTATGCGCGCGCTTTATACTCCCAAGAAATTCGTGCGCCTAGGGGAAGGCGGATTTTTCCTATGCGACCAAGGCACTTAAGCCACACAGTTCGACACAAATGGAGGGAATGGGCGGCATGAGCGAAACGACATCCGAAAACCCGGTGCTGGTGGAGCGCCGCGGCGCGGTAACGGTCATCACCATCAACCGTGAAACCGCGCGCAATGCCGTCAATCGTCCGACCGCCGACAGACTGGTGGAAGCCTTCCTCGATTTCGAGCGCGATGGGGACGCAGCGGTCGCGGTTTTCACCGGGGCGGCGGGCAATTTCTGCGCCGGGGCCGATCTCAAGGCGGTGGCGGGCAGCGATCCGTCGCTTGCCAATCAGGGCACGCTTCCAAGGACGGGCGCTTTGTTCGAGCGGCTGGCCGATGACGGGCCGATGGGGCCGTCGCGGATGCTCCTGTCCAAGCCGGTGATCGCCGCCGTTGAAGGCTATGCGGTGGCAGGCGGGCTCGAGCTTGCCTGCTGGGCGGATATGCGGGTGGCGAGTGAAAGCGCTGTCTTCGGCGTCTTTTGCCGGCGGTGGGGCGTGCCGTTGATTGACGGCGGCACCGTGCGCCTGCCGCGCATCATCGGCCATGGCCGCGCCATGGATCTCATCCTCACCGGCCGCCCGGTCGACGCCCATGAAGCGCTGTCCATGGGCCTTGCCAACCGCGTTGTGCCCGAGGGCAAGGCGCTTGAGGAAGCGGTCATGCTGGCCGAGCAGATCGCCAAGTTCCCCCAGGGCTGCATGCGCGGCGACAGATTGTCCGCATACATGCAATGGGACATGCCCTATGATCAGGCCATGGCCAATGAGTTCCGGCTCGGTCGCGAAACGCTGGCTTCCGGCGCCACGCGCGAAGGCGCCGCGCGCTTTGCCGCCGGCAAGGGGCGGGGCGGGAAATTTGACGATATCTAGGGACACCGCATTCCACCCGTGACCGCGCTTCTCCACGTCACCGACCTAGCCTGCCGACGGGGCACGCGCGCTCTGTTTGCGGGCGTGTCGTTTAGGTTGTCCGGTGGTGAGGCGCTGGTGGTGACGGGGCCCAACGGCACCGGCAAGTCGAGCCTGCTGCGCATTCTGGCCGGGCTGCTTGAGGAAGAAGCCGGCGAGATCAGCCAGGATGCTGAGATGCTGTATCTGGGCCATCTGGACGCGCTGAAACCGCAGCTCACAGTGCGGGAGAACCTGCGCTTCTGGGTCGGTATGTTCGGCGGCGAGGGTGATCTTGATGCAGCGCTTGCCCGTTTCGGGCTTGGGCACATTCCGGAGCTTGCGGCGGGTGTGCTGTCGGCGGGTCAGCGGCGGCGGCTGACGCTGGCGCGGTTTTCATGTTTTCTCGGCGCTGACAGTGCGCGGCCGGTCTGGCTGATGGATGAGCCTGACAGTGCGCTCGATGATGCGGGCCGGGCCCTGCTTGATGATCTGCTGGCGGAGCATCTTCAGCGCGGCGGCATCGTGGTGGCGGCCACCCATCGCGGCCTTGGCATCCCCGCGCAGGCGCTGCGCCTGGGCGTGGCGGAGCCTGTGTCATGAGCGGCTTCTGGGCGCTCGTCGCGCGGGACATGAAACTGGCCGGGCGGCTGGGCGGCGGGCCGTTTGTCGGGCTCGGCTTCTTCATCATCGTGGTCACCATGGTGCCGTTCGGTGTCGGCGCGGACCTGCCGCTCCTGGGCCGGATCGGTCCGGGCATCCTGTGGGTGGCGGTGCTGCTAGCGACACTTCTGTCCCTCGACCGGCTGTTTCAGGCGGATTATGAGGATGGGTCGCTGGACCTGTTCCTGATGGCACCCTTGCCGGTGGAAGCGCTGGTGCTGGCCAAGTGCCTGGCCCACTGGCTCACTAATACGGTGCCGCTGATCATCGCCATGCCGGCGGTGGCGTTTCTTGTGAACCTCAACATGGACGGGCTGGGGCCGCTTGTGGTGAGCCTTGTGATCGGCACGCCCGCCCTCAGTCTCATCGGCGCCCTCGGCGCGGCGCTGGTGGTCGGCGTCCGGCGCGGCGGGCTTGTGCTGTCGCTGATCGTGCTGCCGCTCTATGTGCCGGTGCTCATTTTCGGTGCGGCGGCGTCGGGCAGTGGGCTTGGGGACACGCCGATGCTGTTTCTGGGGGCGTTCAGCCTGGCAGCGCTGGCGCTGGCACCCTTTGCAGCGGCGGCGGGATTGCGGATTTCGGTGTCGTAACCTCTTTCAAGGACACGTTATTTCGCCGCATCCGGCTTTTCTTGCTGCGCGGGCAGGGCGGAGATACATAAACCCCATGGCTAGATCCATTCAGCGGTTTGCTAATCCGGCGCAGTTCATGGCGCTGTCGGGCGCGGTCCTTCCCTGGGCCAGCGCGGCGGCGGCGCTGACGCTGGGCGTGGGGCTCTATTTCGCGCTCCTCGCCTCACCGCCGGATTACCAGCAGAGCGAGACCGTGCGCATGATGTATGTGCATGTGCCGTCGGCGTGGCTGGCTTCAGCGGGCTATGCGTCCATGGCGCTGGCCTGCGCCATCGGGCTCATCTGGCGGCATCCGCTGGCCTTTGCCTCGGCCAAGGCCATGGCCCCGCTTGGGGCGGCCTTCACCTTCCTGGCACTGGTCACCGGTGCCCTGTGGGGCAAGCCCATGTGGGGGGCGTACTGGGTGTGGGACGCGCGGCTCACCAGCGTGCTCGTCCTGTTCTTCATCTATCTCGGCTATATGGCGCTGTGGGAAGTGATCGAGGATTTCTCCCGTGCCGCCAAGGCGACGTCAGTGTTCTGTCTCGCAGGCGCGGTCAATCTGCCGGTGATCCGCTTTTCGGTGGATTGGTGGAACACGCTGCATCAGCCGGCCTCCGTGGCGCGGCTCGACGGCCCGGCGATCCATTCGTCCATTCTGACGCCACTTCTGATCATGGCCGCAGGCTTCACCCTGCTGTTCCTGGTGCTGGCGCTGGTGCGCACGCGGACGGAAATTCTCCAGCGGCGGGCGGCGGCCCTCGAGGCAGCGCAGGCCAATCGCGTGATGCAGACCGGCGGGAGCGCGAGCTGAGGCGATGGCGGACTTCTTTTACATGGATGGCTATGCGGCCTTCATCTGGCCGGCCTACGGGATCACTGCGCTGGTAACGCTCGGCCTCGTCGTCTGGGCGCTGCGCACCCATAAGGCGGCGCGCGCGCGGGTCGCGGCCCTTGAGGCGCAAGCGCAGGGTCAGTCACAGCCGGGGAGGGAGACCTCGTGAGCGGCGACGCTGATGACCGCGAAAAAGCACCCGGTGCCGGCCGCCGTTACGGTGCCGCCTTGCCGGTTGCGGTGTTCGCGGCATTGGCCGTCCTGCTCTATCTCGCCCTGTTCTGGGGAGACCCCAGCGACATCCCGTCGGCCCTCAAGGACAAGCCGGTGCCGGAGTTTGCCCTGCCCGCCATTGAGGGGGCGGACAGGCTGCCGGGGCTTCAGACCGCCGATCTCAAGACCGGGGTGCCGACGCTGGTGAATGTGTGGGGCTCGTGGTGCGCCCCCTGCCGCAAGGAGCACCCGGTGCTCATGCAGCTTGCCGCCCGGGCCGATGTGCGGCTTGTCGGCATCAACTACAAGGACGCGCCGGACAATGCGCGCCGCTTCCTCGGCACCCTGGGCAATCCCTTCGAGGCGGTGGGCGCGGACCGCACCGGGCGCACGGCCATCGACTGGGGCGTCTATGGCGTGCCCGAGACCTTCATTGTCGATGGGGCCGGCATCATCCGCTACAAGCATGTGGGGCCGATTTCCCCTGCGGATGTCGAAAACGTGATCCTGCCGGAACTCGAAAAAGCCCGCACGCCTGCGGCGCCTGCGCCTTAGGGCCTGATCGCACGCCAAATGCGAGCAATCCGGTTAACAGGCCGGAAACCTTCTGCGGCCTAAACCTGTATCACCCGAAAAGTGTTAGAACAGGTCTCGATGGCCCTGCCTATTTCCGCATCGCTGATTTCCGCGCAGGCGCAGGCTTATGTCTCGCCGAAGAATGCGCGGCCCTATGCCCCGCCGCAGGTCGAGAAACTGGCCGCGCGCGGCAGCAGCAATGCTGTTCAGGTGGAGATTTCCGCCGAGGCACGGCAGGCGCAGCAGACACGGCAGGATACCCGTCAGGCAGACGAGACCCGTCGGCAGGACGATGCCCGCAAGGCGGATGAGCAGCGCCGGTCGGCGCGTGACTTTGCCCGCGAGGCCCCGCTGCGTGGCTTCGAGGCGCGGGACGGGCAAGAAAATGCCGGGACCCGCAACACGCGCCCCGGCACCACTCTCGACATTCGTATCTGACCTCAAGCACGCGCCGATGTGGCACGTGTTTCAGAGGCTCCAGCGCGCCTAGCGGCGGCTGGTGCGCTTCTTGGCGGCCGTCTTCTTTTTCGCTGCGGTCTTCTTCTTGGCAGCGGTCTTCTTGGTGGCTGCCTTTTTCGCCGTGGTCTTCTTGGCGGTGGTCTTCTTAGCTGCGGTCTTCTTTTTGGCGGTTGTCTTCTTCGCAGCCGTCTTCTTGGCGGCTGCCTTCTTCTTCGTCGCCGTCTTGCGGCCGGTGGCGGCATTCACCGCATCCACTGCGTCATCCGCCAGGTTGGAGATCACGCCCAGCACTTCAAACAGGGCTTCGCGCTGCTTCGGTGACAGGGCGTCGAGTACCATTTTCTCGGCGCGCACGGCCTGGGGCATGGTGGCGTTGAGGGCGCGGCGGCCGGCGGCCGTCAGGCTCACCGAGTTGGCGCGGCGGTCGGATGCCGTGCGCTTGCGCTGCAGCAGGCCGCGGGAAATCATCCGGCTGATCATGTCGGCCAGGGTGGAGCGGTCGATGCCGGTCTGCTTGACGAGATCCGTCTGGCTCAGGCCCTCATCCCGCTCGACGGTGACGAGCACCGCGAACTGACGGGCCGTCAGGCCGCCCGGGCCGACTTCCTTGGTGAAGAGATCCTGCGCGAACTGGGTGGCGCGGCGCAGGAGGTGTCCGGGGGATTGGTCGAGATCAACTTTCTTAGCCATTGATGCCCTCTTGGTGGTTGTCCGGATCGCTCCGGTCGGGTGCCGGTCATTCCCCCCGCCGCTGTCTGCTCCGCCGCACTGTGCCATGTGATCTGGCATGGCCCCCCTGCCGGGGCCTCTCCGCCTTCCGGGGTGTTCCCGCTGCGGAGCCGTCTTTGTGCGGCTGGTCTTCGAACGACGCGTTGCGGCCAGGGAGTGTACGCATCCTGTCCCTGTGCCGGGCCTCTGGTGAATGTCCGGTCGTGATTGATGGAAACTGTGACTACTCGATACTCTGTGTACCGGTCCTGGGCGCCGGCTTTGCTCGCCGGTCTTCGCTGCGGTCCCTGGCGGTGTCAGTTCCGTTCAGGACCGGTTGTCCGGGTACGTTGCTTCTTGAACCTCGTTTGCTGTTGTCCGTCATGCCGGCACTCACGCCTCGCGGCGGGACTGGTCCGTAGCAGTCGCGTCCCGCGGTGTCTGGCCTGGACCGGAGAAGCTCCGAAGGTCATTCACGAGGGTGGTAACCCTCATTGATTGTCAACATACTAACAGTGCACCAATCAGCACGCGACGCAAGTACGCATTGGCCTTGATGCGGTCAATTCTGTGCTGGAAATGGTGCCGGTCAGCGTTACGTCAACATCATCGGGCGCGCGGGGTTCCGCGCGGATGGCGGAAACTCCGCATGCGGAGGGCCGGGTGTGGCTTCAGTGTGACGTTGCCTGCAGAATTAAGACGATGGATGGAAAAAGATCATGCCGGATTCGGACAAGCAGGCTGACCTTTCAGCGCCGCCCGCAGATGCTGTCACTGACAATATGTCGGGTGCGGAACGTCACGCGGCGGCGCTGCAGTGCGATGTGGGTGGCGGGCATGCTTTCACCCTGCGTGTGCCGGAGGGCGACACCCATGCGCGCCATGTGTGTGATGACTGTGGCTATATCCACTATGTGAACCCGAAGATTGTCGTCGGCTCTGTGGTCACCTGGCACGGAGCGGATGACGGGGAGCCGCGCATTCTCATGTGCCGCCGTGCCATCGAACCACGGCACGGCTTCTGGACGCTGCCTGCAGGCTACATGGAACTCGGTGAAACCACAGAGGCTGCGGCCATGCGCGAAGCGCGGGAGGAGGCATGCGCCGATATCCGGATCGATGCGCTGCTGGCGGTCTATTCCATTCCGCGCATCGGGCAGGTCCAGTTGATGTACAAGGCCACGCTTCTGTCGCCGGATGTAATGGCTGGCGAGGAGAGCCTCGAAGTTGCCCTTGTGCGCAACAATGAGATTCCGTGGGGCGATCTCGCATTCCCAAGTGTGCGCTGGGCGCTGACACAGCATCGCGAAGTTGCGCAGGCGGGTGCTTTTGTCCCCTTCACCAACCCTGCCGGGGATATGGGAAACATGGTTCACGGGGCGGATTGACGGATAGCTGCCTTGCGTCAGTCCCGCTTACCGGCACCGGTCCTTGTCGCCCACGCTTCTAGGTGCAGACCAACACCGGCATGGAGGTGACGCATGGCCCGCAAGCTTGACGCATTCGCGGACGGGTTCCTGAAGCAGGCGCAATGGTGCACGGATCTCGGCTCGCCCTTCTCAGGCGCCCTGATGACACAGGCAGCGGATGCGCTGCGTCTCGGCACCGATTTCGTCACCACCTACATGCCCTGGTGTCAGGGCGCGACCACGGGCGATGTCTCGGCGGATGTCGTGCCGCTGCGCTTTCTCGGCTGTGCGCATGCGTTGGCGCTTGGCGGTCAGGCCCCGGCGCTTGCCCGGCACTATCCTTCATGCGGCGGAGACGGGGTGGCGGACAATCTCTGGCAGACAGCGCTTGAGGCCTTTGCCGCCCACCCGGCATTCACGGCTGATTTCGTAACGCAGCCGCCGCAGACCAACGAAGTTGGGCGTGCCGGTGCGCTGATGGCCGGGCTGCTTGAGCTGGCGCAGCTCACGCGCCTGCCGGTCAGCCTGTTTGAGATCGGGGCGAGCGCCGGCCTGTTGCAGGGGCTTGATAGTTTTTACTATCGGTTCGGCGGTGCCTCATGGGGAGATGAAGCCTCTCCCTGCCGCATCGAACCGCAATGGCTGTTCGAAGCGGTGCCGCCGGTCGCTGCACCGCTCAGCATCATCGGGCGGCGCGCCTGCGACTATGCGCCGATTGATGTTCTGGACCCGGCCAATGCGCTGAAGATCCGTGCTTACATCTGGGCAGACCAGTCAGAGCGTTTGGCACGGCTTGAGGCCGCCATCGCCATCGCGCAGACGGTCAGGCCGCAGGTGGATGCCGCCTCGGCGGATGACTGGCTTGCGGACGTTCTGGCGGGACCCGGTACGCCGGGCCAAGTGCGCTGCGTCTTCCATTCGATCATGTGGCAGTACATGCCGCAGGAGGTGCGTGACCGGGCCTATGGTGCGATCGCCGCTGCAGGCGAACGGGCAAACGCCGACGCGCCTGTCGCGTGGCTCAGGTTCGAGCCGGAAACCAACAACGAGCCCGTCCAGCTCGTGCTGGCCCTGTGGCGCGGCGGCCCGCCTGAAACACGCCTCCTCGCTGGTGCCCATCCCCACGCCACGCAGATCGGCTGGACCGGCTGGGATAAGGGGCGCGTGCTGGAGACGCCGGAGCTGGTCCAGCGGTTTTCGTAGGGGCTGCGCGTGACGCTTTGGAGTCTGTGGTCAAGCCACGGAATGATATGCCCCTTTTTGTCACCCCGTGGCTTGACCACGGGGTCCAGGGCAGCGAATGCAGACGCTGACTATGAAAGCATGTCGTCCCACAGATCGCGCCATCGCGGATTGTGCTCTTCGATCAGCGCCAGCTTCCACTCCCGCCGCCAGTCCTTCAGCCGCTTCTCGCGCCGGATCGCCTCGCGAACATCAGCAAATGCCTCCACATGTACCAGCCGGTGCACGCCGTATTGCCGGGTGAAGCCTTCGACAAGGCCAGTGCGATGCTCATGTGCGCGACGGGCGATGTCATTGGTCACGCCGATGTAAAGCGTGCCGTTGCGGCCGCTCGCCATGATGTAGACGTAGTAGGTCTTTTCCACGGCATCAGCGTGACGCTCTGGATTCCGTGGTCAAGCCACGGAATGACATGCCCCCTTTTGTCACCCCGTGGCTTGACCAGGGGGTACAGGGCAGCGAATGCAGGCGCTGGCTACAGCGTATCGATCTGACGGTCGGCCTCGGCTTCCTTCTCGGCCTCGGTCTTGGGGTCGGGCAGGGCGTAGCGCTGCAGGAGGCCGACCTGGGCGATGGCGAAGGCCATGGTAATCGGCACATTGCCGAACAGCTTGAAGCTGACCCAGAAATCCGTCGAGAAATTGCGCCAGACAATTTCATTGAGCACGGCGAGGAACACGAAGAAGAACGCCCAGCGCCAGGTGAGCAGTCGCCAGCCCTCCTGGGTCAGGCGGAATGTGCCGTCGAACACGATCTTCAGCAGTGACTTTCCGAAGAACAGGCCGCCGAACAGGATCGCCGCAAACAGGCCGTTCACCAGGGTCGGCTTGAGCTTGATGAACAACTCGTCGTTCAGCACCAGGGTCAGCGTGCCGAACACCAGCACGAAGGCCCCGGTTACAAGCGGCATGGTGGCGATGTGGCGGGCGAGGATCCATGAGGCGGCCAGGGAAATGGCAATCGCCACCATGAAGGCCGCCGTCGCGGTGAAAATGTCGAAGCGGTTGTTGGCGATGAAGAACACGGCCAGCGGGCCGATCTCGATCAGCATCCGCACAAGCGGGCTCAGGGGCTCTTTGTGGACGGCGTGATCTGTCATCGGTGCGGGTTACTCGCTGCTGGAAGTCGGGGTGGCGGTCTCGTCCAGACCGGCAATGGCATTGGCGAAGTTACGGGCCACGAAGGGTTGCAGATCATCCTCGCCTTCGCCAACCCCGATTGCGTGAACGGGCAGACCCGCCTTTTTGGCGATGGCAACGAGAATGCCGCCGCGCGCGGTGCCGTCCAGCTTTGTCATGATGAGGCCGGTCACGCCCACTGCCCTGGTGAAGACGTCCACCTGGTTGACGGCGTTCTGGCCGGTCGTGGCGTCAAGCACAAGAAGAACCGTGTGCGGTGCGGTTTCATCGCGCTTTTTGATAACGCGCACGACCTTTTCGAGTTCCGACATCAGCTCCGCCTTGTTGTGCAGGCGGCCGGCTGTGTCGATCATCACAACGTCTGCGTTCGTCTCCTGCGCCCTGGCGATGGCGTCGAAGGCAAGCCCCGCGGAATCCGCGCCGACGTCGCGGGCGACGACGGGCGCGCCGATGCGCTCCCCCCAGATCTTCAGCTGGTCGATGGCGGCCGCGCGGAAGGTGTCGCCCGCGCCCAGCACCACTGATTTGCCGGCCTGGGTGATGTGCTTCGCGAGCTTGCCGATGGTGGTGGTCTTGCCGGTGCCGTTGACGCCGACCACCAGAATGACATGCGGCTTGTGGGTGCCGTCTAGCAGGATCGGCTGTTCGACCGGCTCCAGCACCTTCGCCACTTCGGACGCCACGATGGAGCGGACTTCTGCCTCGTCTACTTCCTTGTCATAACGCCCGTCGCTGACCGCATCTGTGATCGCGGTTGCCGTCTCGATGCCGAGATCGGCCTGGATCAGCAGGTCCTCCAGCTCGTCCACTGTCGCCCCGTCCAGCTTGCGCTTGGTGAAGACCGAGGCGATGCCCGTGGTCATCGAGGAGGTGGAGCGGCTCAGGCCTTCCTTCAGGCGCTTGAACAGGCCCTTCTTCTCGGGCGCCGCGGCGGGTGCCGGTGTGTCGCTGCCGAAATCAATGATGCGGGCAGGCTTTTTGAGGTCCGGTTCAATATCCGGCGTCGTTTGGTCACTCATGCAGCGGCAGACAGGTTCGGGGTGGCAACAAGGGTGGCGCCGTGACGTGCGGTCACGTCAGCCCGGCAGATGGTGCCGGGCGCAACGGGCGTGCTGAGGCGCACGGCGGCAAAATCATCCGTGTGCCCCTCATCCGGCTTTTCGGCAAGCAGGCGCACAGTGGTGCCCACATGGGCGTCGAGCCGGGCTTCCAGCGCTGTGGACGCCCTGGCGCGCAGCTCAGCAGCGCGCGCCTTGATGGTGGCGCCGTCAACGGGCGGCATCTTGGCGGCAGGCGTCATGGGGCGGGCTGAATAGGGGAACACATGCACATGGCTGAGGCCGCAGGCCTCTATCAGCGATAGATTGGCTGCGTGCATGTCGTCCGTTTCGGTCGGGAAGCCGGCCATGAGGTCGGCCCCGAAGGCGATCTCCGGGCGCAGGCGGCGGGCTTCCTCGCAGAAGGCGATGGCGTCGGCCCGCGAATGCCGCCGCTTCATCCGCTTCAGGATCATGTCGTGGCCGTGCTGCAGAGACAGATGCAGATGCGGCATCAGGCGCTCTTCCTCGGCAATGGCGCGCATCAGGTCCGGGTCGGCCTCGATGGAATCGATCGACGACAGGCGCAGGCGCGGAAGCTCAGGCACCAGCTTGAGAATGCGCTGCACGAGGTTGCCGAGCGGCGGGGTGCCGGGCAGGTCGCCGCCCCAGGACGTCAGGTCGACACCGGTCAGCACCACTTCCTGCGTGCCGTTCTCGACCAGCTTGCGGATCTGGCTGACGACTTCACCGGCAGCAACGGAGCGGGAATTGCCGCGACCGTATGGGATGACGCAGAAGGTGCAGCGATGGTCGCAGCCATTCTGCACCTCCACGAAGGCTCGCGCGCGGGCCTCGAAGCCGGCGATCAGATGCCCTGCGGTTTCGCGCACGGCCATGATGTCGGCGACGGCGACGCGCGGCGCGTTGCTGCCCTTGAGGAAGGTTTCGGCCTTGGTCTTTTCCGCGTTGCCGACGATGCGGGAGATCTCCGGCATCTGCGCGAATGTCTCGGGCTCTATCTGTGCCGCGCAGCCTGTAACGATGATCTCCGCTTCCGGATGATCGCGCCGCGCCTTGCGGATCGCCTGGCGGGCCTGGCGCACCGCTTCGCTGGTCACAGCGCAGGTATTGATGATAATGGCGTTGTCCATGCCGCCGGCGCGCGCATGGTCGCGCATCACCTCGCTCTCGTAGGCGTTGAGGCGGCAGCCGAAGGTGATGATCTCCGGGTCCGCCATCACGCGGCTCCTGAAAGCTCGATCTCGCCGTCGAACTCGAACTCGGCGGGGCCGGTCATCATGATGTGGTCGTCGTCGTTCCACAAAATATGCAGCGGGCCGCCGGGCAGGTGCACAGTCACGTCGCGCTCCGTCAGCCCCTTGCGGGCGGCGGAGACGGCGATGGCGCAGGCCGCGGTGCCGCAGGCGCGCGTGGCACCCGCCCCGCGCTCCCACACCCGGGTGCGGATGGTGTTGCGGTCAATCACCTGGGCCAGCGAGATGTTGGCGCGCTCGGGGAACATCGGATGGTTCTCGAGCAGCGGGCCGATCTTCTCCAGATCATAGGCGTCCGCATCCTTGACCCAGAAGATCGCGTGCGGGTTGCCCACATTGGCAACGGACGGCGAATGGAGGATGGGGGCGTCGATGGGGCCGATCTGCAATTCGATGGCGCGGGTGTCGCGGATTTCCTCCGCCAGCGGAATATCCTGCCAGCCGAAGCGCGGCACGCCCATGTCGATGGTGATCTGCCCGTTGCCCGCGTCACTCGCCACGATGTCGCCGCCCAGGGTCCCCATGCGGATGTCGCCGGAAAGCCCTGCCTTGTAGAGATAGGCGGCCACACAGCGCGCACCGTTGCCGCAGGCTTCCACTTCTTCACCGGACTTGTTCCAGATGGCGGTGGTGACATCCGTCCCATCACGGCCGGGGCCGATCACCATGATCTGGTCGCAGCCGGGGCCGGTCTCGGTGCTGCCGATCAGGCGCGCGGCGTCGGCGTCCAATGCAAGCGCATTGTCGCGGGCGTCGATCACCACGATCTCGTTGCCGAGGCCATTCATCTTGTGAAACGGGACTGTCATGGCCGCCTATATGGCGCTTTTGAGCGTGAAATACCAGAAACAGCCGCGCACACCGGCACATAGCTGTCATTCCCCGCGTTGGACCCCCACCACACCCCCTCTTGTCATTCCGCGACTTGATCGCGGAATCCAGGGCGGACCGTGGGGGAGGTGACAGGCTGCCCTGGACCCCGTGGTCAAGCCACGGGGTGACAAGAGGGTGGGCCAGGGCGCCGGGAAACGCGCCCGCCCGCACAATGGCGCTTTGGCGCAGCGCATGGCAGAAACGGGGCAACAAACGGGGAGGAAACCATGCGGGAAACAATCGGCCGGCTGGTTATGGTCATTGGCGGCATCATGCTGTTCGCGGCGATGATCGGGGTCATCTGGCTGGATGCGCAGTTCGAGGAGCCCGGCGTGACCCATGTCCCATCGCTGGCCGATGAGTTGGGTGCCAAGCGCGTTCTGGCGATCTTCGCCCATCCCGACGACGAGCAGCTGGTGGCAGCCCTCCTTTCCCGCGCTGTTGAGGGCGGGGCTGAGGTTTTCATGATCACTGCCACGGCGGGTGAAGCGGGCACGCAGATGCCGCAGGTGGCCCGGCAGCAGGAACTCGGCATCATCCGTACCGCCGAGGTCCTGAAGAACGGATATGCGTTGGGGCTCAAGGCGCAGGAAGTGTGGGGCATGCCCGATGGCGGGCTTGAGCGGGATGTGCCGTTCCTGGCGCTGGTGATGGAGATCGTGAAGGCGTTTCATCGCTACGAGCCGGATCTCGTCGTCACCTTCTGGCCGGAAAGCGGGGCCAGTGCGCATCCGGACCACATGCGCATGGGGCTTGCCGCGCGTGAAGCAGTGCGCCAGTTCGAGGGCATCCACGTCTATCAGGGCCCCCGCCACGTCGCCTACACGCTGATGCCGCGCGGGGCCATGCGGTCGCTGGGCGGCGAGCGCGGCGCCTTCGTGGCCGACAACCAGCCCGACCCCACCCATTCCATGCCCGGCGACACCCATCTCAAACAGCGCGGCTGGGATTTGCATCACAGTCAGCGGGACTATGTCGCCCACGCCTATGGCGCGCCCGCCAATGTGCTGTACGCGTTCTTCGACAAGGAGTTTTATTTCGTCGAAGAGGTTGGCGCCGAATGAGCACGCAGCATGAACTTTCTCCCGGCCCGCTGCATGATGCCCGGGGCCATCTGACCGAGGCGGGCTACGCGACGGACGAGCGCAAGCGCTACAGCCGCGCGGCCATCCGGGCGCCCTGGTACCGCATCAAGGAATGGGACTATTACGGCATTTTCGGTGACGATTACGGCATCGGCCTCGTCATCGCCGATAATTCCTATATGGGGCTTCTGTCGGTCACCTGGTTCGACTTCACCGCGCGCACCATGCGCGATGTCGCGGCCATTCCGCTGTTCACCCGCGGGCAGCTGGGCCTGCCGGAAAGCGCGGATACGGGCGATATCGCTGCGTCGCACAAGGGCGTGTCGCTTGACTTCCGCCATGTGGATGGCGGGCGGCGGCTGATCCTGGATTGCCCGGCATTCGAGGGCGGCAAGGGGCTTGCGGGCGAGATATTCCTCGCCCAGCCCGACATGGACCGGATGACCATCGCCACGCCCTTTCCCGAAGGCGACCGGCTTTTTTATTACAACCAGAAGATCAACTGCCTCGCCGCCACCGGCGAAGTGACGGTAGCGGGCGTGCCCCATAGCTTTTCGCCGGACCGGCATTTCGGGGTGCTCGACTGGGGCCGCGGCTGCTGGGCCTATGACAATGTCTGGTACTGGGGCTCCGCCTCGGGCCTCGTCCAGGGGCGGCCCTTCGGGTTCAATATCGGCTACGGCTTCGGCGATACCTCGGCGGCGAGCGAGAACATGGTGTTCGTCGATGGCCGGGCGCACAAGCTCGATCAGGTGACCTTCCACATCCCCGAGGAAGGCTTTGACGCCGCACCGTGGCGGTTTTCCTCCAATGACGGGCGGTTCGAGATGGATTTCGAGCCGGTGTTCGACCGGGCTGCCTACACCAATCTCGGCCTCATCCGCTCCGACACCCACCAGACCTTCGGCCATTTCTCCGGCCGCGTGCGGCTGGATGACGGCTCGGTGCTGGAAGTGGAGCGGCTTCTCGGCTTTGCGGAAGAGGTGAAGAACCGGTGGTGAGGGGGCTAGTTGCAGCGCCTGGCCTTTAGCCGGTTGCCTATTTCCATTTCCAGTTTCCGCAAGTCTTGCTGTCTCGCCTCAGCATTCGTCACCCGCCTGACACGACGTATTTCTTCTGCCGTCAGGCTCTGAAGCTGTTTCTTCAGGCGATCATGCTTCCGCACGAGCAAGACGCCCTGAGTCACCGATACAACCAATCCAACCAGCCCGGAAATTTTTGACGCGGGAATGCCGGTCGGAATGCCAGCTGCACCTAGCTCCTTCAGCACCTCGGATAAATCGGCGGAAACACGGCGCTTCATGTCCTGCGTGCGGCGTAACTGAAACCTTGCAGCTTCCACAGCGTGGAAAGCCGCATTGGTTTCATCTCATACCTGATGGGCCCTGCCCCGCAGGGTTTGGCAGTCAGGGTGTTCTTCTGCCTTGTTTCCCGACACGTCTGCAATCTCAATCCCGTAATGCGTGTAGATGTGCTATTTTGCGGGCCTGAGAGGGACCAGGGGATTACGCGCTTATGCGGCGGGCGGGCACTTATCTTTTTGGCGGAACGCTTGTTTTTGCGGGACTGATGGCCGCGCTTCTGTGGGGGACATTGCCCCCGGCGCAGCCTGATTGGCGCCTGGCGTTCGAGGGGCTTGTGGCGGAAGGCGCGTGCTACGAGGCCAGCCGTCTTGCCAGCGATGTGGCCGGGGCTGATGTCATTGAGGCCGCTGAATTGTTTCAGGCGCTGGCGGCGCAGGACCCTGACAGCCCGTGCCGGCCTCTGTGGAGGCCCGAGCTGGCGAACTCATGGCCAACCGAAGACGCGTTACTGAGCGAGATGCGGATGGCAGCAGCCTCGCAGCGGGCGCGCCTGGCAGAGCTTGTTGATCAGCGCCGGTGGGCACCGGGCCGTAATGGGGCGTTTTTCCACGATCTTGCCGGCAGGTCCGTCACCACCAGCCCGGACAGCGTCTTTGTGTATGACGCCTTTGATGCAACGCCCCTGTCCGCAAGGTGGCAACATGCCTGGTGGCAATTCACCTGCGGCCACGCGCTTGGCCGTTTCAACCGGCCGCGCTGGGTGTGGGTGGAAAGCACGCTTTTCTGGCTGCGTCACCCGGACGGGACGCCCGCACAGCGGGAGATCGAACCCTGGTACGTATTCGAGCAGACCTGCGCAGCCTCTGCCCTGGACCTGGCCCGGGAGCTTGGCCTGGACGCACCCGGACAATTGGGTGATCTGGCTGAGCACCTGCTCTTTGAAGCCCAGGCCAGCCGCGAGGCGCAGCTGCTGTCCATCACGCGCGCGCTAATCCACGGCAAGTTCGGTTATGCCAGTCCGCAAACCAAGGAGGAGCGTGTGGCTGCTGCCCGCGATGCGTTGCTCTCGCTCGGACTGCTGACATGGGACGAGTATGGCCCGGCGCTTTCGTTCTATGGACGATTGCTGCTCAACGGCGGCCCGCCGGACTATGAAGATGTCAGCCTGGTCATGATTGCGAGGGACCCGCCACTGTCAGACGGGCAATACGCCTACGGATTACTGCTGCGGGCGCAGGCGGCCGGGGAAGACGTGGAAGAAGACCTCGCGCGGGCTGAGGCGGGGCTGACGGAAGCTGAGAAGGCAGCGGTGATGGATTGGGTGGAGGGAGAGTGAACGTGGTGATGAGGGCGGCGCCGCAGAGATTTCTGACGAGGAGTTCCATTTTATAAAAGCAGCGGATTCGATGAGTCAGAAGCTGGAGGGTGAAGAGAAATGAAGATGAAAGCGTTTGTTCTGGCTATCGGAATAGTCTCAACACTCCTGTTGGCAAGCTGTGAAGATGAGGGGCGGGAAGTCTACAGCTTGTATCGCGGTTCTGTATTTGGAGACCTTCGGATACATATGGCCACATTCGATGCTGATGAGGGTGACGACTATAACTTCAACAACTGCCAGATCGCTGCAGACCTCTTTCAAAAGCAACCTGGCGTGATTGTTCCGTATTGGTGTGAGAAGGGACGGGCTCGCTAAGACCTCCTCCCGCTTGACCCCACACCCGGTTTCGCCCTAAAACCCTAGCCACTTTCCGAGACATCGTCTGTCTCCTTCGGCCAGCGGGCTTTCGCGTCCGCACGTCGCCACCCGTCAGCGCGTTGCGCCCACGGGTGCGTTACTGCTTTGGCTTGTCGGATCTTTTGGCGGTGTGTCGCGGAAAACGGTTTGAAACGGCGGATTTTCGGCGCGGATGTTTGACACCTTACAGGAACGCCTGGGCTCCATTTTCGAGGGGCTGACCAAGCGCGGGGCGCTGTCGGAGAAAGATGTCTCCGAGGCGATGCGCGAGGTGCGCCGGGCGTTGCTCGAGGCGGATGTGGCGCTGCCGGTGGCGCGCGACTTCATCAAGAAGGTGACCGAGCGCGCTGTGGGACAGGAAGTCCTGCGCTCCGTCACGCCGGGCCAGCAGGTCATCAAGATCGTCCATGACGAGATGGTGGCGATGCTTGCCGGCGGCGGCGAAGAGGGCGCGCCCGCGCCGTCTTCGGACGATGCGGCGGATGACGCGGCGGGGATCGACCTTGCCGCGGTTGCGCCGGTACCGGTGATGATGGTGGGCCTGCAGGGCTCCGGTAAGACGACATCCACGGCCAAGGTGGCGATCCGCCTGCGCGACAAGGCCAAGCGCAAGGTGCTGATGGCATCGCTCGACGTGCGCCGTCCCGCCGCGCAGGAACAGCTCAAGGTGCTGGGCGAGCAGGCGGGCATCGACACGCTGCCCATCGTCGCGGGCCAGGACCCGGTGGCGATTGCGCGCCGCGCCATGGAAGCAGGCCGTCTCGGCGGCTATGACGTGGTGATGTTGGATACGGCGGGCCGCCTTGCCGTCGATGAAGCGCTGATGGCCGAGATGGCGGAGATCAAGTCCGCCGCCAATCCGCATGAAATTCTGCTGGTGGCCGACAGCCTGACCGGCCAGGACGCGGTCAACACCGCTGATCTGTTCAACAAGCGCGTCGGCCTCACCGGCATCGTGCTGACGCGCGCGGATGGTGACGGGCGCGGCGGTGCGGCGCTGTCCATGCGCGCTGTCACCGGCAAGCCGATCAAGCTTCTGGGCACCGGCGAAAAGCTGGACGAGATGGAAGTCTTCCGCGCCGAGCGCGTGGCGGGCCGCATTCTCGGCATGGGCGACGTGGTGTCGCTCGTGGAGAAGGCCGCCGAGACGCTCGACGCCGAGCAGGCCGAGAAGATGGCCGCCAAGATGAAGAAGGGTCAGTTCGACCTGGATGATCTGGCGGAGCAGCTCAAGCAGATGGCGAAGATGGGCGGCATGTCCGGCGTCATGTCGCTGATGCCCGGTATGGGCAAGGCGAAGAAGCAGCTTGATGCGGCGGGCATGGATGACGGGGTCTTGAAGCGCCAGGCGGCGATCATCTCCTCGATGACCAAGACCGAGCGCCGCAACCCGAAGCTTCTGAACGCAAGCCGCAAGAAGCGCATTGCCGCGGGCTCCGGCACCCAGGTGCAGGAAGTGAACCGCGTTCTGAAGATGCACCGTCAGATGGCGGATGTTTTCAAGATGATGGGCAAGAAGGGCGGCCGCAAGGGTATGGCTGCGCTGATGAACGCCATCGGCGGCGGTGGCGGTATGCCCCCCGGTGTCACGCCTCCCGGCGGCATGGGGGGCGGTATGGGGGGCGGTATGCCCGGCCTCGGTGGCGGCATGCCCGGCATGGGCGGTGGTCTGCCGCCTGCAGGATCTGGCGGTCTTCCTGGGTTGGGGGGTGGCTCGCTTCCCGGACTGGGCGGATCGAAGAAGAAGTAACGACGAATTTTCGCGGGCGAAGAAGAACCAAGAAGAGCAGCCCGCACATGACGAGTACGGATTAACGAGAATTGCCGCGCGGCCATGAGCGCCCCGGCAGGTGAGACAACCAAGGAGACCTTAACGATGGCACTGAAGATCAGGCTTGCCCGTGGCGGCGCCAAGAAGCGTCCGTTCTACCGCATCGTGGTGGCGGATGTGCGTTCCCCGCGCGACGGCCGTTTTGTCGAGAAGATCGGTACGCTGAACCCGCTCTTGGCCAAGGACAACGAAAACCGCGTCGTGCTCGACCTTGAGCGCGCCAAGTACTGGCTCGGCCAGGGCGCCAAGCCGACCGACCGCGTGTCCCGTCTGCTGGACGCCGAGGGCCTTGTGAAGCGCGAAGCACGCAACAACCCGAAGAAGGCCCTGCCGGGCAAGAAGGCGCAGGAGCGCATCGAAGCCAAGCGCATCGCCGAGGAAGAAGCTGCTGAAGCCGCCAAGGCTGCTGAAGAAGCTCCGGCCGAGGAAGCTCCCGCCGAAGAAGCCCCGGCTGAAGAGGAAGCCGCTTCCTAAAGCGGTCATCGTCTCATGGCTGACGGGTCCACGGACATACTTCTTGGCGCGATCGCCGGTGCCCACGGGGTGCGCGGCGAGGTGCGGGTCAGGACGTTCACGGAGGATCCGCGGGCCATCGGCGATTACGGGCCGGTGCACACGGAAGACGGGCGGGTTTTTGTCCTGCGCGTCACCAAGCCGGTCAAAGGCGGCATGGCCGCGAAGCTTGATGGGGTCACGGACCGCGATCAGGCAGAGGCACTGAAGGGCACGCGGCTCTATGTGTCTCGCGACGCGCTCGGCGAGCCGGGCGTGGATGAGGATGGTGAAGAGGCTTTCTTCCATGCAGACCTCGTGGACTGCGTGGTGGTGAAAGCCGATGGCGAGGAGATCGGACGGGTGATTGCCGTTCATGATTTCGGCGCGGGCGATTTGCTGGACGTCCAGCGCGCTGACGAGACCGGCAAGGGCAAGGCCCTGCTGGTGCCGTTCACGCGCGCGGTGTGTCCGGAGGTAGATATCGCCGCGCGCCGGATCGTGTGTGTGCCGCCTGCCGGTCTTCTCGAGGACGCGGAACCCGGGGAGGGCGAGGCCAATGGCTGAGACTGCCTCCCCGGCCTGGACCGCCACCGTCCTCACCCTCTACCCGGAGATGTTTCCGGGGCCGCTGGGCACGAGCCTTGCGGGCCGTGCGCTTGAGGCAGGCACCTGGGCGATGGATGTGCACAACATCCGCGAACATGCCCATGACAGGCACCGCACGGTGGACGACACGCCGGCGGGCGGCGGCCCGGGCATGGTGATGCGGGCCGATGTGCTGGCCGAGGCGATCGACGCTGTGGCCGACGGGCCGGGGCCGCTCGTCTATCTCACGCCGCGCGGCGTGCCGCTGAGCCAGGGCCTTGTCCGCGAAATGGCGGCGGGGCCGGGCGTCCGGTTCGTGTGCGGACGGTTCGAGGGGCTTGATGAGCGCCTGTTCGCCACGCGGCCGGGGCTTGAAGTATCGCTCGGAGATTTCGTGCTCTCCGGCGGCGAGATGGCGGCGCTGACCGTCATGGATGCCTGCGTGCGGCTGTTGCCGGGCGTGATGGGGGCGGACGCCTCGGGCGATGAAGAGAGTTTTGAGAACGGGCTTCTGGAATACCCGCATTACACGCGGCCCCAGGAGTTCAACGGCATGGAGATACCGGCGGTCCTGACCTCCGGCCACCATGAAAAGGTGCGGGCGTGGCGTCTGGCGGAAGCCGAGCGCATCACCCGCGAGCGGCGCCCGGATCTCTGGGCTGCCTATGTTGCAAGGACTGCCGGCGCGCGCGACGTGCGTCCGGAACTGGATCATTAGACGATAAGAGAAATCGAGGGTTCGACATGAACATCATCGAAGAGATTGAAAAAGAGCAGCAGGCCAAGCTGACCGAAGGCAAGGAAATCCCTGATTTCCGCCCGGGCGACACGGTCCGCGTCAACGTGAAGGTGGTGGAAGGCTCGCGCGAGCGTATCCAGGCCTATGAAGGCGTGTGCATCGCGCGGTCCGGCGAGGGCCTGCAGGAAAACTTCACGGTACGGAAGATTTCCTACAATGAGGGCGTGGAGCGCGTGTTCCCGATCTACTCCCCGCTGATCGACAGCATTCAGCTGGTCCGCACCGGTAAGGTGCGCCGCGCCAAGCTCTATTACCTGCGCGGCCGCCGCGGCAAGTCCGCCCGTATCGCCGAGCGCGTGGACCACAAGGCCGGTGCCAAGGGCAAGAAGAAGGCGTAAGCCCGTCCTTCTCCCTGATGGCGGCAGGGTGTTTGTGCCTGCCGCCGGTGCCTATATGACCAGACACCGGACAGCCCGCGTGCGAGCGGGCGCCGGTGCCCCATGACTGGATCCGATTGAAAAGGAAGCGAGCTGATGTCCGGCCCCCGCACAATGTATGACAAAATCTGGGACGACCATGTTGTCGAGACCCGTGAAGACGGGACCAGCCTGCTCTACATTGACCGGCATCTCGTGCACGAAGTGACGAGCCCGCAGGCCTTTGAAGGTCTGCGCATGGCCGGCCGCCAGGTGCGCCGTCCGGAAAAGACGCTGGCCGTGGCCGATCACAACGTGCCCACGTCCGACCGCGCCGGCGGTATCGCTGACGAGGAAAGCCGCATTCAGGTCGAGACGCTCGAAGCCAACACCAAGGAGTTTGGCGTCGAGTATCTGCCGATGATGGATATCCGTCAGGGCATCGTGCACATCGTCGGGCCGGAGCAGGGTTTCACCCTGCCGGGCACCACCATCGTCTGCGGTGACAGCCACACCTCCACCCATGGCGCGTTCGGCGCCCTGGCGCACGGCATCGGCACGTCCGAAGTTGAGCATGTGCTGGCGACGCAGACGCTGATCCAGAAGAAGGCGAAGAACTTCCGCGTCAATGTGGAAGGCACGCTGCCGGAAGGGCTCACCGCCAAGGACATCGTGCTGGCGATCATCGGCGAGATCGGTACGGCCGGCGGTACGGGCTATGTCATCGAATATGCCGGTGAAGCCATTCGCGCGCTCTCCATGGAAGGCCGTATGACCGTCTGTAACATGACGATCGAAGGCGGTGCCCGCGCTGGGCTGATCGCGCCGGACGATGTGACCTACGATTATCTCAAGGGCCGCCCGCGCGCGCCCAAGGGTGGGGCGTGGGAAGCAGCGGAAGCCTATTGGCGCACGCTGCCGTCCGATGAGGGCGCCAAGTTCGATCGCGAGATCACCATCGACGTCAACAACATGACGCCGATCGTCACCTGGGGCACCAGCCCGCAGGATGTTGTGGCCGTCACCGGCATGACGCCGGACCCGGCCAAGATCGACGATCCGGACAAGGCCCGCGCCGTGCAGCGCGCGCTCGACTATATGGGTCTTGATGCCAACACCAAGATGACCGACGTCGCCGTCGACACGGTCTTCATCGGCTCCTGCACCAATGGCCGCATCGAGGATCTGCGCGCCGTCGCCGACGTGGCCAAGGGCCGCAAGGTGAAGGAAGGCATCCGCACGCTCGTCGTGCCGGGCTCAGGCCTCGTCAAGGAGCAGGCGGAGGCCGAAGGCATCGACAAGGTGCTGATCGAAGCGGGCTTTGACTGGCGTGAGCCGGGCTGTTCCATGTGCCTTGCCATGAACGCCGACAAGCTGGCCCCGGGTGAGCGCTGCGCCTCCACCTCCAACCGCAACTTCGAAGGCCGCCAGGGCCGCGGCGGCCGCACACACCTCGTGTCCCCCGCCATGGCCGCCGCCGCGGCCATCGCCGGGCATTTCGTTGACGTGCGCGACCTCGACTAAGGGAACAGCAAGATGGATAAATTCGACAAGCTGACGGGTGTTGCGGCGCCGATGCCGATCCTCAACATCGACACCGACATGATCATCCCCAAGCAGTTCCTCAAGACGATCAAGCGGACGGGGCTGGGTGTGCATCTGTTCGACGAGATGCGCTACAAGGATGACGGGTCCGAGGTCGAGGACTTCGTGCTGAACCAGCCGGCCTATCGCGATGCCAAGATCATCGTGGCGGGCGACAATTTCGGCTGCGGCTCCTCGCGCGAGCATGCGCCCTGGGCGCTGCTTGATTTCGGCATCCGCTGCGTGATCTCCACCTCGTTTGCCGACATCTTCTACAACAACTGCTTCCAGAACGGCATTCTGCCCATCGTGCTGCCGAAGGAAGACGTGGACAAGCTGATGGACGACGCCCAGCGCGGCGCCAATGCGGTTGTGTCCGTTGATCTCGAAGCCCAGGAAATCACCGGGCCGGACGGCGGCAAGATCACGTTCGAGATCGACCCGTTCCGCAAGCACTGCCTGCTCAATGGCCTCGATGCCATCGGCCTCACCATGCAGCAGGTGGACGCGATCGACGCGTTCGAAGCCAAGGACAAAGGCGCCCGCGCCTGGGCGTAAGGCCGTCACTGCAAGCGCGGTTTTATCAGAAGGCGGAGCAGCTGCGGTTGCTCCGCCTTTTTTTATTGCCCAGGGTGACAGGACACGCCTTGCGCGCTGCCGGTTGCGTGTGACAGGCTGGCGGCAAGTAAAGAAACGGAAAAGGCAGCGCGCGCCAGGGCGTAAGGCGATTGCAGAACACAAACAACATTGCTGCGGAGATTCTCAGCTACCAGAAAGTAGCCAGCACTACGACGATGAGATTCTCCGGCGGGCTGATCGGCCGTTATGAAGAGCAAGAAGAGCTATTGCTAATTGAGCCCCGCCCCTCCGGTCATGGCGCAGCGCTCTTTACCCAGGTCAAACCTGCGGATTTCCTGAGTTTTCTTGACACGCTCGGCCTTAGACTGCTGGGCTTAGAGGAAATTGTTGAACTGCCTCCTGTTCCAGCAGTGGTATGGAGTCCCGCAACATTCTTACTCGACAAATTTGACGGGTGGGACGCTGAACAGACATGGCATCGCACTGCGGCTGCATTGAGAGCCCAGTCTGAGTACCCCACTGCGGATACGGCCATACACATAGCCTTTCATTTGAGGTGCGCTGTAAATTGTCTGCGCAAGGCGTCTATAGGTTATGAGCGGCATTTGAGAAGGGCGTTGTTTTCCGGCCAGCAACTTGGGATTCGTAGTACGCATATAGATGACTATGAAGTGTTTGAAAGTATTCATGGCTTCTTCGTCGAAGCCTCAATGGTTCGAGATCATCTTTCGAAGTTTGCAAGCCGTGTGATTTTTCAGAAGCCGGATTTTGAAACCTATGTGTCTTTGCTGAAATGGTTGAGAGATGTTGAAGCACCAACTCAACTGGGAGAGGAACTTATCTCTGCCGGCACGCAGGATAGTTCGGGGTGGCTCGCTTGTCTTTCACGCTACCGGAATAACATTATTCATGGGTCACCTCTTGTTGGTGCGACAACGGCTAATCGTTTTGTTCTTTTGTCTACCGGACCTGTAAAATTTAACCTTGCAAAGGTTGTGCTTGAGGTGCCTGAAAATCCGTTTGCTTCAGAAGAAGGTGATTTGGTCGATGCCTTGGATCTGTGTGTGAAGTACACCAGAAAATTAGCTCGTTTGGCTTTGCAGGTGGTCAATGAAAGTGGCGTCAAACCGGTGGACATCACAATCAAGCCAAAAAATAGCTTTAGTGGACCGTAGTTCAGTAAATGAATCTGAGGCTAGGTCTTGCAAAGAGCCAAATGTATTTCATTCCATGAAATGGCGATGGTCATGACGGAGCGGACACTCGCATGAGCCACACTGACCCCAAGACAGTCACCCACGCCATCTGCGGGGCTTATCTGCTGGTTGCCTTTTCCGATGGCGAGTTCGCGTCCATTGAGGAAGGCCGGCTTATGGCGGAGCTTGCCGCGGATGACGCCTTCCGCGCGTTCGATCTCTCGGCGCTCAATGCAGAGATGGACGAATTGATCCAGGCCTTCACCGCGGACTATGAGGCAACGGCGCTCGACGTGCTGATCTCCATTGCCTCGGTGAAGGAGGGCGAGATGGCGGTGCGCGCCGTCAAGCACGCCGCCCGCGTCGCCATTATCGCCGATCAGGCGATCTCCCCGCAGGAAGAGCACGCGCTGGAGCGTGTTGCCCTGGCGCTGGGGCTGGACAAGGCCGCGCTTTAGGCGGGCGTCTCCAGATGTGATGCGACGGGATGTCCGGGCTTTCGAGGTGCGGCCTGCTGCAGCTTGCCACTGGCCTTGATCCCGCGTCCCTGCTAGGAACCCGGCCAACTGATCGATAGTTCGTTTCCGGAGACCTGATCCCATGACCACGCACAAGCTTCTTCTCCTGCCGGGCGACGGCATCGGCCCCGAGGTGATGGGGGAGGTGCGCCGCGCCATCGACTGGATGAACGCGCAGGGGCTGACCTCGTTCGAGGTTGAGGAAGGGCTTGTGGGCGGTGCGGCCTATGACGCCCATGGCCAGTCGATCTCCGAGGATGACATGGCCCGCGCCATGGCGGCGGATGCGGTGCTGTTCGGTGCTGTCGGCGGTCCCAAATGGGATGACGTGCCCTATGATGTGCGGCCCGAGGCCGGCCTCTTGCGCCTGCGCAAGGACATGGAGCTGTTCGCCAATCTCCGTCCCGCCATCTGCTTCGGTGCGCTGGCGGAAGCCTCGTCGCTGAAGAAGGAGCTGGTCGACGGGCTTGATATCCTGATCGTCCGTGAGCTGACGGGCGGTGTCTATTTCGGTGAGCCGAAAGAGATCACCGACCTTCCGAACGGCCAGAAGCGCGCGGTGGATACGCAGGTTTATGAAACCTACGAGATCGAGCGCATCGCAGCGGTGGCCTTCGACCTCGCCCGCACGCGTGACAACCGCGTCTGCTCGATGGAAAAGCGCAATGTGATGAAGTCCGGCGTTCTGTGGAACGAGGTCGTGACCGAGGTGCACAAGCGCGATTACCAGGACGTGGAGCTTTCCCACATGCTGGCGGATGCAGGCGGCATGCAGCTGGTGCGCGCGCCCAAGCAGTTTGACGTGATCGTCACTGACAATCTGTTCGGCGACATGCTGTCGGACGTGGCTGCCATGCTGACCGGCTCGCTGGGCATGCTGCCGTCGGCGTCGCTGGGCGCGCCGGACGGCAATGGCAAGCGCCGTTCGCTCTATGAGCCGGTGCACGGCTCTGCGCCCGACATTGCGGGCCAGGGCATCGCCAACCCGATTGCCATGCTGTCGAGCCTCGCCATGTGCCTGCGCTACTCGTTCACCATGGGTGACGTGGCAGACCGGCTCGAGCGCGCCATCACCACGGTGCTGGACCAGGGCCTGCGCACCGGCGACATCATGCAGGACGGTATGACCAAGGTCTCGACCGAGCAGATGGGTGACGCCGTCGTGAAGGCGATGGGCGAAGGCTGAGGCGGGGCGTAGAGAAAACCCGCTATCCCTCCGGCTTGACCGGAGGGTCTCCCTCAATTGCGCTCGGCTTCAGAAGCCCCTCATTCTGAGATCCTCCGGTCAAGCCGGAGGATGAGCGGGGGGGGGGAGGACTATTACCAGCCGTAAGGATGGCGCCGCCAGCGGTCGTAATAGAACGGCCAGTTGGGGCCCCAGAAAGCCTGTGCCGCGGCCTGGCGGCGGGCCTGGGTATCGGCTTCCAGCGCCCGGATCTCACGCAGCTTCAGCAGGCAATTGCCGAACGGTTCGGTGGTCTCGGTAAAGCCGAGTTCCGTGCATTCGGCCTTGTCGGCGGCAAGCTGTGCCTGGGCGCGGGCAGCGCGTTCCTCCGGGCTGGTGCAGGCGGTGAGTGCTGCCAGCAGAATGGCGGGGGCGATTGTCCTTGCGAGGCGGGCGGGCGTCATGGTGCTGCTCCCTTAAAGGCCGATGCCGATCCCGATGCCGACACCCACATTGCCGCTGGAGCGAGAGTTCTGCTCCATGGCGCGGATCTCGCGCAGCTTCAGGCGGCAGTTTCCATAGTCCTCGGTGCCCTCGGTGAAGCCGAGATCGAGGCAGGCCTGATGGTCGGCGGCGTTCTGCCGGGCAATTTGCTCGGAGCGGTCTCCGGCGCAGGCGGCAAGCAGGCCCGCAAGGGCAATGCTTGTGAGGATGCGGGTCGTCATGTGCGGTCTCCCCTTGATCATCGCGCAGTGTACCGGGCGGAAAGCGGCGACAAGGTGGCGCGGCCCCTCACATCCGGGTGAGCCGCCCCTGTGCCCGGCTGGCCGGAAAAATGGCGCCCCCGCCGGATAAACTCGCTGTTTGGCGGGAACTTTTCTGCCGGTTGCGGGTTGCCAGACCGGTGGTCTCATGTGGAGACCGGCGGGCGGGTCTCATTGACGTTGCCTGTGGGCAATGACATATACAGCGCGCGATTAAGAGCTGAAGACGGACCTGATGGCCGATCGACTGACCTTCCCGGAGCCTGACGCCCCGTGCGCGCCCTGTGCGCCGCATGGCCGTGACGCCATGGCTGCCGCCGGGTCCACCTTCACCCCTACAACCATCCTCACCAAGACCGGTTCCACCACCAAAACCACTGGCGGAACCACCGTCTGATCCTGCCTCTTGCGCCGCTCACACTCTCTTCTGCCGGCCGCAGGGGAGGCGCAGGCGCAGCGGGGCCGCACCGGCACACCTCAAGGCGGGGATCGGGCGCGGCGCAGGAGAGGAACTCACGGACAAAACGGAGCACATCATCATGGGTTTGAAAGTCGCCGTCATCGGCGCCACGGGCAATGTCGGGCACGAGATGCTCAACATTCTCGACGAACGTCAGTTTCCGGCCACCGAAGTTGTGGCCATTGCCTCGCGCCGCAGCCAGGGCAAGGACGTGTCCTTCGGCGACAAGACGCTGAAGTGCCAGGCGCTTGAGAATTACGATTTCACCGGCACCGACATTGCCATCATGTCGGCGGGCGGCAGCGTGTCGAAGGAATGGTCGCCGAAGATCGCCGCCAAGGGCGCGGTGGTGATCGACAATTCGTCGGTTTGGCGCACGGACCCGGATGTGCCGCTGATCGTGCCGGAAGTGAATGCCGACGCGCTGGCCGGCTACACCAAGAAGAACATCATCGCGAACCCCAACTGCTCCACGGCGCAGCTGCTGGTGGCACTCAAGCCCCTGCATGACCTTGCGCAGATCGAGCGCGTCATCGTGTCGACCTATCAGTCGGTGTCGGGCACGGGCAAGGACGCGATGGACGAGCTGTTCAACCAGACGCGTGCCGTCTATGTGAACGATCCCATTGAGCGGAACATCTATCCCAAGCAGATCGCATTTAACGTGATCCCGCATGGGGGCGACTTCATGGAAGACGGCTACACCACCGAAGAGTGGAAGATGACCGTCGAGACCAAGAAGATCCTCGACCCGAAGATCAAGCTGACGGCGACGTCGGTGCGTGTGCCGGTGTTTGTCGGCCATGGTGAGGCGGTGAATATCGAGTTCGCCAAGCCGATCACCGACGATGAGGCGCGCGACGCGCTGCGCGAGGCGCCGGGGATTCTGGTGGTCGATAAGCGCGAGGACGGCGGCTATGTGACGCCGGTCGAATGCGTGGGCGACTACGCCACCTTCGTCAGCCGCATCCGCGTTGACCCGACGGTGGAAAACGGGCTGGCCCTGTGGGTCGTGTCCGACAATCTGCGCAAGGGTGCTGCCCTCAACGCTGTGCAGATCGCCGAACTGCTCAACACCAAATATCTGTCGAAGGCTGCCTGACGGGCGGACCACCTTCGGCCACGACCACATCAGGCGCCGGCGGGCAATCCCGCCGGCGCCTTCTGTTTGGGGGTCACGCGGCCTGGGACGACGGGCTCTGACAAGGGGGGGGCAGGCAAGGGGCCCAGACAGGGGGCATGCTCAGGCAGGGCTTGCGCCGACCGGCTCTTTTTATATAATCACCATTATGCCAAAACGAGTCGACCATATGGAGCGCCGCTCCCAGCTTGCCGCCGCCGCCGTCCGGGCCATTGATGACCGGGGGCTTGAGGCGGTGCGGCTGGTGGATGTGGCGAAGGCCGCAAATCTCACCACCGGGGCGGTAGTCCATTATCTCAGCAGCAAGGACGATGTGCTGATGGCCGCCTTCGAGCAGGTGGGCCTGCGCAATGTCGAGCGCATGGTCGAGACGCGCGGGCAGGGCATTGTGGACCGGGCGATGGCCTATCTGCCCCGGGACGAGGAGACCGCGCGCGAGTGGCGGGTCTTTCTTCAGTTCTGGGGCCGCGGTGTCAGCGACCCTGCGTTCCGCGCCAGGCACCGCGAAGGGTATGAGGCGATTTCCGCAGCGCTAGCCGCCGAACTGGCCACCGAAGAGGTGCGCCAGCCGGAGGTGGTAGCGGATGCGACCATTGCCATTGTCGACGGGATTGCGGTGCGCGTGGCGATGGAGCCGGATGCCTGGCCGCAGGAGCGCATGCGCCGAACACTTGCCGCGGCGCTGGTGCCGCTGTTCACGGCCCATGGTCAAGACGGGAGGAATTGACGATGCCACAGCTTGTAAGCCTGCCTGCGGATGCCCCGCAGGACGAGATTGCCGACATCATCGCCCGCGACGGGGCGCTGATCCTCACCGGCGCCCTGGATGATGCGTTGCTGTCGCAGGTGCGGGCAGAGACACAGCCTTTGATGGACCGGTCCGCGAAGGGGCTTGATGATTTCACGGGCCGCAACACCACGCGCACCGGCGCGCTTGTTGCCCGCTCTCCGGCCTGCCGGGAGGTGGTGATGAATGACTCGGTGCTGACGGCGGCCAACCGTTTCCTTGCGCCCTATTGCGACCGTATCCAGCTGCATCTCACCCAGCTCATTCGCCTGCTGCCGGGGCAGGGCAAACAGTTGCTGCATCGCGACAAGCTGGCCTGGGGCGGCTACCTGCCGGATATCGAACCCCAGTTCAACACGATCTGGGCCCTGACGGATTTCACCGAGGAAAATGGGGCGACCCAGGTCGTGCCCGGCAGCCAGCATTGGGAAGAAGGCCGCGAGGCTGATCCGTCCGAGGTCTGCCAGGCCGTGATGCCGGCAGGCTCCGTTCTTCTTTATTCGGGCTCGGTCATTCACGGGGGCGGGCAGAACCGCTCCGATGCGCCGCGCGTGGGCATGAACCTGACCTATTGCCTGGGCTGGCTGCGGACGGAAGAAAACCAGTATCTGTCCTGCCCGCCGGAGGTCGCAAAGACACTGGATCCTGCATTGCAGGAGCTGCTGGGCTACACCATGGGGTCTTATGCGCTGGGCTATTTCAGCCCGCCGGAACCCAGTCCGGACATTCCCGATACCGCGCCGCCGGAACTGGCCCTGGGCCGTCTGCCACGCGAAGCCCCCACCGCCAAGAAGATCGCAGAGACGGCGGGCGATACGGTTGGCTCCTTCGTGGCAACCGAGGGCACTTCACCATCCGCCTGATACCCCACAGCACACCCATCCTTCCCCATACGGAGGATGGGTGTGTTGCGTTGCGGCAAAATTAACCTTCTTCCCCCACGCTTCGTCGCTGAATTTCTGTCAGTGCGTGGTGGAAGAGTTGGGTATGGGCGACGCGGCGGTCACGGACAATACGATCTGGCTTCTGGTGTGCACCGTTCTGGTGCTGCTGATGCAGGCGGGATTCACCTGTCTTGAGACGGGTCTCGTGCGGGCCAAGAACACCATCAATGTCGCCATCAAGAACGTGGCTGATTTCTGCGTGGCCACGCTGGCGTTCTGGACCGTCGGCTTCGGCCTGATGTTCGGGGCGACCCTCGGCGGGGTCATCGGCACCAGCTATTTCATGTTCAATCCCGGCCCGTTTGACGGGCCGAGCAGCGCCTGGCTGATGGCGTTCTTCTTCTTCCAGATGGCATTCTGCGGCACGGCCACCACCATCGTCTCCGGTGCGGTCGCCGAGCGCATGAGCTTCCGCGGCTATCTTCTGACCGCGCTGGTGCTGTCGGCTGCCATCTACCCCGTATTCGGCCATTGGGCCTGGGGTGGGTTTGGCATGACCGGGCAGGAAGGCTGGCTGCAGGGCCTCGGCTTCATCGATTTCGCGGGCTCCACCGTGGTGCACAGCATCGGCGGCTGGGTCGCGCTGGCGGCGGTGCTTATCATCGGCCCGCGCATCGGCCGCTTCGAACATGCGGACTCCTTTGGCAAGTCCCACAACACGCCTATCGCGGTCTTCGGCATGTTTCTGCTGTGGATCGGCTGGTTCGGCTTCAATGGCGGCTCAACCCTGGCCATGGACGTGTCGGTGCCGCACATCATGGTGCACACGCTGATCGCGGCGGCTGCCGGCGGCATGGTCGCGATGATGCTGACTTGGACACGCCGGGGCGCACCGGATGCGGTGGACAGTCTTAACGGCGTCCTCGCCGGTCTCGTCGCCATCACCGCGCCCGCCCATGTGGTGGGTATCGGGTCTTCGGCTCTCATCGGCGGTATCGGCGCCATTGTCGCCTTGGGCGCGCAGTCGCTCCTGCGCCGCAGGCAGATCGACGACGCGGTCAGCGCCGTACCCGTTCATCTGGCCGCCGGCATCTGGGGCACGCTTGCTGTTGCGCTGCTGGGTGATCCTGATCTGTGGGGCACGGGGCTGACGCGGCTTGAGCAGCTCGGCGTGCAGGCGCTCGGTGTTGCGGTCGCGGGCGTCTATGCCTTCGGTCTCGGCTATATTGTCCTGCGTGTCATCAACGTCTTCCTGCCCCTGCGTGTCAGCGCGGAGGCTGAGCATATGGGGCTCAATGCGTCCGAACACGGTGCATCAACAGCCATTCATGATCTTATCCACGCCATGGACGAGCAGCGCCACACCGGTGACTTCTCCACCCGTGTGCCCGTGGAGCCCTATACGGAAGCCGGCCAGATCGCCGAGCAGTACAATCAGGTGCTCGACCGGGTGCGCAGCGAGATGACCGCGCGCGAACAGACCGCCGAGCAATTACGGTCCGCGCGTGACCAGGCGGAGCTGGCCAATGCGGCGAAGTCCGAGTTCCTGGCCAATATGAGCCACGAGCTGCGCACGCCGCTCAATGCCATCATTGGGTTTTCGGAAATCATCAACAAGGAAGTCTTCGGCCCGGTTGATCATCCTCAGTACCGGGAATATGTCGGCGATATCCACGACAGCGGTACGCATCTCCTGTCGATCATCAACGACATCCTGGACCTCTCGAAAATTGAGGCGGACAGCTATGAGCTGAATGAGGATGAGTTGCGGGTGGAAAGCGTGCTCAATGCCTGCAGCCGCATGATCCGCACACGGGCGGAAAGCGGACGCCTGAAACTCTCCGTCGAGATCGAGCCGGAGCTGCCCTATCTGTATGCCGACGAACGCGCCCTGAAGCAGATGATCATCAACCTCGTGTCCAACGCGGTGAAGTTCACCCCGGAAGGCGGCAGCGTCAGCCTGCGCGCGCGCCTTGAGCCCGACGGGCGGCTGGCCCTTGAAGTCGCGGATACGGGTGTCGGCATTGACCGCAAGGACCTCGCCAAGGCGTTCGAGCCGTTCTCGCAGCTGTCCTCGGATGCGACGGTCTACAAGGCTGACGGCACGGGCCTCGGCCTGCCGCTCACGGCTGCCTTGGCGCGCAGCCATCAGGCAACGCTGGTGGTCGACAGCGCGCCCGGCAAGGGCACGGCCATCACCATCCGCTTCCCCAATGAGCGTATCGTCAAGCGCCAGTCGGCCGCGTGATCGAACAGCCTTGGTGTCAGCGCGCGGGCGCGATGATGGCGTAACGGCCCGCCGCAAGAGGCAGGTCGCGACTGCCCGTCACGCGCGCCTCGGCAATCAGCGACGCCACCATGGTGATCGCCGCCTCCAAGGCCTGCTGCACGGATTGGCCATTGAGCCGGTGACCGAGATAGGACGCCGCCGCCACGTCGCCCACACCGTTGGGCGCGTTCTCCACATGCAGGTTTTCCGTCACGTGGCGTCCGTCCGCCGTCACCGCGATCGTGCCGATATGGCCGGCCTGCGCCGCGGGTGTCGAGGTGACGATGACCTCGGCGGTGCCGAGGCTGCGGGCGGCTGCCTCGATGGCGTCGATGTCGTCGAGCTGTCGCACATCCTCACGTCCGGTCAGATGTGACAGCTCGAACAGGTTGGGCGTCAGGATCGTTGCCATGGGGGCCAGGTCGCGCGCCACGGCGTGGGCCACGTCCTCCGCCACATAGAGGGAGCCCTGGTCCCCCATGATCGGGTCCACGAGGATGGTGATGTCCGGGTGCCGATGCCGGATGCCTGTAAGGATGGAGGCGGCTGCATCCACCTGGTCCGGGTCGGTGAAGTAGCCGGTGCTCACCGCCGTCAGTCCCGACAGCCAGCCCCCGTCTTCAAGGCTTGCGGCCATGGCCCTGAGATCCGCTGCCGGGGTTGCCCGGCGCATGGGGGCACCGTGGCCCGGATGGTGCGATAGCAACACCGTGGGCAGGGCCCAGACCTCATGGCCAAGCATCTGCAGCACCGGCTGGGCGGCCGAGTTGCCCACATGGCCGGCAACAACCTGGGAAGAAATGGCGAGAACGGTCATGGGGGCGTTTCCGGAGCGTCGGCGGTTCTTTTTGCTGGCGATCGTCGGGCGGGACAGGGCCGCAAGCGGGTGGGTCCTGAGATCAGCTGTGTGATTTGTCGGCGGGCGCAGTTGGCCGCGGCCAGCAGGTGCGCCATAAGACTGGCAAAGCTAAAGCGCAACTGTGAAGCGGATGAGACAGATGTTACCCCAGTTCGATGCAGGCCGCCCGCGCCGTTCCGTCCTCTACATGCCCGGCGCCAATGCGCGTGCACTGGAAAAGGCCCGCACGCTGGACGCGGACGCGCTCATTCTCGATCTGGAAGATGCGGTCGCGCCGGACGCCAAGGAGGACGCCCGAGCGCAGGTCGTCGCTGCGGTCAAGCAGGGCGGCTATGGCCCGCGCGAGGTTATCGTGCGGGTCAATGGGCTCGATACGCCCTGGGGCGCGGAAGACCTTGCTGCCGTCAGCGGCATCGGTGCCGACGGTGTGCTGATCCCCAAGGTCAACGGGCCGGGCGACCTTGATGCGGCGGCACAGCTTCTTACCGACGAGCCATTGTGGGCGATGATGGAAACGCCGGCGGCCGTGTTTGCCGCGCAGGAGATCGCGCAGCATCCGCTGCTCTGCGTCATGGTGATGGGCACCAATGATCTGGTGAAGGAGCTTAAGGCCGCCCGGGTGCCGGGGCGGGCACCGCTCGTCACGGCGCTGCAGATGTCGTTGCTGGCCGCTCGTGGCGCCGGGCGCATCGCCATTGACGGGGTGTTTAACGGCATCAAGGACGAGGCGGGTTTCCGGGATGAATGTGCGCAGGGCCGTGACTTCGGCTTTGACGGTAAAACGCTGATCCACCCCTCGCAGATTGCACCCTGCAACGAGATATTCGCCCCGGATGCTGAAGCAGTCGCCGAAGCGCGCGAGATCATTGCCGCGTTCGATGCGCCCGAGGCCAAGGGCAAGGGTGTCATCACCGTCGGCGGCAAGATGGTGGAGCTTCTGCATGCGGAAGAAGCCCGGCGGCTTGTTGCTGTGGCAGATGCAATTGCCGCCAAGGATGCATCAAGCGAGGCTGCATCATGAGTGGACAGAAATCATCCTCCGGCAATTTCTTGGAAGACTTCGCGCCCGGGCAGGTCCTGACGCACGCCACGCCCCGCACGGTGACGCAGGGCGATGTAGCGCTTTACACGGCGCTCTACGGGTCACGCTTTGCGCTGCAATCGTCGGCTGAGTTCGCCCGCCAGTGCGGGTTGCACGCAGCGCCGGTGGATGACTGGTTGGTCTTCCATCTCGTCTTCGGCAAGACGGTGCCGGACATCTCGCTCAATGCAGTTGCCAATCTCGGCTATGCGGATGGCCGTTTCGGCGTGCCTGTCTATCCCGGCGACACGCTGCGGGCCGTCTCTGACGTCATCGGCATCAAAGAAAACTCCAACGGCAAGACTGGCGTTGTGTATGTGCGCACGCGCGGCCTCAACCAGAACGGCCAGGAAGTGCTCTCCTATGTGCGCTGGGTGATGGTCCGCAAGCGCGACGCGGCCTCGGTGATTGAGGGGCATGTGCCGCCGGAACTGCCGGACCACGTGCCTGCAGACGCGCTGGATGCTGCCGCGGTGCCGAAGATGACCGGCTTCGACTTTGCTGCCAGCGGCGAGCCGTATCGCTGGGATGAGTATGCCGTGGGCGAGACAATCGACCATATGGACGGCATGACGGTGGAAGAGGCCGAGCACCAGCTGGCAACGCGGCTTTATCAGAACACCGCGCGCGTCCACTTCAATCAGTATACGGAAGGCGCGGGCCGGTTCGGGCGGCGGCTGATTTATGGCGGTCATGTCATCAGCCTGGCGCGGGCCCTGTCGTTCAACGGGCTGGCCAATGCCGTGAAGGTCGTCGGTCTCAATGGCGGCCGCCATGTGGCGCCGCTGTTTGCGGGCGACACGGTCTATGCGTGGAGTGAGGTTCTCGACAAGGCGGCGTTGCCGGGCCGGGACGATGCAGGCCTCCTGCGCCTGAGGATGATCGCGACCAAGGATCTGCCTTGCGCGGACCATCCTCTGCCGGATGAGGCAGAGGGCGTGATCCTCGACCTCGACATGTGGGTGGCAGTGCCGCGCTAGCCGCAGACATTTACGGATAGAGATAGCTGATCGTCGCCAGTGCCACGGCGACGAGTTTTTCTTCCGTGCCGGTGATGCAGCTCACCCTTGCCTCGGTCACGCTCTGGCTGCGGCCGGCGCGGATGATTGTGGCGCGTGAAACGGCCGTGTGGCCGACGGCAGGGCGCAGGATGTTGATTTTGTATTCAGCAGTGACCGCGCCCAGAGCCCCCTCCGGGCGCATGGTGCCGGCAACAGCGGCGCAGGCATTATCGGCGAGGTAGCCGATGACGCCGCCATGGATGAACCCGTTCTGCTGGCTCAGGTCCTGGCGGTTGTCGATGGCAAGGGTGAGAGTGCCCGCACTGATCTCGGTGATGCGGGTGCCCAGCAGCCGGGTGAAGGGCTGGCCGAGCACGGCGTCGGCCACCCGGCGCAGTTCACCGTCCAGTTTTTCGGTATCGATGGGGGCGAGAGGTGACGCGTCATGCGCAGGGGTGGCGGCAGGAGACATGGGCTGATCCGTGAAACTGGCGGTGGATGACCCGGCCAGCCTCACCGCGGCACACCAAGCCGCTCAATCCGCCGCAGGCGCAAAACGGATTGCGGCGCCAACCGGGGATCGGTTGACGCCGCGTCTTGCTGGTTTTCCCGGGTCACGCAACCCGGGTTGCGTTTGCGCCTCTGCTAGCGGAACAGGCCCAGTTCCGGTCCTGTCAGCGTCCGCATCTGGCCTTCTTCCTCAATGGTCACCACGGCGGGTGTCAGCGGGAAGCCGCCTTCGGGGGCTTCTGCGAAGGAGCAGGTGATCTTGCCGGTCAATACGGCGCCGTCCGGCGGCCCGGGCGGCAGCACGCGTTCGTAGGGCATTGCGATGTCCAGCGTGCTGATGAATTCGTCGCCATAGCGCTTGTCTTCAAAATAGCTCTGCTTGGCGCCGCGGATAATCAGCGCTTCATCCGGGTCTGCCCCTTCCGGCACGCCGAACAGGCCTTCGAAGCCCTGCTGGCAGACCTTGACGTGGGGAACCGACAGGGTGGTGAGGCTCGGGTCGAGCTCGATATTGCGGGCCGGGGTCTGGGCGGCGGCGGGGAGGGCCGCTGCACCGGCGATCACCAGGGCAAGCGCGCCCGGGATCGTGGAGGCTTTGAGTGTCGCGTGCGTTTTCACGGGGAAATCCGTCCTTGAAACTGCGTCGAAACGGGGTGGCACATGCCAGCACGACCGATGCTGGCCGCGCTTCATGTCGGAATAATGGTGAAGGTGCCGCGACGGTTTCTTGTTCCCGCCGGCACGGCCTTTATTCGACCGGCACGGGGTGCGCCCTGTCCCATTGCCGCCTGCGGTGATCGCCCTAGCTCGGGGGATGACGGAAAATTGGAAGTCTGCCGTTTGCCACGCGCGGTAACCCGCGATAAGTAAGCGCAGCATTAGGGTTCTCCCTTGAAAATATACGGTTACTGAGAGGCATTCGCAAATGGCTGATACGCAGGTAGAGGCAGCGCTTCGAGAGCGGCCCATGTCGCCGCATCTGCAGATTTACTCGCCGCTGATCTCAATGGTGATGTCCATCGTTCACCGCATTACCGGCGCGGCCCTGTTCTTCGGCACTCTTATTCTTGCCTGGTGGCTGGCGGCTGCCGCCATCGGCCCGGAGGCCTATGCGCAGTTCATGAGCATTGCCGACAGCCTGATCGGCCGTCTCGTGCTGTTCGGCTATACCTGGGCGCTGATCCACCACATGCTGGGCGGCCTGCGTCACTTCATTTGGGATGCGGGCAAGGGCTTCAATCTCGGCACCGTTGATCTCATGGCCTGGGGCACGCTGATCCTGTCGGTTAGTGCCACGCTTGCCATCTGGTTCGCCACTTTCCGCATGATGGGGGCCTAAGACATGACCTCTTCCAATACCGATCTGCGTACGCCGCGCGCCAAGGTGCGCGGTCTGGGCTCCGCCAAGGACGGCACGGGCCATTTCATCGCCCAGCGGGTGACGGCGGTGGCCATGGTGCCGCTCGGCCTTGCCCTGATCGCGGCGATCATTTCTCAGCTCGGCGCCGGGCATGACAGCTTCAAGGCCTTCATCGGCAATCCGCTGGTTGCCGTCGGCTTCCTGCTGCTCATCTTCACCGGCACCTATCACATGCGCCTGGGTATGCAGGTCATCATCGAGGACTATGTCCATGGTGAAGGCCGGAAGATGCTGTCGCTGCTGGCGAACACGTTCTTTGCAATTGTCATCGCGGCCGTTGCGGGCTTCTCGGTTCTGAAGCTGGCGCTCGGCGCCTGAGGCAATCCGGCTGCGTAGAGGAAAATTGAACTCATGACCACGAACGGATCCTACGAGATCATCGACCACACCTTCGATGTGGTGGTTGTCGGCGCCGGCGGCTCCGGCCTGCGCGCCACGCTGGGCTGCGCGGAAGCCGGCCTGCGGACGGCCTGCATCTCCAAGGTGTTTCCCACCCGCTCCCACACGGTGGCAGCGCAGGGCGGCATCTCCGCCTCGCTCGGCAATATGGGCGATGATGACTGGCGCTGGCACATGTACGACACCGTCAAGGGGTCGGACTGGCTGGGCGACCAGGACGCGATTGAATATCTGTGCCGCAATGCGCCGGAAGCCGTTTATGAGCTCGAGCATTTCGGCGTGCCGTTCTCGCGCACCGAGGAAGGCAAGATCTATCAGCGTCCGTTTGGCGGCATGACCACCAATTACGGTGAAGGCATCGCCCAGCGCACCTGCGCGGCGGCTGACCGTACGGGCCATGCGATCCTGCATACGCTGTACGGCCAGGCCGTGCGCCACAACGCGGAATTCTTCATCGAGTATTTCGTGCTCGACCTGATCATGGTCGATGGCCGCTGCGCCGGTGTGATGGTCCTCAACATGGATGACGGCACCATTCACCGCTTCCAGGCCAACATGGTGATCCTCGCCACGGGCGGCTATGGCCGCACCTATTTCTCCTGCACCTCCGCGCATACCTGCACGGGTGACGGTAACGCCATGGTGCTGCGTGCCGGCCTGCCGCTGCAGGACATGGAGTTCGTGCAGTTCCACCCGACCGGCATTTACGGATCAGGCTGCCTGATTACCGAAGGCTCGCGCGGTGAGGGCGGTTACCTCACCAACTCCGAAGGCGAGCGCTTCATGGAGCGGTATGCGCCGTCGGCCAAGGACCTTGCCTCGCGCGACGTGGTATCGCGCTCCATGAGCATGGAAATCCGCGAAGGTCGCGGTGTGGGCGCGGAAGGGGATCACATCTTCCTGCATCTCGACCATCTGGATCCGAAGATCCTGGCCGAGCGCCTGCCAGGCATTTCCGAAAGCGCCCGCATCTTCGCCGGTGTGGACGTGACCAAGGAGCCGATCCCGGTGCTGCCGACGGTGCACTACAATATGGGCGGCATCCCGACCAATTATCACGGTGAGGTTGTTGCGCCGAAGGACGGTGACCCGGATGCCGTGGTGCCGGGCCTGATGGCCATTGGCGAAGCGGCCTGCGTGTCGGTGCATGGTGCCAACCGTCTCGGCTCCAACTCGCTGATCGACCTTGTGGTGTTCGGGCGCGCTTCGGGTCTGCGCTGCGCGGAAATTCTCACCCCGGGTGAGCGCCAGCGTGAGTTGCCGGCGGATGCTGGCCAGAATGCGCTCGCCCGCCTCGATCACTTCCGCCATGCCTCGGGCGGCACGCCGACCGCCGAGCTGCGTCTCAAGATGCAGAAGAGCATGCAGACCAATTGTGCGGTGTTCCGTACCGGTGAAACGCTGGACGAAGGCGTGTCACAGATCGCCGACGTCTATTCCGGCCTGCCGGACATCAAGGTCGAGGACCGGTCGATGATCTGGAACTCGGACCTGATCGAGACCCTGGAATTCGACAACCTCATTTCCCAGGCTGCCGTCACCATGAACTCTGCTGCCAACCGCAAGGAAAGCCGCGGCGGTCATGCGCGTGAGGACTTCCCTGACCGCAATGACGACGAGTGGATGAAGCACACGCTGGCCTGGGTGGACGAAAAGGGCAATGTGTCCCTCGATTACCGCCCGGTGCACAGCTACACGATGAGCAACGATGTCGAATACATCGCGCCCAAGGCGCGCGTGTATTGAGCGTTAAAGGGACTGGAACAGAAAAATGGTCGAACTGACGCTGCCGCGTAACTCCAAGATTTCCGGTAAGGGCAAGACGTTCAAGGCACCCAAGGGCGCCAAGAAGGTCAAGACCTTCAAGATCTATCGCTGGTCGCCGGATGATGATCAGAACCCGCGCGTGGACACCTACCAGGTGGACCTCGACAGCTGCGGGCCGATGGTTCTGGACGCGCTCATCAAGATCAAGAACGAGGTGGACTCCACGCTCACCTTCCGCCGCTCCTGCCGCGAAGGCATATGCGGGTCCTGCGCGATGAACATCGACGGCACCAACACGCTGGCCTGCACCAAGGCCATCGACGACGTGAAGGGCACGGTGGCGATCTACCCGCTGCCGCACATGAAGGTGGTGAAGGACCTGGTGCCGGACCTCACCAATTTCTACGCCCAGCACGCCTCCATCGAGCCCTATCTCAAGACCGATACGCCGGCCCCTGAAAAGGAATGGAAGCAGAGCCGCGAGGACCGCGAAAAGCTCGACGGTCTTTACGAGTGCATCCTGTGCGCCTGCTGCTCCACGTCCTGCCCCAGCTACTGGTGGAACCAGGACCGTTATCTTGGCCCCGCCGCGCTGCTGCAGGCCTATCGCTGGCTGGCTGACAGCCGCGACGAGGCCACGGGCGAACGGCTCGACAATCTGGAAGACCCGTTCCGGCTCTATCGCTGCCACACCATCATGAACTGCGCCAAGGCCTGCCCGAAGGGCCTGTCGCCTGCCAAGGCGATCGCAGAGATCAAGAAGATGATGGTGGAACGTCAGGTCTGACCCGTCAGCGTCTGACCTGTCCATCTCTGGACGGCCGACACATCACGCCGCTGTCCCCGGTTTCCGGGGGCAGCGGTTTTTTTTGTCGGCAGCATCCCCGCCCGTCGACCCGGTCCGGCGACCCTGTGCTGGGCCCATGTGTTATCGTCAGGGCCATCCGATTGGGAGGTGCCCCATGACCATTACTCAGCTTCATCATGTGCAGCTTGCCATGCCCGCCGGGGGCGAGGAGGCGGCGCGGCTCTTTTACGGGCAGTTGCTCAGCTTGCCCGAGGTGCCGAAACCCCGGGAGCTTGCAAAGCGGGGCGGCTGCTGGTTCGAGCAGGGCGACATCCGCATCCATATGGGTGTCGAGGCAGAGTTCCGGCCCGCAAGAAAGGCCCACCCGGCCTTTCAGGTCAGTGACATCGACGCCGTTCGCGCCTGCATGCTTGCAGCCGGAATCGAGGTGAAAGACGATGACGCACTTGAAGGCTTTCGCCGCTTTTTCGTGGCAGATCCGTTCGGCAACCGCATAGAAATCCTGCAGCCGCTCTAGAGCGTGCGGCATCACCGGAACCAGCGCCCGCCTCAGCCGTTATTCCCCGTGGACCCTGACCAATGAGCGGCACGCGGGAGCGGCATCATGGACTTTGTGGAAATCCTCCGCTGGACGGCCAGCGGCACCGGCACCATCGCAGCCCTCATGGTGGCGGCGCACATCTCCACCCGCATCACGGGCTATGGCTTTGTGATCTTCACCTTCTCGTCGATGTTGTGGATTACCGCCGCCTTCTTCCAGGACCAGGACCCGCTGGCGATGCAGAACATCATCCTGTTCGGCATCAACCTCTTCGGCATCTACCGCTATCTCTGGCGCAATCCCGATAAGAAGACCCAGAAGGCCCCCGCCTCCGCCTGACCCTAAAAGGCTGCGCGGAGCGAGAGTGACAGCTGGGTGCGGCTTGTGTCGGTTCGGCCGATATCGGTGTTGGCGCCGAGATTGATCAGGGCCGTGTCGCCGAAGCGGGCTGTGAGGCCGATACCGCCGCGCAGCCAGTCAGTGTCGCGGGCAAGGCCTGTTGTGGTGAAGCGGGCACCGGGGGCGCCTGCGAAACTTGCCGTTACCGTTGGCGCATCCCCGTTGAACTCATGCACCCATCCGGCGCTCGCATAGGGGGCGAGGTCCCAGTTGCCGGCGGTGATCTCGTGGGCGATCTGCGCGCCCAGGGTCGAGGTTACCGAGGTCTGCGCCGCATCGGCGACAGAAAGGTTGAACGCGCCCGCGCCCTGTTCGTTGTATCCATCCGTCCGGGTCCTGACGTAATCCAGTGAGGCCATGGGGCCGAAACTCGTGGCACCGTGGCGCTGTATATGCCCGGCGCGCAGGCCTGCCGACAGTGTTGTGCCGGTGGTGTCGCTCCGGGCCTCCATCCGGCTCGCGCCGATGAGGGCCACGCGGGATGTGTCTGCACTCGTTGCGGCGGCGCCCGCATAGGCATCCATGAAGATGTCGCCGCCCAGCACGGGAGCATCCGGTGCGGAGCGCCAGGAGGCGTAAATGCTGCCGCCATAGGCGCGGGCCTCCGTCGCGCCGCCGAAAGACATGTCAGTGGATGTGGCGCTGAGCGATGCTGCGGCGCCGACCACCAGATCATCCGTTAGCCGGTAGTCCAGGCCGGCGGTCAGGCCCGAGGTGGTGAAGTCCTGCCGCGCGCCGCCGGGAGCTGCGGTGTCACCGAAGCTCACATCGCCGGAGAGAAACGCGCCCATGCGGTCGGGCAGTGCGAAGGCGGGGGCGTGGGGCAGGGCGTTCCGTTGTGCGGTCCTGGCGCGGGCGATTGCGGTGCGCAGAGCGTGCGGATCACCGCTGGTACCGGCGAGCTGGGCCCCCGCGAGGCGCAGCTGTGCCACCGATATGCCGCGCGCCCCATTGCGCAGATCCGCCATGCGGATGCCCAGCTGGCTTGCCAAGGTCGCGGCGTAGGAGAGGCCCGACGCCGTCTGGGAGAAGCCCTGCACGGGGGTCAATTGAGCAAACAGCGTGTCGCGCTGGGTTGGTGTCAGCACGGCGAGTTGCGACAATACCTGATCCACCTGCGCATCGGTCGTGCCGCGCAGGCTGTCGAGCGCCGAGGCGATGCCGCGATTGGCATCGTCGGCTACCGCCTCGGCGAAGGTCGCAGCGCCAATCCGCAGCTGGACCTGCGTTGTGCCGATGGAGACGTTCTCCACCGTCAGCAGACCGGGCAGGGCATCGGCAATGGTGGCAAAGCCGCCACTAACGCCGCCTGCGGCTTCCAGGATCGTGTAGGTGGTGCTTTCAAGCGGCACGGTGCCGCCCGGTACGAGGCTCACCTCGAGCGTGCCGTCAAGATCAGCGGAACCGGTCACCAGCAGCTTGTCGGCGCTTGTGCGGTCGATCTCGATGGCAAGTGTCGCGTCAGCGCGCTGATTGTAGAGGCTGTCGATTGTCAGGGTGCCGATGGAATTGCCCGGCGCGATCCTGCCGGCGGTGTTGATCGCGGCCAGTGTCCTTACGGTGCCGGATCCGGTGAGCATGCCGCCTGCGAGGTTCAGGGCGGTCGTGGTGAGGTTGCCGTCCACGCGCAGCGTTCCGGCTCTTACCTCGGTGCCGATCTCGTTCTCCAGTGTCGTGCCGCCGGCGATCATCAGGCCGGCGCTGCCGCCGGTGAGCGTCAACCGGTCGATGGTCCGGTCGCTCGACAGGGTGGTGGTGCCTGGCTCCGACAAGGTCACATTGAAAAAACGGGACGGGGTCGAGAGTGAAAAGCCCGGCGTGACATTGTCCGGCACCACGCCTTCTGACCAGCGGGCGGCGTTTTCCCAGGCACCGTTGCCTGCCTCTGCCGAGACGTTGCGCAGGGGCGAGTTATCGGCGATCCACGAGGTCAGCGGCGCCAGCGGGGTGTAAATGATCGTCTCGCCGTAAAACCCGTCACCATTGCCGGTCAGGATGTTGCCGCTGGCATTGTTGACACCCACCACATAGAACTCGCCGCCAATCTCTACCCACAGGGCACCGCCGGAATCGCCGCCGCCGGACGACGCTTCGAGGTCTGTGGCGGTGGCCGACCCGGTCTGGTTCTTGCCCGGGTCCAGCGGGTCGTCGAAATCGAAGATCAGGGCGTCTTCACCATCGGTATGAAAGCGTACCGGCCCGACGGTCACGTCGAGCGGGGCGATCTGATCAAGGATATTGGTGCCGATGCGCCGCTTGTCGTCGTCGCCCACGCTGGCGTTGGAGCCCGTGCCGGAACTGCCATAGCCGACAAGATAGATCTTGCTGCCGGTCTGCGGCAGGGTGGTCAGCAGCTTGCCGGTCGGCACGGTGGTGATTGCGGTGTCGAGGGCGACAAGGGCCACGTCCTGCATGTCGGCGAGGCCGCTGGGGGAGTGAGTATAGTCCGGGTGCAGCGTGATGCTCGCATAGTCGGACTGGTTGCTGGCCGGCACACCGATGGGGGCGAAGGTAATGCCCGCCTGATCGAGATTGGGCGTGATGGTGCCGTTATCCTCGTAGAAGCAGTGAGCCGCCGTCAGCACCGTGCGGGCGTTGATGAGGGTGCCGGTGCAGAAATTGCCCCCGACATTCACCAGATTGCCGACGGACATGAACTGGTTGGTGGTGTCGAAGTAATTGCCGATGCCCCCGGCGGCCGCAGCTACGTCATCACGAATATTGACGGCATGCGCCGGCGCGGAATGGCAGACAGCCAGTGCTGTCACGGCAGCGCACAGGGCGCGGCCATGGCGCTTCGGCGAAGTGGTTGTCATTGACGTGGTGCCCCCCGGCTGCGCCGCCCTCCCGGCGCAATACTCTTAACGGGGCTTAACTTATCGTCTGGGGCCTGAGGAATTCCAGCGCCGAAGTCGCCTTGGTAAATGCCCTCACGCGGTGGATCTGATGATCGGCCCTTGAATCGCTTTCATATTTCGACCATATTCAAAATATGAAAACGACAGACGCCACCGAAGCCTTTGCCGCCCTTGCCCAGGACACCCGCCTAGAGGTGTTCCGGCTCCTGGTGAAAGCTCATGACCCCGACCCCGCCAAGGGCGGACTGCCTGCGGGGGAAATCGCCGCCCGCATGGGGCTCGCGCCGGCCACCTTGTCCTTTCACCTGAAGGAACTGGCCCGGGCCGGGTTGCTGGCGAGCCGCAAGGACGGCCGCTCCATCATCTACCGCGCGCAATTCGACAAGGTCGCGGCGCTGGCCGCGTTCCTGCTGGAGGATTGCTGTGAAGGCCGGTGCGGCGTCTGTGTCAGCACACCGGCTGAAACTGAAAAAGCCTGAGGAGGCTCCCGACATGACCCGACTTCATGTGTCCGTCACCGTCCCCGATATTGCCCAGGCCACGCGTTTTTACGCTGCCATGTTCGGCGCAGAGCCGACGGTTGAGCGTCCCGGATATGCCAAGTGGATGCTGGATGATCCGCGCGTCAATTTCGTCGCCACGGAAGGCCGGGACGCGGATGCCCAGGGTGTTGCGCATCTGGGTATCCAGGCCGATGACGCTGACGAGCTTTCCACGCTTTACAGCCGCTTCGACGCGGCGGACGCCGATGTCTACGAGGAAGGCAAGACCGAGTGCTGCTACGCGCGCTCCGAGAAGAGCTGGGTCAAGGACCCCGCGGGCATGGCCTGGGAAGCCTTCCTCACCAGCGAGGTCATCGATCATTTCGGTGAAGGTCCCGTGACCGCTGCCCCGCCTGCCGAGGTGGAGGCCTCCGAGCGGCGTCTCCCGGGCTGCTGCTGAGCGCCCTTGCGGCCCCCTGTTTTGTCTTTCGCAGATCATCAGACAGCTCAAAGGAGAGCATGATGTCCGAACTCTACAATGTGCTTTTCCTGTGCACCGGCAATTCGGCGCGCAGCATCATGGGGGAGTCGATCCTGAACCGGATCGGCAAACCCAAATTCCGGGGCTACAGTGCCGGCAGCCACCCCAAGGGGCAGGTCAATCCCTACGCCCTCGATCTGCTGCGCAAGCTGAATTATCCGACAGGCGACCTGCGCTCCAAGGACTGGAACGAGTTTTCCGGCGACAATACGCCCAAGCTCGATTTCGTTTTCACCCTGTGCGACAGCGCCGCCGGCGAATTGTGCCCGGCCTGGCCAGGTCAGCCGATGACCGCCCATTGGGGCTTCGAGGATCCGGCGGCGGCCGAGGGCTCTGACGCGATCATCGCCCAGAAATTCGCTGAGGTGTACGGGCAGATCGAACGCCGTCTCCAGATCTTCACCAGCCTGCCGATTTCCTCGCTCGACAAGCTGACGCTCCAGAAGCGGCTCGATGATATCGGCCGCGACATGTCCGAGGCTGGCTGAGCACATGAGCGCACAGACTTCTGCACAGCACACGAAGGCCGCCGGACGGCTCGGCTTTCTCGATCGCTATCTGACCTTATGGATATTCGCCGCCATGGCGGCGGGCACGTTGCTGGGCGTCGTCTTCGACGGTGTCCCGGCGCTGATCAGCACGGCGTCGTGGGGCGAGACAAACCTGCTCATCGCCGCGGGGCTTATCCTGATGATGTATCCGCCCCTGGCGCGGGTGAAGTACGAGGCGCTGCCGACGGTCTTTGAGGACCGCAAGGTGCTGCTCCTGTCGCTCATCCAGAACTGGCTCATCGGCCCGGTGCTGATGTTCGCCCTGGCGGTCATCTTCCTGTCCGATGAACCGGCCTACATGACCGGCCTCATCCTCATCGGTCTCGCTCGCTGCATTGCCATGGTGATCGTCTGGAACCAGCTGGCGCGTGGCAGCAACGAATATGTCGCCGGGCTTGTTGCCTTCAACAGCCTGTTCCAGCTCGTCTTCTTCAGTGTCTATGCGTGGGTCTTCCTTGCCTGGCTGCCGCCGATGCTGGGCCTTGAAGGGCAGGTCATCAATGTGAGCTTCGGCGTTATCGCCGGTGCCGTCGTGCTTTACCTCGGTGTGCCGTTTGCGGCCGGCTTCCTGACGCGCCATGTGCTGCGCCGGGCCAAGGGCGAAGACTGGTACGCAAACACTTTCCTGCCGCGGATCGGGCCGGTCACGCTTATCGCGCTGCTCTTCACCATCTTTGTCATGTTCGCGCTCAAGGGCGAGGCGGTGGTGGAATTGCCGTTCGATGCAGTGCGGATAGCCATTCCGCTGGCGCTTTACTTCTTCATCATGTTCTTCGTCAGTTTCGCGATGGGCAAGATGCTGGGAGCGGATTACGAGCGGACCACGTCGCTTTCCTTCACTGCGGCCAGCAACAATTTCGAGCTTGCCATCGCGGTGGCCATTGCGGCTTTCGGTCTCAATTCACAGGTGGCCTTTGCCACAGTGATCGGTCCGCTCGTCGAGGTGCCGGTGCTGATCCTGTTGGTTGGTGTCGCCCTGCGGTTGGGCGACAGGTGGTTCGGCCTGTCGTCCCGGGCGAGGCCCCAGCCCGCTGCCAGCTCGGCAGACTGACGCTATCCTACGACCACTCCGTGGCGCCGCTGTGCCTTTGCCAATCGCCTTTGACGCAGCGGCGCCAACGGGTCTAACGCGTAGGGGGGCGCCTGCCTGCTGCTCCGGCTTGCGGCCCCCACGCGATAAGCGCTAAGTCACCTCCAAGCCAGACCGAGTGACAGGCTGGCACGGTTTCACCCGAGGGAGGCGCGCGCTCGTCAAGGCGCGCGTGACGCGCATGGCCAAGGACCTTCATCACTTCATCAATGGCGCCAAGATTGCCGGGACCAGCGGCAATTTCCTGGATGTGTTCGACCCGAACACGGGCGAGGTGCAGGCCCGCACGCCGCTTGCCACCGAAGACGAGACCCGCGCCGCCATTGACGCCGCAGAAGCCGCTTTCCCGGGCTGGTCGCAGGTCAACCCGCAGCGCCGCGCGCGGGTGATGTTCGAGTTCAAGCGCCTGGTCGAAGCCAATATGGACGAGCTGGCGCATATGCTCTCTAGCGAGCACGGCAAGGTGATTGCCGACGCCAAGGGCGACATCCAGCGCGGTATCGAAGTGATCGAGTTTGCCTGCGGCATTCCGCATCTGCAGAAGGGCGAGTTCACCGAGGGCGCAGGCCCCGGCATCGACATGTATTCCATGCGCCAGCCGCTTGGCGTGTGCGCGGGCATCACGCCGTTCAACTTCCCGGCGATGATCCCCATGTGGATGTTCGGCGTGGCGATTGCCTGCGGCAACACCTTCGTGTGCAAGCCGTCCGAGAAAGACCCGTCGGTGCCGTTGCGCCTGGCGGAGCTGATGATGGAAGCAGGCGCGCCCTCAGGCGTGCTCAATGTGGTCAACGGGTCCAAGCCCGCCGTGGACACGCTGCTGACGGACCCGCGCGTCGAGGCCATCAGCTTTGTCGGTGCGTCCGCCACGGCTGAATACATCTATGCAACGGGTGCCGCCCACGGCAAGCGCGTGCAGGCCATGGGCGGGGCCAAGAACCATGCCATCATCCTGCCGGATGCGGATCTCGACGGCGTTGTGAACGATCTGATCGGCGCAGGCTACGGGTCGGCTGGTGAGCGCTGCATGGCGATCTCCGTGGCCGTGCCGGTGGGCGAGGACACGGCCAACCGGTTGGTGGACAAGCTGATCCCACGCGTCGAAGCGCTCAAGGTGGGCACGTCAACTGATCCGGATGCGGATTATGGTCCGGTGGTGACGGCTGAGCACCGCGAGAAGATCAAGAGCTACATCGACATGGGCGTGAAGGAAGGCGCGGAGCTTCTGGTCGATGGCCGCGACTTCACCCTTCAGGGTTATGAGAACGGCTTCTTCATGGGCGGTTCCCTGTTCGACAAGGTGACGCCGGACATGCAGTCCTACCAGGAAGAGATTTTTGGTCCGGTTCTGCAGATCGCCCGCGCCAAGACGCCGGAAGAGGCGCTGGCGCTGCCGTCCAACCATCAATACGGCAATGGCGTTGCGATCTTCACCGAGGATGGCAATGCCGCCCGCAACTTCGCCTCCAAGGTGAATGTGGGCATGGTGGGCATCAACGTGCCGATCCCCGTTCCGCTTGCCTATCACACCTTCGGTGGCTGGAAGCGGTCCGCCTTCGGCGACACCAACCAGCACGGGCCGGAAGGTGTGAAGTTCTGGACCAAGATCAAGACCGTCACCGCCCGCTGGTCGCGCGGCAATGAAGGCGCCAGCTTCGTCATCCCGACGATGAAGTGACAGCCCGGCGGATTGGCTAATCTGGTTTTCGGCGAATGGCCCTGTCTGCTGACGGGGCCATTCTTTTTGGTGGCGGCGCACCCAACAGGAGGTTGCCTGCCGTGTCCGCTGATTTCGATCTTGATGCCTATCTGGCCCACATCGCCTATGAGGGGCCGCGTGCTGCCACGCTCGATGTCCTGAAGGCGGTGCATTATGCGCAGGCGCTCCGTATCCCCTTCGAGAACCTCACCGTGCTGGCCGGCACGGCGCCCAGGCTGGATCTTGAAAGCCTGCAGGAGAAGATCATCAGCCGCGGGCGGGGCGGTTATTGCTTCGAGGTCAATGCCCTCCTGGCGGCGGCGCTGGACGCCCTGGGCTTCAGTGTTTCGCGGCTGATGGGGCGCGTCCGCTGGAAGACGCCGGACGGCGAGCCGACGGGCCGCACGCACATGCTGCTGATGGTTGATCTTCCCGAAGGGCCCTACATCGCGGATGCAGGCTTTGGCGGCATCACCCTGACCGGCCCGATCCCCTTTGTGATGAACGAGGAAGCCGCAACGCCGCATGAGCTGCGCCGGATCGTGCCCATGGGCGGTGCGGTCGAGACCTTCGAGCTGCAGGCCAAGCTCGGCACCGCGTGGGTGCCTGTCTACCAGTTCTCCCTCGAGCGCCAGTCACAGGCCGATTACGAGCTGTCCAACTGGTTCACGGCGACCCACCCCACTTCGATCTTCGTGACCTACCTGATCGCAGCGCGTCCGGAGGCTGATCGCCGCATCACCCTGTTCAACACAGAGCTCACAATCCGCGGCCGGGATGGCAAGGCGCAAGTGCGGCAGCTTGCGGATGTCGCGGAGATGGCGGAGGTACTCGACCGCCATTTCGGGTTGCGGGTGCCGGTGGATGAGCTGTCTCCGCTCGTCACGCCGCATCTCGACGCGTGGCGGGCGCTCGGTGCACACTAGCACCATGGAACTCAAGTCAACGCTCTATTCGGTGGCCAACGGCATCGCCACCATCACCCTTGCCCGGCCCGCCCGCATGAATGCGTGGACAGGCCGTATGCATACGGAATATCGCCATTCCCTCGAACAGGCTGAGGCTGATCCCGCCGTGCGGGTTGTCGTGGTCACCGGCGAGGGGCGGGCCTTTTGTGCGGGCGCCGACATGCAGGCGCTTGAAGGCCATGCGGCCAAGGGTGGCTATGACAGCGGCACGACCGCTGACATTCCCACTCCCGGCTTCGGCGTGCGGCCGGAGTTCGATCAGAATTTCGCCTATCATTTCGGGCTCACCAAGCCCGTGATCGCAGCGCTTAACGGCGCGGCGGCCGGGGTCGGTCTCGTGCTGGCGTGTTACGCCGATATCCGCTTTGCGGTGCCGGGGGCCAAGCTCACAACCGCCCATGGCCGGTTCAACATGCCGGCGGAATACGGCCTGTCCTGGCTGCTGCCGCGCATTGTCGGGCTGGCGCGGGCCAATGACCTGTTGATGTCGTCCCGCGTCTTCCTAACGGACGAGGCCTATGAGATGGGCCTCATCAACCGGCTGGTGTCGAAGGAAGACCTGATGACCGAGGTCATGGCCTATGCCCGCCAGCTTGCGGACAGCGTCGCGCCCCACTCCATGGCGGTCACCAAGCGGCAGATCTATGTGGACCAGCATCGCGATGTGGGATCATCGGTCGCCGAAGCCGACAGACTGCTGAGCGAAATGGTGGCCGAACCCGACTACAAGGAATCCGTCCGCGCCTGGCTCGACAAGCGCAAGGCCGACTGGCGCTGGCCGGGGAAGTAGACCACGGCCCCGTCGCATCCCGGCTGCTGCCGGGCGGCCTGCTCTTGCCGCCCGCCCGCAAAGCCGCTAATCGGCTGGCATGGGCAAACCGACCGACACCATTTCCGCCTATCGCGATCTCGTTCACTCCGGCGCCATCGAGCACGATCCGGCGCAGGAGGCGGCGGCGGATCAGCTTCAGATGCTGCATGACGCGCTGAAGGGCTATCAGCCGGGGCGCAAGCGCGGGCTGTTCGGGCTTGGCGGCACCGTGCCTGCGCCGCGCGGGCTCTATCTCTTCGGCGGGGTGGGGCGTGGCAAGTCCATGCTGATGGATCTTTTCTTTGCCCATGCGCCGGTGAAGAAAAAGCAGCGCATCCATTTCCACGACTTCATGCAGGGCGTGCATGCCGATGTGCATGCGTGGCGGCAGCGGGAGAAGGCCGGCAGGGCGAAAGGCAACGGGTCCAGGAATGGCGATCCCATTCCGTCCGTGGTCGACCACATCATGGCGACGACGACGCTGCTGTGTTTCGACGAGTTCCAGGTGACGGACATCACGGACGCGATGATCCTGGGCCGCCTGTTCACGGCGCTGTTCGACCGGGGACTGGTCGTGGTGGCCACGTCCAACCGGGAGCCGGGCACGCTTTATGAGGGTGGCCTTAACCGGCAGCTCTTCCTACCCTTCATTGATCTGCTGCGCGAGAAGATGGATGTGATGGAACTGGTGGCGGCGGCGGATTACCGCCTGCGGCATCTGGCCGGGGCCCCTGTCTATCATGCGCCGCTGGATCAGGCGGCGGCGCGGGCGATGGACGCTGCCTGGGCGCGGCTGACGCCGGGCGTCAGGCCGGCTCCATGCCATGTGGAGGTGAAGGGCCGCAAGGTGCCGGTGCCGCGCGCGGCCATGGGCGTGGCGCGTTTTCACTTCGATGATCTGTGCCGCCAGCCGCTCGGGCCTGCAGACTACCTCAAGATCGCGCGTAGCTTTCACACCCTGCTGGTGGATGGCATTCCCGCCATGGGGCCTGCCTCCCGCAACGAGGCAAAGCGCTTCGTGACGCTGGTGGATGCGATGTACGAGACCAAGACCAAGCTGGTCTGCTCGGCGGAAACGGACCCCCAGGCGCTGTATCCGGCGGGTGATGGATCGTTCGAATTCGAGCGGACCGTGTCCCGGCTGATCGAGATGCAGAGTGAGAGTTATATGGCGCTCGGCCACGCGGTGTGAGGCGCCTGCGTCAGGTCAGCAAAAAGCCCGCGCGGCACAGGCCTGCGCGGGCTTCTCTGTCTCTTGTGATCCCTTAAGCGCGATGACGGCTTGCACGCGCCGCTGATCAATCCGGGATCGGGGCCATCCGGGCACGCTCGATGATCTTTTCGAGGCGCGTTTTTTCCTGCGGCAGGTCCGGGGTGATCGTCTTGCCGTCGGCGCGCTTGGCTTCAAGCGGCTGCGGCATCACCAGGGTTTCGCCGGTCGCGGAGGCATAGATCACTTTCGGCGCTTCGGCCGTGGGCTGCGCCGGGGAAATGACACCGGTTTCCGCGTCGGCCGTGGTGCCCTTCAGGAACGGGCGCTTGCCGCGCTGTTCAGCCAGCAGGTCATCCATGGAGTGGCTGGGGCCATAGGTGGCCGACATCATGCCGAAAGAGACCCTGCGCATGTCGCCGCGGTTGCTGACGGTGATGTCGCGCTCAACGGCGTCGATGGAAGCGGTGGTCATGTCGTAATCGGGCACGATGGGTGCAAAGCCGAGCTGGATGGCGGCCTCGTCGAGACCGGCCACCTGCACCTCGGCGCCGTCTTCATAGGCCGGGGTGCCGTCATCCTTGCGCAGGGCCACGATGATGCCCTGGAAGCTGTCTTCTGCTTCCGGCGAGCCGTAGGGCACGCAGATCGGGCGGCCGCGCATGATCGCCTCGAGGAAGCGGCAGTCCTCACCGACGATTGCCGAAACAACGTGCTCGGTCAGGTCGCGGCCGGACATGATGGAAGAGGCGATGCCTGCGGCGGTGGAAAGCTGGCTCACGGTGATCGCGCCGATCACCGGTGCCGCGCAGCCGCCGAGGCTGAGTGTGCCGGCGATGATGGCCAGCGGCGCGGCGAGCCTGCGCAGGCGGCTCTTCGGCTTGCGGCTGGTCCCGGTCTCACCGGACATGAAATTCTGTTCTGTAAACGCCGTCATGCGTCATCGCCCCCAAACTGTCTCCTGCCGGGACTGGCCGCCCGTGTGGCCAGTTCGCTGCAAGAAGACTGCCAAGGCAGTGACCCCGATCGGCGCCCGGATTTTGCTCCGTCGCCCGTTCTGCCCCTCCGGTTCCCTACCGGAGATCCGTGACGGTGGTCCGCTGGATACCGGTTTGTCCCGCGCAAACGCGGGAACCGGGATCCGGAGCCGTCCGGTGGTGCAGAAATCAGAGACCTGCCCGCCCCAAGATTCACAGTATTTCCGCCGTTTTCCGGTGGGCTCGGCGCGCGCATCATGTGCGCTCCGGGCCCGGCATTCCGCTGCATGGTTTCCCCGATGACGCGGGCTTACTTTGCCCGCTCCCATGCCTGGCGCGTGCCGGATTCCTTAAGAAATACCTAACGAACTGTGAACCGTTGGCCGCCTGTGTGTCAAACAAGTTCACCTGCATGATTAACGGCGGACGCGAAACTTCCGTGACAGGCTGCAAGGTCCCGGGTGTTCCCGCCATGCAGCTGTGCCGATGGGGGAGGGATGCACCGTTTCGCAGGCGGATTGGCCCATCCCGGCACGCGGACCCGCCAGCGGTGGTGCGTGGGCCGGAAGCGGGCGCTGGTGTCGTCCCTTGCGTGGGGCGGGGCCATGGGATAGGTGAAGCGCAGCCATTCTCACCTGCGGGTCCGCGCGGCCCGGCATGCAGGCGGCATCATGGTCCGTCTGGCGCCTATTCGCGGCCCGCACTGCCTTGGATGACACGTCATGTCCGGTGGTTTTTTCAACTGGTTCATGGGGCGCCCTGCCAAGGCCTCCAAATCGGGCACAGCCGGATCCCGGCAGGCGCCCATCCACGAGCAGACACAGCAACAGCAAAGACAAGAGCGGAGTACCCCCATGTCGCGCAAGAAAATCGCACTCATCGGCGGCGGCCAGATCGGCGGCACGCTGGCCCTCCTCGCGGGCCTCAAGGAACTGGGCGATATCGTCATTTTCGACATCGTCGACGGCGTGCCCCAGGGCAAGGCGCTGGACATCGCCGAAGCCTCGCCGGTGGAAGGCTTTGACGCCGCCATGTCCGGCTCCAGCGACTACAAGGACATTGCAGGCTCTGACGTGGTGATCGTCACCGCCGGCGTGCCGCGCAAGCCGGGCATGAGCCGCGATGACCTGGTGGAAACCAACCTCAAAGTCATGAAGTCCGTGGGTGAAGGGATCCGCGACAACTGCCCGGACGCGTTCGTGATCTGCATCACCAACCCGCTCGACGCCATGGTGTGGGCGCTGCAGAAGTTCTCGGGCCTGCCGGCCAACAAGGTTGTCGGCATGGCCGGCGTGCTGGACTCCGCGCGTTTCCGCTACTTCCTTGCCGAGGAATTCAACGTGTCCGTTGAAGACGTCACGGCCTTCGTGCTGGGCGGCCACGGCGACACGATGGTGCCGTCGGTGCGCTACTCGACCGTCGGCGGCATTCCCCTGCCGGACCTTGTGAAGATGGGCTGGACCACGCAGGAGAAGCTTGACCAGATCGTGCAGCGCACCCGCGATGGCGGTGCGGAAATCGTCGGCCTGCTGAAGACCGGTTCGGCTTTCTATGCCCCCGCCTCTTCCGCCATTGCCATGGCCGAGAGCTATCTCAAGGACAAGAAGCGCCTGCTGCCCTGCGCAGCCCAGCTCAATGGTGAATATGGTGTCAGCGACCGCTATGTCGGCGTGCCCACCATCATCGGCGCCGGCGGCATCGAGAAGGTTGTGGAGATCGAGCTCGACGCAGCCGAGAAGGAAATGTTCTCGACCTCCGTCAAGGCCGTGGAAGGCCTCGTCGAGAGCTGCCAGAAGATCAATCCGGACCTCGCCTGAGGCGAGTTGGCAGGGCCTTTCCGGGCCTGCCTTCCGGTACACAACAGCGGCGCGGTCCCGAGCGGGGCCGCGCCGTTTTCTTTGGTGCGCCGCCCGGTTGCCGGGGTGGACACCCTATTTCACACTGAAAAACCGGATTATTGAGGCAGATCATTTAAGGCTCCCATAACCCCGCGCAGGATGACTGCACGGGGGCGCCTGCAGGCGGCCCCGCAGCCAAGACAATGACCGCGCAACATGGGAGAGCATCATGCGTAATCTGGTTGTTTCCGCTTTCACCGCCGCCTGTTTCCTGGTCCCTGCGGCCCTGCCTGCTCAGGCAGAGCCGTTCCTGCATGGCCACGAGGTGGCGTCGGCGCTCATCGGCAACACGATCGAAGGCACCTATCGAAGCTGTGCCTCGCCGCGCAAGGATTTCTACGAGCTCTACAAGGCCGACGGCACCTTCCACGGCAAGGAGCGCGACTGTGCTCAGGCCGGCAACTGGAGCACCTATGTGGGCAAGTGGAGCGTCGAGGGCGGCAAGTTCTGCGTTTATCCGGGCTCGGATCGCACCAGCGGCTGCTTCGACTATGAAGGCTCCGGTGAAGGCAAGATGGTGCGGTCGGGATCCGACAGCGACACGGTCGAGTTCGTGATCCTTGAGGGCAATCCCGAAAACCTCTGAGCAATACACTCGGGCAATACCCCGGCAGTGCCCCGGCGGCGGGGTTTTCCCTCCGCTATCCAGATGCCGCCGGCGGGGCAGGCACTCAGGGCGGACCTCGAATGCGGGTCCGCCCTTTTGCTTGGTATGCGCTGTCCGCGCGGGTGACGCTGCGTCACGATTTTGTGCGTATCCGGCGCATGGGAAGGGCGCGTGAAACTTGGAGTTCAGCCCTTTTGGTCCGGCTTTTCCGGGTGTTATAAGGGCACAGACTCAACGAACGACTTTCCCTCCACCTGGACGGTTGAAGGGTGTCATCTGACGGGTGTCATCTGCCTAGGTTCGTCCCATCTCCCGGGGCATGCCTGCCGTCCCTACAGGCCGGAACAACATGAACATCCACGAGTATCAGGCCAAAGGCGTGCTCGCAGGCTTCGGTGTGCCCGTCGCCAAAGGCAAGCCCGCTTTTTCCGTCGATGAGGCGGTACAGGTCGCAGAAGACATGGGCGGACCCGTCTGGGTCGTCAAAGCGCAGATCCACGCAGGCGGTCGCGGCAAGGGCGGCGGCGTCAAGGTGGTCAAGAGCATCGACGATGTGCGCGCCGAAGCCGAGCGCATGCTGGGCATGACGCTGGTGACCCATCAGACCGGACCCGAGGGCAAGCTCGTCAAGCGCCTCTATATCGAGGAAGGCTCCGACATCGACCGCGAGCTTTATCTCTCACTGCTGGTAGACCGCGACACGAGCCGCGTGGCGTTTGTCGCGTCCACGGAAGGCGGCATGAATATCGAGGAAGTGGCCGAGGAAACGCCGGAGAAGATCCACACGATCACCGTCGACCCCGCCTGCGGCTTCATGCCGTTCCATGGCCGGGCGCTCGCCAAGGCGCTGAACCTGCAGGGGGCGGAAGCCAAGGCCGGCCAGAAGCTGTTCAAGGGGCTCTACGATGCCTTCATCGGCACAGATGCCAGCCTGGTCGAGATCAACCCGCTCGTTGTGACCAAGGGCGGCGACGTACTGTGCCTCGACGCCAAGATGAACTTCGACTCCAACTCGCTCTACCGGCACAAGGACATCGAGGATCTGCATGATCCGGATGAAGAGGATCCGGCCGAGCTCGAGGCCAAGAAGTTCGACCTTTCCTACGTCAAGCTCGACGGCAATATCGGCTGCATGGTGAACGGCGCCGGCCTTGCCATGGCCACCATGGACATCATCAAGCTCTATGGGGCGGAGCCCGCCAACTTCCTGGATGTGGGTGGTGGCGCCACCAAGGAGAAAGTGACCGAAGCCTTCAAGATCATCCTGTCGGACCCGGCGGTGGAAGGCATTCTGGTCAATATCTTCGGCGGCATTATGCGCTGCGACATCATCGCCGAGGGCGTGATCGCGGCCGCCAAGGAAACCAAGCTGTCCGTTCCCCTGGTGGTGCGCCTTGAGGGCACCAATGTGGAGCTCGGCAAGCAGATCATGGCCGATAGCGGCCTTGCCATCATTCCCGCCGATGATCTGGCCGATGCGGCCGACAAGATCGTCAAGGCAGTGAAGGAGGCCAAGTAATGGCTGTCCTAATCGACGCGAATACCAAGGTCATCACCCAGGGCTTTACTGGTGCTCAGGGGACGTTTCATTCCGAAACCGCAATCGAGTACGGCACCAAGCTCGTGGGCGGCGTGACCCCCGGCAAGGGCGGCACCAAGCATCTCGATCTGCCGGTCTTCGACACGGTAGGCGAGGCGCGCGAAGCAACCGGTGCCGACGCCACCATGATCTACGTACCGCCACCTTTCGCGGCGGATGCGATCCTTGAGGCGATCGACGCGGAAATCCCGCTGGCGGTCTGCATCACCGAGGGCATTCCGGTGCTCGACATGGTGAAGGTCAAAAAGGCCCTGTGCGGCTCCAAGACCCGTCTCGTCGGTCCCAACTGCCCAGGCGTCATCACGCCGGGTGAATGCAAGATCGGCATCATGCCGGGCCACATCCACAAGCCGGGCTCGGTCGGCATCGTGTCGCGGTCGGGTACGCTCACCTATGAAGCGGTGGGACAGACCACGGCGGCGGGCCTCGGCCAGTCCACCTGCATCGGCATCGGCGGTGACCCTGTGAACGGCACCAACTTCATCGATTGCCTTGAAATGTTCCTGGCCGACGACAAGACCGAATCGATCATCATGATCGGTGAAATCGGTGGCTCGGCTGAGGAAGACGCTGCGGAATTCATCAAGCAGTCCAAGGTCAAGAAGCCGATGGTCGGCTTCATTGCCGGTGTGACCGCGCCTCCGGGCCGGCGCATGGGCCATGCCGGCGCCATCATCTCCGGTGGCAAGGGCGGGGCCGACAGCAAGATCGAGGCGATGGAGTCTGCGGGCATCAAGGTGTCGCCGTCACCGGCAGCCCTGGGCTCGACCCTCGCCGAGGTCCTCAAAGGTTAAGACAAAATTGACGCTGGCCCCTCATGCTCCGACATGCCGTCCCGGCATGCAGTTCCGGGGGGCCAGAGTCCTCAAAATGTCACCTTTTCCGGGGACGTTTTGAATAGCACGTTAACCAAACCCGTGCGAAGCTTGAGCGCAATCGGGGATTGGTAACTGACTAGACGCGCGGGACTGCCGGGGCGCGCCCGGCAAAGAGGCCGCGCCGGAGCGAAAAAATGGCAGATGGCTCGGGTCGTCAGCGGACGCCGCAAAACGAAGCCTTTGACGAAACGTCATTCCTCTATGGCGGCAACGCCCAGTATCTCGAACAGATGCATCACCGCTACACGCAGAACCCTGCTTCTGTGGATGCGCGGCTGCGGGCCTATTTCGATGGCCTGAAGGATGATGCGGAAGCGGTGGCGACGGAGGCCAACGGGCCGTCCTGGGCCCGCACCGACTGGCCGCCGGTTGCCGGCGGCGATCTGGTGGCGGCGCTCGACACCAATTGGGTGGAAGCCGAAGCGCATCTCAACGGCAAGATCCGCGACAAGGCGCAGGCGGTGGGCGCAAGCCTGACCGATGCCCAAGCGCGCAAGGCCACGTTGGACAGCATTCGCGCGATCATGATGATCCGCGCCTACCGTATTCGCGGCCATCTCATCGCGCAGCTCGACCCGCTCAATATCGAGCCGCCGAAGGAGCATCCGGAGCTCGACCCCAAGTCCTATGGCTTCACCGAAGAGGACATGGACCGGCCGATCTTCATCGACAACGTGCTGGGTCTTGAGACCGCCACCATCCGCGAGATGCTGGAAATCCTGTGGCGCACCTACTGCCACACGATCGGCGTCGAGTTCATGCACATCGCCGACCCGGCCCAGAAGGCCTGGATCCAGGAGCGCATCGAGGGCCGCGACAAGGAAGTGGCCTTCACCGATATGGGCAAGAAGGCGATCCTGCAGAAACTGATCGAGGCTGAGGGCTTCGAGAAGTTCCTGCACGTCAAATATACCGGTACCAAGCGCTTCGGCCTGGATGGTGGCGAAAGCCTGATCCCGGCGATGGAACAGATCATCAAGCGCGGCGGCAATATGGGCCTGAAGGAGCTGATCCTCGGCATGCCGCATCGTGGCCGCCTCAACGTGCTCGCCAATGTGATGGGCAAGCCCTATCAGGCGATTTTCCACGAGTTCAAGGGCGGCTCCGTGAACCCGGAAGACATCGCGGGCTCGGGCGACGTGAAATACCATCTGGGTACGTCGTCGGACCGCGAGTTCGATGGCAACAAGGTGCATCTGTCACTCACCGCCAACCCGTCTCACCTCGAGGCGGTGAACCCGGTGGTGCTGGGCAAGGCCCGCGCCAAGCAGGACATGCTCTATGACCGCGACCGGGCCACGGTCATGCCGGTGCTGCTGCACGGGGATGCGGCCTTCGCCGGGCAGGGAATCGTGGCGGAGTGTTTCGGCCTGTCGCAGCTCAAGGGCGCGCGTATCGGCGGCACGATCCATTTCATCGTCAACAACCAGATCGGCTTCACCACCTCCCCGCGCTTCTCGCGGTCCTCGCCCTATCCGTCGGATGTGGCGAAGATGGTGCAGGCGCCGATCTTCCACGTGAACGGCGATGACCCGGAAGCGGTGGTGCATGTGGCGAAGGTCGCCACCGAGTTCCGCCAGACCTTCGGGGCTGACGTCGTCATCGACATGTTCTGTTACCGGCGCTTCGGGCACAACGAGGGCGACGAGCCCATGTTCACCCAGCCCCTGATGTACAAGACCATCAAGGGCCAGCAGACGACGCTTGAAATCTATGCCCAGCGCCTCATCGAAGAGGGGCTCGTTGAGCAGGCGGAAGTTGATCGCATGCGCGATGATTTCAGCACTCTGCTGTCGGATGCCTTCGACAATGCGGACAATTTCCGCTCCAACAAGGCTGACTGGCTGGACGGGCGCTGGAGCGGCCTGTCAGTTGCCGAGGGTGAGGCACGCCGTGGCGATACGGCTGTGGAAATGTCGACGCTCAAGCAGATCGGCCGCAAGCTCACTGAAATTCCTGAAGGTGTGAAGGCGCACCGCACGGTGCAGCGTATCTTCAAGGCGCGCGAGGAGGCCATCACCTCCGGCGAGGGGCTCGACTGGGCCACCGGCGAGGCGCTGGCCTTCGGCACGCTGATCAATGAAGGGTATCCGGTTCGTCTCGTGGGGCAGGACAGCGTGCGCGGCACGTTCTCCCAGCGCCATTCAGCGATCATCGACCAAGAGACCGAAGAGCGCTACATGCCGCTCAACAATCTCAAGGACGGCCAGGTTGAATATGACGTGGTCGATTCCATGCTGTCGGAAGCCGCCGTGCTTGGCTACGAATACGGCTACTCGCTGGCAGAGCCCAATGCGCTGGTGCTATGGGAAGCGCAGTTCGGCGATTTCGCCAATGGCGCGCAGGTCATCATCGACCAGTTCATTTCATCGGGTGAGCGCAAGTGGCTGCGCATGTCCGGCCTCGTGATGCTGCTGCCGCATGGCTACGAAGGTCAGGGTCCGGAGCACTCCTCCGCCCGCCTCGAACGCTATCTGCAGCTCTGCGCTGAAGACAACATGCAGGTGGCCAACTGCACGACGCCGGCCAATTATTTCCATATCCTGCGCCGTCAGCTGCACCGCAAGTTCCGCAAGCCGCTGATCATTATGACGCCGAAGTCGCTCCTGCGGCACAAGCGCGCCGTGTCGACGCTGGATGAGATGGGCCCCGGCTCGTCGTTTCACCGTGTTCTGTGGGATGACGCCGAGTACCGGCCCGGCTCCACCATTGCGCTCAAGGAAGACAAGAAGATCCGCCGTGTCGTGATGTGCTCCGGCAAGGTCTATTACGATCTGCTGGAAGAGCGCGAAAAGCGCGGCATCGACGATGTCTATCTGATGCGCGTGGAGCAGCTCTATCCGTTCCCGGCCAAGAGCATGATCAAGGAACTCGAGCGCTTCCCGCAGGCGGACATGGTGTGGTGTCAGGAAGAGCCCAAGAACATGGGGGCCTGGACCTTCATGGAGCCCAATATCGAATGGGTGCTCAAGCATATCGACGCGACGCACAGGCGTGCGCGTTATGCAGGCCGTGCGTCCACCGCGTCCACCGCGACGGGCCTGATGAGCAAGCATAAACAAGAGTTGAACATGCTTCTGGATGAAGCGCTGACCATCTGACTTGATGGGGTGTGGCCGGGTTCCCATGTGCCGCTCCCAACCGAAACGAGGCCGTTACATGAGCACCGAGATCAGGGTTCCTACCCTTGGCGAATCCGTCACCGAAGCCACGGTGGCGCAGTGGTTCAAGAAGCCCGGCGACGCCGTCAACGCGGATGAGCCGCTTGTGGAGCTGGAAACCGACAAGGTGACCGTCGAGGTCCCGGCGCCGGCTGCAGGCGTGCTGGCGGAGATCTCCGCCAATGAGGGCGACACCGTCGAGGTCAATGCGCTTCTTGGCGCCATTGGCGAAGGCGCCGGTGATGTAAAGGCAGCGCCTGCCAAGAAGCAGGACGCCAAGAAGGATGAGCCGAAGAAGGACGCACCGAAAAAGGCCGAGGCCGCACCGGCACCCGCCAAGTCGGAACCCGCGCCTGCTGAGGCCTCCGACGACAAGCCGCTTTCGCCGGCCGTGCGTAAGATGGTTGAGGAAAACGATATCGACCCTGCTGCCATTGAAGGCAGCGGCAAGGATGGCCGCCTGCTGAAGTCGGACGTTCAGGCAGCGCTTGATGCCAAGACTGAGGCGCCCGCACCGGCTCCGGCGTCCACGCCGCGTGCGCCTGTGGCCGTCGAGGATGCGCCGCGCGAGGAGCGCGTGCGGATGACGCGCCTGCGCAAGACCATCGCGAAGCGCCTCAAGGACGCGCAGAACACGGCCGCCATGCTCACCACCTTCAACGAGGTGGACATGGGCGCGGTCATGGATCTGCGCAAGCAGTACAAGGATGTGTTCGAGAAGAAGCATGGCGTGCGCCTGGGCTTCATGGGCTTCTTCGTGAAGGCATGCTGTCACGCGCTGAAGGAGATCCCGCAGGTGAATGCGGAGATCGACGGTGATGATCTCGTCTTCAAGAACTTCGTGCATATGGGCGTCGCCGTCGGCACGCCGAATGGCCTCGTCGTGCCGGTGGTGCGTGATGCCGATCAGCTGTCCCTGGCCGACATCGAAAAGACCATCAACGATTTCGGTGCGCGCGCCCGCGACGGCAAGCTTACCATGGACGAGATGCAGGGCGGTACCTTCACCATTTCCAATGGCGGTGTGTATGGCTCCCTGATGTCGACGCCGATCCTCAACGCGCCGCAGTCGGGCATTCTGGGTATGCACAAGATCCAGGAGCGGCCGATGGTGGTGAACGGGGAAATCCAGGTGCGGCCGATGATGTATCTGGCGCTGTCCTATGATCACCGCATCGTCGACGGCCGTGAGGCCGTTACCTTCCTGGTGCGTGTGAAGGAAAGCCTGGAAGACCCGCAGCGTCTGCTTCTCGACCTGTGATCCGTACCCTGACCACACTCGGTGGTGCAGCGGCGCTGGCGGTGGTCCTGCTTCCCGCGGGCCCGTCGCAGGCGCTGACGGTTGCCGTCGAAAGTGCACTCATCTGTCCGGCGCTTGAAGATTTCAGCGCTGTGGCTCAGGGGCAGGGCGCCCCTGCCTGCACGCGCATCGAGCGGCACATGGATCTTTATGGTCCTGTCGGCCGCAATGCGCGGGCACCGGGCGGTCCATTTGTCCGGGTGCGGTACGACAACAAGTTCTACTGGGCGGAGGAGGATGCCTTTTATCTTCCTTCCGCAGGCCAGGCGCCAGCGGCGTCAGGCAAGGCCGGGCTGACCGGCCGCGACGTTCCCCTGCCGCCCGGCCGCTAGGTGCGGGCAGCCTGACTTTGCCGCGCGGGGCTCCCTCCCTTCCGCTCCCGCGCCGAACAGGAGAATTGCTCCCATGTCCGATCAGTTCGATCTTGTGGTGATTGGCGCCGGTCCCGGCGGTTATGTGTGCGCCATTCGTGCAGCACAGCTCGGCCTCAAGGTGGCCTGCGTGGAGAAGCGTACGACCCTCGGCGGCACCTGCCTCAATATCGGCTGCATTCCCTCCAAGGCGCTGCTGCATGCTTCGGAGATGTATGCGGAGGCCACCGGCCACATGGCCGATCTCGGCATCACCGCCAAGGATGTGACCATCGACCTCAAGAAGATGATGTCCTTCAAGGACGAGGGCGTCGACGGCAACACCAAGGGCATTGAGTTCCTGTTCAAGAAGAACAAGGTCGAGCCCGTCTATGGCACGGCCAAGATTGCTGGTGCGGGCAAGGTAGAGGTCGCGCTCAACGAGGGCGGCACGCGGACGCTTGAGGCCAAGAACATCGTCATCGCCACCGGTTCGGATGTGATGCCGCTGCCGGGTGTCGAAATCGACGAGAAGCGCATCGTCTCTTCTACCGGTGCCCTGTCGCTGCCGGAGGTGCCCAAGCATCTGCTGGTTGTCGGCGCGGGTGTGATCGGCCTCGAACTGGGCTCTGTCTGGGCACGCCTCGGTGCCAAGGTGACGGTGGTCGAGTTCCTTGATCGTATTATCCCCGGCACCGACGCTGAAGTGGCCAAGCAGTTCCAGCGTGTGCTGAAAAAGCAGGGCTTCGACTTCAAACTCGGCACCAAGGTCACCGGCATCGAGAAGACCAAATCCGGTCTCAAGGTCTCGGTCGAGCCGGCCAAGGGCGGGGACGGGGACGTCATCGAGGCGGACTACGCGCTGGTTGCCATCGGCCGCCGTCCCTATACGGAAGGTCTGGGGCTTGCGGAAGCAGGTGTCGAGATGGATGAGCGCGGCCGCGTTGCGACGGATGCCCATTTCAAGACCAATGTGGACGGCATTTATGCCATTGGTGATGCCATTGCTGGGCCGATGCTGGCCCACAAAGCGGAAGATGAAGGCGTGGCGATTGCTGAAATCCTCGCCGGTCAGTCAGGCCATGTGAATTACGATGTCATCCCGGGTGTCATCTATACGGCTCCGGAAGTCGCCACCGTCGGCAAGACGGAAGAGGAACTCAAGGAGGCGGGCATCGACTACACGGTCGGCAAGTTCCCGTTCAGTGCCAATGGCCGTGCCAAGGTCAACAAGCAGGCGGACGGGTTCGTGAAGGTGCTGGCGGATTCCAGGACGGACCGGGTGCTCGGCGTGCATATCCTGGGCATGGATGCGGGCAACATGATTGCCGAAGCCGCCGTCGCCATGGAGTTCGGCGCGTCGGCGGAAGACATTGCCCGGACCTGTCATGCGCATCCCACCCTGTCGGAAGCCGTCAAGGAAGCAGCCCTCGCCGTCGACAAGCGCGCGCTGCACATGTAACGCCCACCGGTTTTTTGCCGGGGCTATTTTCCCTGGCGAGGCGCGCCCGCTGCCCGCGGGTGTGCGCGGTCATAGACGTCCATCAGCTTCTGAGCATCCACTGACGCATAGACCTGCGTCGTGGAGAGGCTGGCATGGCCCAGTAATTCCTGGATCGTGCGCAGGTCACCACCTGCGCCCAGCAGATGCGTCGCAAATGAATGGCGCAAGGCATGCGGTGTCGCGGTGTCCGGCAGGCCAAGCGCATGGCGCAGGCGTTCCATGGAGGCCTGAAGGCTACGCGGATTGAGGCGTCCGCCCCGCACGCCGCGAAACAGCGGCGTTGCGGGTGCAAGCTCGTGGGGGCAAACGGCGCGGTAGTGCTCCACCGCGTCATGCACCAGGTCAATCACCGGCAACACGCGTGTCTTGTTGCCCTTGCCGGTGACCCTCAGGGCAACGCCGCGGTCGGGCCAGTCCCGCACATCCAGCGACAGGGCCTCGGAGATGCGCAGGCCCGCGCCGTAAAGCAGGATCAGGGCTGCGAGGTCGCGGGCATCCGTCCAGCTCTTGTCCGGGTCCAGCTCTTCCAGCATCCGCCCCGCGGCATCCACGCTCAATGCCTTGGGCACCGATTGCGGCAGCTTGGGTGTACGGATGAGCCCTATCTGCGCGTTTTCCACCAGTCCCTCGCGCGCAAGATGGCGATAGAAGGTCCGCAGCGAGGACAGGCCGCGCGCCAGCGTGCGCGGGCCCACGCCGCCACCCTGCCGCCGGTCGGCCAGCCAGGCGCGGAAGTCCGCGGCCTTCAGTCGACCAAGGGCGGCGAGTGAAACAGGCTCCCCGGTATGCAGCGCGGCAAAGGCTAAAAAGCCCAGAAGGTCGCGCTGGTAATTGGTGATGGTGTGAGCGCTATAGCGCTTTTCCAGCGCCAGGCTTGCCAGCCAGGCATCCAGCGCATCCCGCGTTTCAGCTGGCAGGACCTCGCGGGTGGCACCCTGTCCTGGCTGCGTGCGGGGCATGGCTCAGGCAGGCGGCAAGTCGAGCCACAGGCGGATGCTGCGCTCGATCACGCGGGCGAGAAAGCTCAGATGGTCCACGGCCTGTTCCGGGTAGAACTGGTTGGCGCGGGTGGACCCCAGCGCAAGAATGCCCGGAGGTGCAGCGCGGGAGAAGGTGAGACGAATCATCGCCTCCGACTGCACCTGAACCGCATGGGGCCCGAAGATTTCCTCCGCGCCGTCCACGTCGTCACGCAGGGCATGGTCGCGCGGGCTGCCATCGGCCTTGTAGCCCAGCAATGCGTCCACCATGCCGCTCTCCAGCACCATGACGGACGGTCCGCCCGGCTCCGACACGGGGGAGCGCATGCCCGCCATGCTGCGGGTCGAATCAGATGCTTCCACGCCGAGCGCTACCAGATCGACTTCGATGTCGGCTGCGAGTTCGGTGGTGATGTAATGGACCAGGTGCTCGAAATTGCGGGCATCCAGCACCTTCAGCACGGCTGAGAAGATGCGGTCGCGCGACATGGCGTTTTCTTCCGCCGCGTTGACCATTGCCTGCTGCAATTCGCGCATGTCTTCGATTTCCTGACGCAGGCGCTCGATGGCGAACATCTGGAAATCCACCACGGCCTCGCCATCCCGATGGGTGGCGGGCGTCAGCCGGGCCAGCAGGTCCGGTTCGTCATGCAGCGTGTCGGGGTGCGCGGTAAGGAATGCCTTCACAGCTTCCGCGTCGATTTCCGTCTTCGCGGCCGGTGTGGTGAGGGCGGAGCGCATGGCGTCGGCATTGCCGGTTGTGCTCTTGGTGGACCCGGCGGTGTCGGTGGGCGTGCTCATCTGCGCGTGCTCATCCTGAGGTGGCCGTCCCTTTGCGCGCGGCGCCCCGCATGGTGATCTTTCGGGGGGCGTGGCCGACAGCGGCCAAAGGCAGCGGCAAAACGAATCTCTTGTGTTCGTTAGACTGTACGGTATGGGATTCGCCCCCGCCAACCCGGCACAGGATCAAATGGCCCAGCAGCCGACCCTTGATATGGACCTCGCCCCCGGAGAAACCCCGCGCACCACGCGGGTGCTGCTGCCGCTCGCGCTGCCGGGGGCATACGATTATCTGGTGCCGGATGACCTTGATCTGCGGCCGGGAGACTTTGTCCGCGTGCCGCTGGGCCCCCGCGAGGTAACGGGGGTGGTGTGGGACCCGTTGCCGGATACGGCCGAGACAAAGCCGATAGACCCCGCCCGCCTCAAGGCTGTCGTGAGTCGATTTGACGCGCCGCCCATGCCCGACATGCTGCGCCAGTTCGTGGACTGGGTGGCCGCCTACACCCTGTCTGCGCCGGGCGCTGTGTTGCGTCTGGCGATGCGGGTGCCACAGGCACTGGAGCCGTCTCCCCGGGTCACCGGCTACCGCCTGAGCGGACACAAGCCGGCGCGGATGACGCCCAAGCGTGAACGCGTGCTGGAGATGTTGCACGACACCGGTCCCGAGCTGGCCCGGCCCGCCCGCGAAATTGCCGATATGGCCGGCGTTGGTACCGGGGTGGTGAAGGGGCTGGTCGACGCCGGGGCGCTTGAAGCCGTCGACATGCCGGGTGAAGCGCCTTTTCCCGAGCCGCTGGCTGCCCCGGATGGCTCGGCAGCCGGTGCGTCACGCCTGAATGACACGCAGGCGCAGGCCGCCGCTGATCTGGCGCAGCGTATCGGGCAGGGATTTTCGGCCACGTTGCTGGATGGGGTCACCGGCGCCGGCAAGACGGAGGTCTATTTCGAGGCAATCGCCGAAGCGTTGCGTCAGGGGCGGCAGGTCCTTGTGTTGCTGCCCGAGATCGCGCTGACGCCGCAATTGCTCAAGCGCTTTGAGACGCGTTTCGGGGCAGCACCGGCCCCGTGGCATTCGGATCTCGGCCAGAAGGAGCGCCGCCGCATCTGGCGCGGCGTTGCCGAGGGACGCGCGCGGGTGGTTGTCGGGGCCCGGTCCGCACTGTTTCTTCCGTTCACGGAGCTTGGCCTCATCGTCGTGGACGAAGAGCATGAAGCTGCCTTCAAGCAGGAGGAAGGCGTGATCTACAATGCCCGTGACATGGCGGTGGCCCGGGCATCGCTGGGCGGGTTTCCGGTGGTGCTGGCCTCCGCAACGCCGTCGCTTGAAACCGTCGTCAATGTGCAGCGCGGGCGCTATCAGCGGCTCGTCCTGCCGGAACGTCATGGCGCGGCGCGGCTGCCGGATGTGGAGGCGGTCGACCTCAGGGCGGATGCGCCGGAGCGCGGCCGTTGGCTGTCGCACCGGCTGGTGATGGCGATCGGCGACACGCTGGCTGCCGGCAATCAGGCGATGCTGTTCCTGAACCGCAGGGGCTATGCGCCGCTCACCCTGTGCCGCACCTGCGGGCACCGGTTCGAGTGTCCCAATTGCGATGCGTGGCTGGTGGAGCACCGCTTCCGCAAGGAGCTGCAATGCCATCATTGCGGCACGCGCGCGCCAACGCCCCATGCGTGCCCGGAATGCGGCACGGAGAATTCACTGGCCGCCTGTGGGCCGGGGGTGGAGCGGATCGCAGAGGAGGCGGCGGAGCGGTTTCCCGAGGCACGGCTGGCGGTGTTGTCGAGTGACCTGCTGCATGGGCCTGCTGCCACGCAGGAAGCCATGGCGCAGATCACGAGGCAGGAAGTGGATCTCGTCATCGGCACACAGGTCGTCGCCAAGGGGCACAACTTCCCCAACCTCACCCTGGTCGGCGTCGTTGATTCCGACCTCGGCCTGACGGGGGGGGATCTGCGGGCGGCGGAGCGGACCTACCAGTTGCTGCACCAGGTTGCCGGCCGCGCGGGCCGTGGCGAAAAGCCGGGGCGCGTGCTGCTGCAGACTTACATGCCGCACCACAAGGTGATGCAGGCGCTGATCGCCGGAGACCGGGACCGGTTTCTGGAGCAGGAAGCCGATGAACGGCACGCGGCAGGCATGCCGCCTTTTGGCCGTCTAGTCTCGGTCATCCTGTCCGGCCCGGAACAGGGCCAGGTGATGGACGTTGCGCGGGAGCTTGTGCGGGCCGCGCCGCAGGCGGAGGGGGTGCGCGTGCTCGGTCCGGCGCCTGCGCCGATTGCACTGTTGCGCGGGCGGTATCGCATGCGCTTCCTGCTGAAGACGGTGCGGGATTTTCCGGTGCAGAAGTATGTGCGGGCGTGGCTGGGGGCGGTGAAGGTGCCCAACGCGGTGCGGCTTGCGGTGGATGTGGACCCGCAGAGCTTTCTTTAGCCGTTATTGCACCACGGCGATCTTGGCGGCGATCGGCATGTTGACGCCGGACTTGAGCCATTCCTCGAAATCGCCCGCGCGCAGGGACTTGCTGAACAGCCAGCCCTGCATCTCGTTGCAGCCATTGGCGCGCAGGAAACGGGCATGGTCCAGCGTTTCGACCCCTTCACCCACCGTACGCAGGTTCAGGGTCTTGGCCAGGGTCATGATCGACTGCACGATGAGGCGTGACTGCGGCTTGTCGAGGCTGTTGACGAAGGAACGGTCGATCTTCAGCACGTCCACTTCCAGCCGGTGCAGGTAGGACAGGGACGAGTAGCCGGTGCCGAAATCATCCAGCGCGATCCTGATGCCCATCTGACGCAGCTTCTCGATCTGCGAATGGGCCGCTTCGAAATCGGCGATCAGCATGCTCTCGGTAATCTCGATATCCAGCCGGTCCGCAGGCACATCGTACTTGCGCAAGGTGCGGGCGATGTTGTCGGCGAGGTTCGATGACTGAAGCTGCTGCGATGACAGGTTGATGGCGAGCGGAATGTCCGTCACCCCGTCATCCATCCAGCTGCGCAACTGGCGGCAGGTCTCATCGAGGATCCATTCGGAGATGGCTTCGATGTCGCCAGTTTCTTCCGCTGTCTGAATGAACATGTCCGGGGGCACGAAACCGAGTTCCGGGTGGATCCAGCGCAGCAGCACTTCGGCGCCGACCACGGTGCCGCCATTGGCGTCGAGCTTGGGCTGGTATTCGAGGTGGAACTCGCGCCGGTCGAGCGCACCGTCAAGGGCATCCTCAATGGAGGCACGGCGCACCATGTCGGCTTCCAGTTCCTTGTCGAAGATGCGCACCTGGGCGCGGCCCATGGCCTTGGCGCGGTAAAGCGCGATATCCGCGTGCGACATTGCGCGGTGCGGGTCTGTGCAATCGGCGTCGATGAAGGCGATGCCGATGCTGCAGGCCGTCTTGATGGGCCGGTTGGTGCAGGCAAAGGGTGACTGGAACAGGGCGATGATGTCTTCGGCCAGGGCAAGTGCGCGACTGCGCTCCTCGTCTTCCTCCACCAGGATTGCAAACTCGTCCCCGCCCAGCCGCGCGATGCGCAGGCCCGACGGAAGCTCCGTATGAAGACGATTGCCGACAGCCGCCAGCAGTTCATCGCCCTTCAGGTGGCCAAGAGTGTCGTTGACCGTCTTGAATCGGTCGAGGTCGAGGATCATCAGGCCATAGCAGGGGCCCTGCGGGGCTTCGCTGTCCTGCCCGCTTTCATCATCGGCTGCGGAGGTATCGCTTTCGGCCAGAGCCGGGCTTCCTTCGGCCTCCTCCAGGTGAGCGCGGACATCCTCCAGCCACTCGCCATAGGCGGTGCGGTTGGCAAGCCCGGTCAGCACATCCTTGGTGACCATGACGCGCAGTTCGTCTTCGATCATGATCTGCCGGCACAGGGAGGCCGACAGCTCCTTGGTGCGGTCATCGAGGTCCTGGGTAATCTCTTCTGCGATGGCCGCAGCGCGGCGGCGGGTGTTCAGCATCACCGCCACCAGCACGAAGATGAAGATGCTGGCGCCTGCGCTGCCGAGCAGGAAGAATTCGGTAAGGCCCACATCGCCGTCGCGGGCAAACAGCGACGGTTTGCTGCGCGATACGATTTCCCAGCTGCGGCCATACATTTCCAGCCGGTCTGTGCCTTCAAGCGTCTGGGACGTCTTCTCGTCGCTGCCGATCTTGTCACTCTGGTAGAGCAGGTTGGCAGCGTCCGCGCGCGTCGTGTCGAAGACTTCGATCTCGATTTCACGCAGGTCCGAGCCGAGAATGCCTTCCATCAGGTCATCCATGCGGAAGGCACCGTAGACGAATCCGAGATTCTGGGTCCGTCGGTCTTCCAGAGTTGCCGGAAACTCGGTGGCATAGCGCGGCAGATACATGAGGATGCCGGCCTGAACCTTGGAATCGATTTCCTGTACCAGGCGGACGGGGCCCGAGATGGTGATCTCGCCGGTATCGCGGGCGCGCGACATGGCCTCCCGTCGGGTTTCCTGGGACCACATGTCGTAGCCGAAGGCCTGGCGGTTCCGCAGGTCCATGGGCTCGATGTAGATGATGGAAGTGTATTCCGACCGCAGGCCCTGGGGCTTCAGGTGAAATGTGGGGAAGCCTTCAGCCCGCACCCGTGCCTCATAGGCTTCAAGCTCCGAGGGCTTCACCCACTCAGAATAGCCGAGGGCCTGGATGCCTGGGAAATGGCGGTCCAGCTGCAGGCCGTTATGAAATTCACGCCAGTCGCGGCGGGTCACTTCATCGCTGGCAAGGAACACTGAATTGCCGCTGCGCAGCACCGACTCATAGGAGCGCATGCGGTTCTCGATCGCCGCGATCATTTCCTCGCGGGCGAAGCTGAACCGCTGCTCGGTCGACCCCTGCTCGATATTGCGGGCGAAATGCACCGACGCATAGGTGATGAGTACACCGATCAGCGCCGTGCTAATCAGGGTCATCAGTGCGGAGGCTGATGACCACGGTTCCTCTTTCATCATGCGTCTTCTGACCCTGACCGGCTTGTGCCTGCGGCGTTGGTGGGGGCGCGTTTCTGGCGCCTGCAAGAGCCCAGTTTCGCGGCAACCGATTAAAATTACGTGCATTTCACACCCTTGCCGGGTGTTCGCGGGCAGGGGCGGCTCCGGGTGGGCGACTCATTGGTGGCCGCGCAGGGGCCGAATTGGCCTCAATGGCGGAAATCTGCGGCTGATATGGCCCAATCCGGGGCGGACAAGCCCGATTGAGGCGGGGATAAATGAGGACCAACAGGCGCTGGGGAGCGGAATCCGCCTATGCGGGGCGTAAGTGCGTCAGCACGCCGCGCCCCCTATGTTGCACGGCGGAAACCGGTGTGATACCTAACGCGCGGTTTTGCCGGGGGCGGGTATTCCGCACATTTGGCTAGCACCGATTTTTCTTCGTTATTTCAATGCCTTGGCATCATTGGGCGCGCGGCGCTTGGCAAGGTTGCGAAATATCCAACCAGTGAATTCTAGCGGGCAGATACGTGGCAGGCGAAGACGCGAATTTTTCAGGTGTCGCCGGGCGATATGCGAGTGCTCTTTTCGACCTCGCAAAGGAGTCCGGTGCCATCGATGCCGTTGCCGGTGATCTTGGCGCTCTTGAGCGGCTGATGGGCGAAAGCGCAGACCTGCGCAATCTCGTTTCCAGCCCGCTTTATGACCGTGCCGAACAGACCGCAGCCATGGGCGCCATTCTCGAGCGTGCCGGCGCGGCTGATCTCACCAAGAAGTTTGTGGGTCTTGTGGCCACCAACCGGCGCCTGTTCGCGCTGGAAGGCATGATTGGCGCCTACAAGGCCCTCGTCGCGAAGCATCGCGGCGAAGTTTCGGCGGAAGTCACTTCCGCCCACCCCCTCACCGATGCGCAGGTGCAGAAGCTTACTGAGACGCTCAAAGCCGCTACCGGCAGCGACGTCACGCTCAGCACCAAGGTGGACGACAGCCTGCTGGGCGGCCTCGTGGTCAAGCTCGGCAGCCGCATGGTCGACACCTCCCTGCGCACCAAACTCAATCGCATGAAGCTTGCTATGAAAGAGGCCGGTTGATGGACATTCAAGCCGCCGAGATTTCCTCGATCCTTAAAGCGCAGATCCAGAACTTCGGCTCCGATGCCGAGGTTACCGAGATCGGCCAGGTGCTTTCCGTCGGTGACGGCATCGCCCGTGTCTATGGCCTCGACAAGGTTCAGGCCGGTGAGATGGTCGAGTTCCCGAACGGCATCCGCGGCATGGCGCTGAACCTCGAAGCCGACAATGTCGGCGTCGTGATCTTCGGCTCTGACCAGCAGATCAAGGAAGGCGACACCGTCAAGCGCACCGGCGCCATCGTGGACGTGCCGGTCGGCAAGGGGCTGCTCGGCCGCGTGGTTGACCCGCTGGGCAACCCGATCGACGGCAAGGGCCCGATCGATGCCGCCGAGCGCCGCGTTGTGGACGTGAAGGCGCCGGGCATCATCCCGCGCAAGTCCGTGCACGAGCCGATGCAGACCGGCATCAAGGCCATCGATGCTCTGATCCCCATCGGCCGCGGCCAGCGTGAGCTGGTGATCGGTGACCGTCAGACGGGCAAGACTGCCGTTGCGATCGACGCGATCCTCAATCAGAAGCAGGCCAACCAGGGCGACGACGAGAGCAAGAAGCTCTACTGCGTCTATGTCGCCGTCGGCCAGAAGCGCTCCACCGTCGCCCAGATCGTGAAGACGCTCGAAGAAAACGGCGCCATGGAATACTCCGTGGTTGTGGCCGCTACCGCGTCCGAGCCGGCTCCGCTGCAGTTCCTGGCGCCCTTCGCCGGCTGCGCGATTGCCGAGTACTTCCGTGACAATTCCATGCACTCGCTGATCGTTTATGACGATCTTTCCAAGCAGGCCGTGGCCTATCGCCAGATGTCCCTGCTGCTTCGCCGTCCTCCGGGGCGTGAAGCCTATCCGGGTGACGTGTTCTACCTGCACTCCCGCCTGCTGGAGCGTTCGGCCAAGCTCAATGAAGACAATGGCCTCGGCTCCATGACGGCGCTGCCGGTGATTGAAACCCAGGCCAACGACGTGTCCGCCTATATTCCGACCAATGTGATCTCGATCACCGACGGTCAGATCTTCCTGGAAACGGACCTGTTCTACCAGGGTATCCGCCCGGCCGTGAATGTCGGCCTGTCGGTGTCCCGCGTGGGTGGTTCGGCCCAGACCAAGGCCATGAAGAAGGTGGCCGGCGCCATCAAGGGCGAGCTTGCGCAGTACCGCGAAATGGCGGCCTTCGCGCAGTTCGGTTCCGACCTCGATGCCACCACCCAGCGTCTGCTGAACCGCGGTGAGCGCCTCACCGAGCTTCTCAAGCAGCCGCAGTTCTCGCCGCTGGCCATGGAAGAGCAGGTTGTCGTGATCTTCGCCGGTACCCAGGGCTTCCTGGACAAGCTGCCGGTGGCAGACATTGCCCGCTTCGAGGAAGAGCTGCTGCGCACCTTCCACGAGAAGCATGCCGATGTGCTGACCGCGATCCGCGAGACCGGCGCACTGTCCGACGAGACCAACGCCAAGCTGCGTGAAGGCGTCGAAGCCTTCGCCAAGTCTTTCGCGTAACCTGAGCCGCTAAGAGGACCGAGAACAGCCAATGGCGAGCCTCAAGGAACTTCGCAACCGGATCGCGAGCGTCAAGGCGACGCAGAAGATCACCAAGGCCATGCAGATGGTGGCAGCCTCCAAGCTGCGCCGGGCGCAGGAGGCTGCGGAGGCTGCGCGTCCCTATGCCGAGCGCATGGACGCCGTGCTCGCCAATCTCGGCGGCGCGATGCTGACGTCAGCCGGTGCTTCGCCGCTGCTGGTGGGTACGGGCAAGGACGATGTGCACCTGCTCATCGTTGCCACGGCTGACCGTGGTCTGTGCGGCGGCTTCAATTCGTCGATCGCACGCCTGGCACGCGAGAAGACGCAGGAGCTTCTGGCCCAGGGCAAGGAAGTGAAAATCCTGTGCGTGGGCCGCAAGGGGCGTGACATTCTCAAGCGCCAGTTCGCCAATCTCATCGTGGATACGTTCGAGTTCACCGATGTGCGCCGGATCGGTTACGCCCAGGCTGAAACCGTCTCCAAGCGTGTGCTGGACATGTTCGAGGCCGGCGAGTTCGACGTCGCAACGCTGTTCTACTCGGCGTTCAAGAATGTCGTCACGCAGGTGCCGACAGGCCAGCAGGTCATCCCCGCCTCCATCCCGGAGCGGGCTGATGATGCCGGTGAGCCGACGCCTTACGAATACGAGCCGGAAGAAACCGAGATCATGAATGATCTCCTGCCGCGGAACCTCACCACGCAGATCTTCCGCGCCCTTCTGGAAAACGCCGCGTCCGAACAGGGCGCACGCATGAGTGCCATGGACAATGCCACCCGCAACGCGGGCGACATGATCGACAAGCTGACGCTGACCTATAACCGGTCGCGCCAGGCGCAGATCACCAAGGAGCTCATCGAGATCATTTCGGGTGCCGAAGCCCTCTAGCGGAGGCGCCCGAATTCAGGTGCTGCGGCCTTCGCGTTGCGGCACACTGAACCAAGACGAACAAGAGCGGCGCCAAGCCCCTTCGACCACGTTCAAGACTGGCCGTGCGGGGTTGGGAGACCGGCAGGGTCCAGGCAGCAAGCCGGGGGGCGCTGTTGGTGGCGAAGCAAAACGGAATTGGGCGGGTACTCCGTCCGCTGCTTGAGAGCATTTCCAATGTGCTCAAGCTTGTTGTCCGGCAACGGCCGAAGGGGCCCAAATCCCTTCCCGCACCGGCAGCACCGAGTTCAGCGGTCATAGAGGCGACCGCAACCGAAATCGACCCCGCATCGGCACGTGCCGCGGCGGTTTCAAAAAACAAGGCACCTTCCGTGCCGCATGAGACTGAGACGAGACCGAGGACACAGACCATGAGCTCCAACGCAGTGGGCAAAATTACCCAGGTCATCGGCGCCGTTGTGGACGTCACCTTTGACGACCATCTGCCGGCGATCCTGAACGCGCTTGAAACCGACAACAACGGCAACCGCCTTGTTCTCGAAGTGGCGCAGCATCTGGGCGAGAACACCGTCCGCACCATCGCCATGGACTCGACCGAAGGTCTGGTGCGCGGCCAGGAGGCCACCGATATGGGTGCGCCGATCCAGGTGCCGGTTGGTGAGGGAACGCTGGGCCGCATCATGAACGTGATCGGCGAGCCGGTGGATGAAGCCGGCCCGATCCAGTTCACCGAGCGCCGCGGCATCCACGCCGAAGCACCGGAATTCGTGGAGCAGTCCACGGAAGCCGAAATGCTCGTCACCGGCATCAAGGTGGTGGACCTGCTCGCGCCTTACGCCAAGGGCGGTAAGATCGGCCTGTTCGGCGGTGCCGGCGTGGGCAAGACCGTGCTCATCCAGGAGCTGATCAACAACATCGCCAAGGCGCACGGCGGTTACTCCGTGTTCGCCGGCGTCGGTGAGCGTACCCGTGAAGGCAACGACCTTTACTGGGAAATGATCGAATCCGGCGTGAACAAGGAAGGCGGCGGCGAGGGGTCCAAGTGCTCCCTCATCTACGGCCAGATGAACGAACCTCCCGGAGCGCGTGCCCGTGTTGCTCTTGCCGGCCTGTCCGTGGCCGAGCAGTTCCGCGATGAAGGCCAGGACGTGCTGTTCTTCGTGGACAACATCTTCCGCTTCACCCAGGCGGGTTCCGAGGTGTCGGCGCTTCTGGGCCGTATCCCGTCGGCCGTGGGCTATCAGCCGACGCTTGCCACCGACATGGGTGCGCTGCAGGAACGCATCACCACCACGACCAAGGGCTCGATCACGTCCGTGCAGGCCATTTACGTGCCGGCCGATGACCTGACCGACCCGGCTCCGGCCACGTCGTTCTCGCACCTTGACGCCACGACCGTGCTGTCGCGCGCCATCTCCGAGAAGGGCATCTATCCGGCCGTGGACCCGCTGGACTCCACCAGCCGTATTCTCGAGCCGCGTGTTGTCGGCGAAGAGCACTACGAAACGGCCCGCCGGGTGCAGGAAATCCTGCAGAAGTACAAGTCGCTGCAGGACATCATCGCCATTCTGGGCATGGATGAACTTTCCGAAGAAGACAAGCTGACGGTGGCCCGCGCCCGTAAGATCGAGCGCTTCCTGTCGCAGCCGTTCTTCGTGGCCGAGCAGTTCACCAACACCCCGGGCGTGCTCGTGGACATCAAGGACACCGTGAAGGGCTTCAAGGCGCTATGCGACGGTGACTATGACCACCTGCCGGAAGCAGCCTTCTACATGGTCGGCACCATTGAGAGCGCCGTCGAGAAGGCCGAGCGTCTGGCCGCGGAAGCCGCGTAAGGGGCGACTGGTAAAAGCTGATGGCTGACAAGCTGCATTTTGAACTCGTAAGCCCGGAGCGGCTGCTGATGTCTGCGGATGCGGACATGGTAACCGTGCCGGGTGCCGAGGGTGACTTCGGTGTGATGGCGGGACATGCCCCGTTCATGACCACCCTGCGCCCCGGCGTTGTGGACGTTCAGAACGGCCGCGAGGAAACCCGCCTTTTCGTGCGTGGTGGCTTTGCGGAAGTGAACGCGGAAGGCCTGACGCTTCTGGCTGAGCATTCCGTGCCGCTGGATGAGCTGGATTCGGCTGCGCTGGACCAGGAAATCCAGAATGCCCAGGAAGATCTGGATGATGCGTCGACGGATGCCGCGCGGATGCGGGCTGAAACGAAGCTCAACCATCTCCGGCAGCTGCGGTCCGCACTCTAGACGGGAGCTCCCGGACAGCCGCAAGATACCGCCAGGTGCTTGATCGGCTTGGGAAATCCCCAGAAAGAATGTCGATAAACCCGTCTGGACATCTATGCGTCCAGGCGGGTTTATTATATCAAGCGGCACGGTTCGAGGGGCTTGGGGGAGCGGGCCGGCGCAACAGAGATCTCAACGGGGTAGAGACATATGAGCCAGCACTGGACGCTCGACGATATCGATTGGCAGGCCTTCGACGCCGCCAAGGTCGATGCCGACCTCCTGCGTACGGTGAAGGCCGCCTCGCTGGTGGAGGCCAATGCGCCTGACTATGTGAGCTATCTCAGCGTCGTTTTCGCCGATGACCCGGCCATGCTCGACGAGCTGGAACGCTGGGGTGCGGAGGAAGAGCAGCACGGGGCAGCCCTTGCGCGCTGGGCCGAGCTTGCCGATCCCGGTTTCTCCTTCGACAAGGCTCTCAAGGAGTTCCAGGACGGCTATTCCATTCCGCAGGATGTGGAAGAATCAACGCGCGGCAGCCGCGGCGGTGAGTTGCTCGCGCGCTGCGTGGTTGAGACGGGCACGTCGTCATTTTATTCCGCCATCCGCGATGCCAGTGATGAGCCGGTGCTGAAGGAAATCGCAGGCCGCCTCGCCCGTGATGAGTTCAATCACTACAAGCTCTTCTACGACCACTTCCAGCGCTACGAAACGGATGTGCCGTCCAAGCTGCGCCGGCTGAAGATCGCTCTCGGGCGTGTCAGCGAGGCGGACGATGATGAGCTGTCCTATGCCTATTACTGCGCAAACCGTCCGAACGCGGATTATGACCGAGAGGGCTGCGCCAAGGCCTACCAGGCCCGCGCGCTTGGCCTGTACCAGCGCCGCCACACTGACAGGCTTGTTGCGATGATTGCCAATGCCTGCGGCATCCGTATCGGCCCGCGGGTGGCCAAGCCCCTGACCTCGGTCGTCTGGTGGGGCTTTTCGACCCACGCCAAGCGGTTGGCTGACGCAGCCTGACGGTAACGCGCGGGCGGGGAGTTACTTCCCCGTCAGATGGGCGAAAGCCTCTATCACTTGCTCATAGACCGGGCGCTTGAACTCGATGATGAGGTCGGGCAGCACCTGGGCATCTTCCCAGCGCCAGGCATCGAACTCGTCGTCCTCGGCCTGTGACAGATCGATCTCGTCATCGCTGCCGAGATAGCGCATGGCGAACCATTTCTGCTTCTGGCCGCAATATTTGCCTTTCAGCGCTTTGCCCAGCAGATGCGCCGGCAGGTCGTAACTGAACCATCCATCGCTTTCCCCGATGACGTCCACCTGGGAAATGCCGGTCTCTTCCTCAAGCTCACGCAAGGCTGCGGGCAGCGGGTCCTCGCCCGCGTCTATACCGCCCTGGGGCATTTGCCAGGAGCCGGGCTCGTCCTGTTGCACCACCCGGTCCACGGCCCTGCGGCCGATCCAGACCTTTCCGTCCTTGTTGAGCAGCATGATGCCCACGCAGGGGCGGTAGGGAAGAGACGTCATGCAGGAGGCCCCGGGTCGGGTGTACGCGGAAGGGTGCTCAGCGGTCTGCCAGCACCGCGGAGACTGGTACCAGATCAATGCCCTTGGCATCCAGTTTTTCAGCCCACATGGCAACGCGTTCCACGGTAACGGGAAGGGCGGTGCCTATGCCCAGCGCCATGCCGGACTGGCGCGCGCTGTCCTCCAGCTCCTTCAGGGCCTGGTCAATCTGGCGCGGTGACTTCGTTGCGTCGATTACCTGGCTCCCCCTGGCCCAGTCGAAGCCTGCTTCCGGAACGCTTTCCACGGTAGCACTGCGGACCGTGCTCCCGGTGTCGATGAAGCCAAGGCCCCGCAGCTTGAGGGCGGTGAGGATGGGCGACAGAGCGTCTGTTTCAGAGAGGAAGCGGCCACCCTGGCGGTTGACGGTAGCGAAATATCCGGTGCCGCGCGCCAGCAGCCATTCCAGGCGCTTGCGATTGGCGTCTTCCGGCAGGCTCGTCAGCAGGGTGTAGGGGCCGGGATCATTGTCAGGATAGTTGAACGGCTCCATGGGAAGCTCGAGCACCACTTCATGTCCGTCGACGCGGGCGGCATTGATCTGGTTCTGCAGGTCACCGGAATAGGGTGTGAAGCCCAGCGAGATGTCCGCTGGAAGCTGCTCCAGTGCGCGCTCGGCAAAGGTGCGGTTGAGGCCGAAACCCGTGATCAGGATCGCCACGCGCGGCCGGGCTTCGACCCCGGTGGCAGGCTTGGTGAAGGGCCGTGCGTAGCTTGCAACAGCACGGGCGCCATCGCCGCTGATAATCGGCAGAAGGCCGTTGTCAGTTTCTTCGAACAGGCCCGCGATCGGTGCCTCGCGCAGGGGCGCGCCTAGGGGCAGCGGCTCCAGGCTGCCGATCTCCTGCAGGCCACCTGGTTCAGCAGATGCGTCAGCCGTGTCTCCGGGTTCTGCCGCGTCCTGCGCAGCCACCACCACTGGCTCATCGGGCGGCGGTGCCGTGTCAGTCGGCGGCGTGTCCGTGCCATCCAGCACCTGGGGAGGCGGCGGGGCGGTCACCGTATCGCCGCTCAGGATGGTGCGGCCCCCGCCGCCTTCGGTGTTGAGGGGCACCACGAATTGTCCCGGCTGCGGGCCACCCGTAAAGGACAGCCAGACCAGCAGGCCGCCGATGATCACCGCCAGCGTGAAAACGGCGATGGCGAGCGGGTTGAGGCGGCTGCGCGGGGCATCCGTCTCGTCGCTGGCGGTTTCGGCCGGATCGGTGTCGGGGGATAAGGCGGTCATCTGCCTGAAAAGAAATGGGTGAGCAATCAGGTGGGCTTACGCGGAAACTGACCCTGCCGGGAGAATAACCCGAACACGCGTGCTGGCATAAGGGCTTGTCCCGTCAAGGTCCAGTCTGCCGGTGGCCGGCGCTGCAAAAGCAACGGCCCCGCGTGACATTTCTGTCAGCGGGGCCGCGTTTGATGAACGGATTGTCAGGCTGTGAGCCTACCCTCCTAGTTGGGGATCGGCTCCATGGCACCGGACGTGCCTGCCTTGGCCGTCGGCGTTGCCGCCGGGTTGTTGCGGTCGAAGCTGCGCTTGCCGAGCACGAGGTCACGGCCATAGATCAGCTGTAAATCGTCCTTCGGGTCTTCCGGCACGTAGGCGGAGGATCCACCCTTTTCGTCGTCATCGTCCCCGGCAAGATGGCCTGCGAGGCCTGCTTCGCCCGTGGTGCGGATGTCCTTGTCCTCTTCGACGTTCTGCTCGACCTTCACGTCCGGCGCGATGCCCTTGGCCTGGATCGACCGGCCGGCAGGGGTGTAATAGCGCGCCGTGGTGAGGCGGATGGCACCGTCGGAGCCAAGCGGAATGATGGTCTGGACGGACCCCTTGCCGAAGGAACGGGTGCCGATGACAACGCCGCGCTCGTGATCCTGCAGCGCACCTGCAACGATCTCCGATGCTGAGGCGGAGCCGCCATTGACCAGCACCACAACGGGCTTGCCGTTGGCGAGGTCGCCGGGCCGTGAATTGTAGCGCTGGGTATCTTCCGGATAGCGGCCGCGGGTGGACACCACTTCGCCCTGCTCTAGGAAGATGTCAGACACTTCGATGGCCTGATCCAGGAGACCGCCCGGGTTGTTGCGAAGGTCGAGCACGTAGCCCGGCACATCCGCCATGTCCTTCAGGGCCGCGCGCACGCCGTCGGCGGTCTGCTCGTTGAAGGTGGTGATGCGGATATAGCCCACACCGTTGTCGCGCTTGTAGCGCACCGACTTGATGCGGATGATATCGCGCACGATGGTTACGTCGAAGGCCTCGGTCTTGCCCTCGCGCACCACGGTAACTGTAATGGGTGCGTTGACCGGCCCGCGCATCTTCTCGACCGCTTCGGAAAGGGTCAGGCCGAGCACCGGGTCGCCGTCGAGATGGGTGATCAGGTCATTGGCCTGGAGGCCCGCCTTGTCAGCCGGGGTGTCGTCGATCGGCGCCACCACCTTCACAAAGCCCTCTTCCATGGTGACCTCGATCCCGAGGCCACCAAACTCGCCGCGGGTCTGCACCTGCATGTCGCGGAAGGTCTTGGGGTTGAGGTAGCTCGAATGCGGGTCCAGCGAGGTCAGCATGCCGTTGATGGCATTGTCGATCAGTTCGCTGTCGACAGGCTCTTCCACATAGTCAGCGCGGACGCGTTCGAACACGTCCCCGAAAAGGTCAAGCTGCCGGTAGGTTTCGGAGCTGGCTGCTTCCGCACCGCCGCGGGAGGGACCGGCATCCAACGCAAAAACACCCACAAGAGCGAGGCTCACAAGGCCCGCTGCTCCTGCAATCACCGTCCGGTGCATCATAAGCTACCCTTTGTCTTCCTGTCCGGCCGGCATGCCGGAATGGCCGCCGCCTCTTGCGCATACAGTTCCGCCGAAATGTGGCCACCCGAAGATGGGCTCAGGCCGGACGGGACGCAAATCTGATCCACGGTGCCGGATCGATGGGGGCACCGTCTTTTCGCAGTTCAATATAGAGCAGCGGGCCGCGGCTGGCATCCCCGGCGGTTCCTCTGCCCGTTCTGGGGCCCTGTCCGGTCTTGGCGGCTTGTTCGGGGAGCCGTCCGACGGGTTCCCCGGCAAGCACCTGCTGGCCCGGTGTCGCATAAATCTCCGCCAGGCCGGCCAGGACGATAAGGTAATTGTCGCCCGGTGTGATTATCAACACGTTGCCATAGCTGCGAAACGGGCCCGCAAACACGATTTCGGCATCCGCGGGGCTTACGACCTGGGCACGCGGGCGCCCCTCAAGGCTCAGTCCCTGTATCTCGTCACCACTCAGATCCTCTGCCCCGAAGGCCCGCACTATGCGCCCGGAGGCCGGGCTGCGCAGATGGCCGCGCAGGCTGGCAAAATCCGGCCGTACGGCTTCCTCAGCCAGATCGGGTGTCAGGGCCGCCACGGTCGGCACGTCGCGTTCAAGCCCGCCCAGAAGGTCACGCAGGGACTTGGCGCGCCCGGCGAGGCTTGCATAGCGTTCAGCTGCGCGTCTGGCGTCCGCCGTCGTCACCAGCTCTTCTTCGCGCTTTGCCACCAGCAATTCGTCAATCCGGCGTTGTTCGGCCTCCAGGGCTTCTGCATCCCGGGCCAGTTGGCGGCTTTCTGCCTCAATGGTGCGGGTGAGATCGTCGAGGGCGCGGATCTGGGCCGAGATTTCGTCGGCTACCGATTTGAGTTCCGGCACCAGCGTACCCAGAAGGATGGCCCCGCGGGCAGCTGAGAGAGCATCCTGCGGGTTCACCAGCAGGGCCGGCGGCGGGTCCAAGTCGAGGCGCTGCAGGGCGGCGAGGGCTTCCACGAGCTGTTCCCGCCGGGCGGCCAGGATGGCCTCGCTAACGGCGCGGGCAGCGGTCAGGCCATCAAGATGTCCGGCCCGGTCGGCAATCGCGCTTTCAAGCGCCTGAGCGCGGTCACCGGCCGCCACCAGTTGCTCCTGCAACTGGCGGACAATGCGGGCGGCGGCGCGGGCACGTGTCTGTGCCTCATCGCGGGAGATCTCCGCCCCGTCCAGGGCGCGCTCCACTTCCAGCAGTTCTTCAGCCTGGCTGGGATCGACGCGGGTTTCCTGCGCCGGGGCAGCCAGTGCCAGGAACGGAAGCAGGATGAGTGCCCCCAGCACGCGCAAGGGGGCGGGGTGTCCCGCAATCCGGACCCGTCCCCGTTCAGGATGCCGCATCCAGCCCCTCCGGCAGCGTCAGTAACGGCGTCGATATGCCGCCAGTGTCCCGGTGCGGCATGACCTCCAGCGGCAGGCCGGCCAGTGCCAGCAGGGTGGGTGCCACATTGGCAAGGGTGCCGGTTGCAAGGGGCGTCTCCTGCGTCACCGCACCGCCATGGATCAGCAAGGGCAGGGCGCTGGCGGCGGCAAGGCTCGTGTCGGTGCCCATGGCGACGAGGGTACCGCCGCGGCGTTCGAGAATGGCCGCAAGGCGGCCCAACGCCTTGTCCTGCTGCTCGACAATGCGGCGGGCTGCCGAGCCCGAAGCCATGGTGCCCAGACTGCGGGCTGAGGCGGGCACGCCGCCCAGCAGGGCAAAGATCACATCGGTTTCACCCTGCTTGATCCATTGGACCGCAGCATCCGCCACATCAAGGGCCGTGGGCGCCGGGACAGCGCGGCTGGCGGCGAGGCGGCAGCCCTCCATGCTTTCCGCCCACAGGCCGTGCTGGGCCTGCGGCACAGCCATGGCGACGGTGAGGCCTGCATCGCGCAGCACGGATGGCAGGCGGGGCTGAAGGGGCTCAAGCGTCAGCAAGGGCTGCAACGCCGCAGCGCGGCTTGCAGGCAGGGACGGCGGTGCTGACTGGGTCCAGCCGATCACGCGGCGACAGGCAGACAGGGTCACGGGGCGGCTTGCCGGAATGGTAAGGCCGCCTTCCGGCAGCAGGGTGCGCAGGAGCGGCGTCATGCCTTCGGCCTGCGGATGCAGCACCAACAGCGCATCATCACCGCGCATGCCGGGATAGGCGATGTCCGCCATCGGGGTGATGTCGCCATCATTGATGCCGCCCCGGTTCTGCGCATCGATGAACTGCCCGAGACCGTCGCGGGTCTGCGGGTCTGCGTCCACCATTGCGTTGCGCACGAGGGCCAGCGCCTTGTCGTCCGCGGTGCTATCGAGGGCAAAGGCACGGCCGGAGATGGTGGCGAACTGAACGCCCTCGACGCCGGCCACATCTTCGCGGAACTCGTGCATGGCCTTGAGGGCCGCATCGGGGGCACTGTCTCGTCCGTCCAGGATCGCGTGCACCCAGACGCGGATGCCTTCATAGGCAAGCGTCGCGGCAATGCGGGCGGCATGGGCCGTAAACCCCTCGATGCCCGAAGGTGTCAGGCAGCAAAGAAGGTGACAATCACCGCCGATACGGCTGAGGTCATGGGCGAAGGCGCTGAACCCCCGATCCGCCATCAGCCCGCCATCCGCACGCATCAGCGCGTCGAGGCGGGCGCGGGGGTCCTGAGGCTCCTGGCCTTCAGCGATGGCGGTGAGGCCGGTTGCCAGGCTTGCGGGCACAGGGGCTGGGGTCAGGGTGGTTGCCGCGGCTCTGCGTGCCAGGCGGTTGAAGGCCGGTGTGCGGGCACTGAAGGCAGGCAGGCGCGCATCCGCTGCGCCCGCGCCCCATCCCTGGAGCAACGCAATTACGAGCGGACGCGCGGGCCCGTCCTCTACGGACCCGGAGCCGCCTTGTCTGGATCGGCCGAAAAGTCTCATTGGTTATGGTGATGCGGATGTGCGGCGCTGCCCTGTGCGGCGCCGACTCACTTTTCATCAATCGCGATGATAGGGGTGGCGGGAAAGAATGGATATGGCCCTGTATATCTGTTCGAGCAGCATGATCCTTGCCAGCATATGCGGCCATGTCATGGCGCTGAGCGACAGTTTTGCCCGGGCCCTGTCCAGTACCGCACGGCCATGCCCGTCCGCCCCGCCTATCAGGAAGGCGATGTCGCGGTTGCCGTCATCCTTGAGCGTATCGAGCCAGGCGGCGAAGTCGCGGCTGGATTTCTGGCCGCCATGCTCGTCCATGGCGATGATCACGGCATTGTCCGGCACAGCCGCCAGAAGCGCTTCGGCCTCCTGGTCGCTGTCTTTCCGGGCCTCCAGTTCGATGACCGAGACATCGGTGATGCCGAGATTGCGGCCCTGCGTGGTGGCGCGGGCCAGGTACTCATCCGCCAGGGCGCGCTCGTTCTTGTCGCGCATGCGCCCTATGGCGCAAACGGTGATGCGCATTGAGGTCGTCTCACAGGCCCGCACGCGGTCATGCGGGCGCTCATGGCCTGCCGGGCGGGGCCGGCAGGATGGTCAGTTGGCCAGCTGGTCTTCCGGCATGTCAGAGGACCAGAGACGCTCGAGATTGTAAAACTCGCGCACCTCGGGCCTGAACACATGCACCACGATGTCACCGGCGTCGATCAGAACCCAATCGCAATGGGTCATGCCTTCGACGCGCGGAGACTTGCAGCCTGCCTTCTTGAAAGCCTCGACCAGGTAATCGGCTACCGAGCCCACATGGCGCTGTGACCGGCCGCTCGCGATGACCATGCCATCGGCGAGGGACGATTTGCCTGCGAGATCTATGGAGACGATATCCTCGGCCTTGGTGTCTTCGAGACACGCAAGGGCGGCGTCGCGGAGCCGCTCGGACTGGTTTGATGTCACGGAAGGTGACGGCGACTGTGTTTGTGGCATGGCGTTGTCCGCTGCCTCAACGGCCTCATGGCCGGCAAAGTCGATACTCAGGTGTCAGCTCCTGTCCTGTGGCCCTTCATACTCCTCCGGGCGAGTGTCGGCGGCCTGAAGGGCCGTGGCGTGAACCGAATCGTCTCTCGATCCGGTCCTCGCGGGCAGCATCGCCCGCTTGCATGAGGAGAATATGACGATCAGGCCCCGGATCGCAAATAGCTGAACCGGATCAAGCGTTAACGGCTACTTCCAGGAGGTGCAGGCTGAACAGCCCGTCCGGGTCGGTCCACAGGGCTTTTGGCTCGAAACCGGCCCTCTGCGCCATTTCCGCGAACTCCTCAGGGGCATATTTGTAGGAGCTTTCGGTGTGAATGCGCTCGCCGTCGGAGAAAGTGAAGTCCTGGCCTTCAAGGCTGATGGTCTGCTCGCCCTTGGCTTCCAGGTGCATTTCCACCCGGCCCTGTTCCCGGTTGTAGAAGGCCACGTGCTCAAAGCCGTGCTCGTCCAGCTCCGCGCCCAGCTCCGTGCGCATGCGCTTCAGCAGGTTGAGATTGAAGGCCGCGGTCACGCCCTGGCCGTCATCATAGGCGGCGTCGAGAATCTGCTTGGACTTCTTGAGGTCCACCCCGATGAGGAACAATCCGCCCTTGCCCAGCAGTTTGGTGCTGCGCGCCAGAAGTGCCTGGGCGTCTTCCGGAGTGAAATTGCCGATCGTGGAGCCGGGCAGGAAGCCGAGGCGGCGGCTGCCGAGCGCGGCGGATTCCGGCGGCAGGTCGAAGCCCTTGGTGAAATCAGCGCAGATCGCACCGACGGGCACTGACGGCAGGTCACGGGCAAGGCCGCTCATCTGGGCGCGCAGATAGTCCCGGCTGATGTCGACGGCCACATATCCTGCTGGCGCATCAAGGGCGCCCAGCAGCCGCCGGATCTTGAGGCTGGAGCCCGCGCCATATTCCACCACCAGACAGTCCGGCCCCACGGCAGCGGCAATGTCCGCACCATGGCGGTCGAGCAGGCCGAGCTCGGTGCGTGTCGGGTAATATTCCGGGGTCTGACAGATCTGGTCGAACAGTTCGGAGCCGCGCTCGTCGTAGAAGTATTTCGGCGCAATCTGCTTTGGCTCGGCCGAGAGCCCGGTCAGCGCATCATCCAGGAAGGTGGCGAGCGCCGGTTTCTGATCGACGAAAAAGGCAAGATCAGCGGCGGAAGGGGCGGTATCGGTTTCGAAAATCGTATCGGCCGTCATGGTCGTATCCTGGGAAATGCGGCGTTGGCTGTGATCAGACTGAGGTAGCGACGCCGTCAGAGGTCGCGCGCGAGGCGCAGTCCTGAGAATTGCCAGCGGGAGTGGGCGGGGAAGAAATTACGGTAGGTGGCACGCATGTGGTCCTCCGGCGTCGCCACGCTGCCGCCGCGCAGCACCATCTGGTTGGCCATGAACTTGCCGTTGTATTCGCCGATGGCACCGGCAGCGGGTTTGAAGCCCGGATAGGGCGCATAGGCGCTCTGGGTCCATTCCCACACGTCACCGAAGATCTGTTGAAGCCCGCCAGCGCTGGCCTCTGCGTCCAAGCGGGCCCCACGCGGGTGCAGCGCTCGTGTGCCCGGTGCGGTTCCCGCGAAATGGCCCGCGCGCGGATCAAGGCCTGAGGCTGCGTGTTCGAGCTCAAACTCTGTGGGCAGGCGAACATCGTGCGTCTCGCCGGCCACGGTCTGCTCACTGGCCCATGCGGCGTAGGCTGCTGCCTCAAAAAAGGAGATGTGGCAAACGGGCTCACGGGGTGCCACGGGCACGCGGCCATGCAGGGTGTATGTGGTCCAGCCGGATGAGGGAGATGCCGCATCCCCGTCTCGCAGCCAGTAGAGCGGCGCCGTCCAGGCTTCCGCGCAGACCCGGTCCCACCCTTCCGAGTGCCACCAGCGCGGGTCGCAGTAGCCGCCATCTTCCATGAAGGCAATGAACTCCGCATTGGTGATCGGCCGGCTAGCCAGTGCGAAATCCCGCAGCAGCACCTGGTGGCGCGGGCCTTCACAGTCATAAGCAAAACCGTCCTCGGTCAGGTTGCCCGTATGGCCGCACAGGATGATCCCGCCGGGAAAGTCCTGCCAGCCCAGCGGGGTTTCAGCAGCCTGTGTCTCGGGTGCCGGATAGATGGCCGGCCAGCGCGGGTTGAACGAAAGGGCGTGTTTCAGGTCGGTGACCATCAACTCCTGGTGCTGTTGCTCATGGTGCAGGCCCAGTTCGATCAGCGGCGCGCATGCCTGCCAGGTGGCGTCGTCCGCCCGGTCGGCGAAGGCGGTGACGGCATCATCCACATAGGCGCGGTAGGCGGTGACTTCCGCCACGGTCGGCCGGGATACGAGGCCGCGATGGGGGCGCGAATATTGCGGGCCGACAGCCTGGTAGTAGGAGTTGAAGAGATAGTCATAGGCCGGATCAAGGACCTCATAGGCCGGATCATGCGGCTTGAGCAAGAAAGTCTCGAAGAACCAGGTGGTGTGGGCCCGGTGCCAGCGGGCGGGGCTTGCCTCCTCCATTGACTGGAGCATCTGGTCTTCGGGTGTCAGGGGTGCTGACAGGCATTCAGTGGCCCCCCGCACGGCGCGGAAACGGTCGAGCAAGGCAGTGCGGCCAAGGCGCTCCGGGCCGTGTGCCGCATGGGCAGGCTCCGGGGACGGTGCGGAGGAGAGGTCCTGTTTCGGCGCCGTGTTGCCGGAAGAAGTAGGCATAAATCTCACTCGCGTCTGTGCAGCGGGGTGGCTGATGACAAGCCGGTCATCAACTCCGCCAATCAAATAGGCCTAAGTCAACCGCATGTCGCCTGCGTGACACATCACATATGGGCGAGTTCTGCGGGTTGAAGAGCCTAAAGCAGCACGAATGAGAACCACACCGGGCCGTATATGTTCCTGCTGACATCGCCTGTCAGGAGGCGGGCAGGGGGGAATCTGGCCCGGGGTGCGGATGGCGCGGCGATCTCAGTCCTGGACGGGCCAGGCCGCGCCGATCTGGCGGCGGATCTGGGTTGAGGAAATCGCGGTGGGCTGATCTTCGATGAAGACCCAGGCAGGCGGCGTCACGTCGGGCAGAAGCCGCGCATGGGCCTGGGGGAACTGGCGGTCCGCATAGCGGGTCGCGACGGGGGAGAGGCGCGCCTTGAGGCTGTAGCCCGGCCGCGCAATCACGGCGATGGGCACCCGCTCCATGATTTCGGTCCACCGGTTCCAGCGCGGGAAGTTCAGCAGGTTGTCCGCCCCCATCAGCCAGACAAAACGCGTATTGGGTGCCCGCTCCGTCAGCTGGCGGACCGTGTCGGCGGTGTAGCGGGTGCCGAGTTGGGTCTCGATGTCGGTGACATGGATCGCGGGATGATGCGCCATCTCGCGGGCACTCTGCATGCGCTGCGCAAGCGGCGCCATGCCTTTCACGGGTTTGAGCGGGTTCTGCGGTGATACGAGCCACCACACCTGGTGCAGTTCAAGCCGACGCATGGCCACCAGGCTGATATGCCGGTGGCCCTCATGGGCCGGGTTGAAAGAGCCGCCGAGCAGGCCGATGCGCAGGCCGTTCGACAGGCTGGACAGGAGGGCGGCTGACGTCATCAGGGCCGCGTCTGGCCGCTGCCGCGCACCACATATTTGAAGGTAGTGAGCTGCTCGAGACCGACCGGTCCGCGCGCATGCAGCTTGCCCGTGGCAATGCCGATTTCGGCGCCCATGCCGAATTCACCGCCATCGGCGAATTGCGTGGATGCGTTGTGCAGCAGGATCGCGCTGTCACACTCGGTCAGGAATTTGTTTGCGGTCTGCTCGTTCCCGGTGATGATGCACTCGGTGTGCTGCGAGCCATATTTGGCGATATGGCCGAGGGCGCCATCGACGCCGGGAACCACGGCCACGGCAATGATGGCATCGAGATATTCCGTGCTCCAATCATCGTCGGTGGCGGCGGCTATGCCGGGCATCAGTTTCTGTGCGGCATCGTCGCCGCGGATCTCGCAGCCTGCATCCTTCAGGGCTCCTGCAACGGCGGGCAAGGCCGTGGCTGCCACGGCTTCATCTACCAGCAGCGTCTCCGCCGCGCCGCAAATGCCTGTCCGGCGCAGCTTGGCGTTCACCGCCACCTGCTTGGCCATTTCAATATCTGCGTCCTTGTCCACATAGACGTGGCACAGGCCGTCCAGATGACCGAGCACGGGCACGCGGGCTTCGGTGGTCACGCGTTCGGTCAGGCTGCGGCCGCCGCGCGGCACCAGCAGGTCGAGGGCCCCATCAAGGCCCTTCAGCATTTCGCCGACGGCAGCCCGGTCCGTGGTGGGCACGAGCTGGATTGCCTCAGCGGGCAGTCCAGCTGCCTTAAGGCCCGCGACGAGGCACGCATGGATCGCGCGGGACGAATGAAAGCTTTCGGATCCGCCGCGCAGGATCACGGCATTGCCCGCCTTGACGCAGAGCGCGCCTGCATCCGCCGTCACGTTGGGGCGGCTCTCATAGATGATGCCGATGACGCCGAGGGGCACGCGGCGGCGCTCGATATGCAGGCCGGAGTGCACGTCCCATTCGGCAATGGTCGACCCGACGGGATCATCCAGCTCGGCAATCGCCTCCAGGCCCTTGGCGATGGCGTCGATGCGGCCGTCATCCAGTTTCAGCCGGTCGAGCATGGCGCCGGTGAGCCCGCGGGCTTCGGCGGCGTCCATGTCCAGCTTGTTGGCTTCGAGGATGTCGTTGCTGTCAGCGCGCAGGCTGGCAGCGGCGGCGAGCAGGGCTGCGTCCTTCTGCTTGCGCGGGGCGGACCGCAGGGCCTTGGCGGCGGTGCGGGCGTTGATGCCCAGTCCGCGCATGGTAGCTGCGATGTCGGTGGTCCCGGTCTCAAGCTTTTCTGCGACGCTCATCTCGATGCTCGTTCGGTTAGGTTTCTGACGTCTGTGCGCCGGCGGTGGATTGTCCGGCTTCGGCGTTATGTGTGCGCTTGGCGGCGCGGTTCAACGCCAGATGGTCACGGTGGATCATCTCGTCGCGGCCACGATAGCCAAGCAGGGCTTCTATTTCACCGCTTTTGTGTCCGGCAATGCGGGCGGCATCATCGGATGCATAGGCGATGAGGCCGCGTCCCAGCTCGGTGCCGGCCTGATCCTTCACGATCACGGCATCACCGCGGTCGAACCGTCCGCGGACGGCGGAGACACCTGCGGGCAGCAGGCTGCGGCCCTGGGAAAGGGCGCGGGCAGCGCCTGCATCCACCACAATGGTGCCTGCGGGCTGCAGCGCCCCCGAGATCCAGCGCTTGCGGGCCACGACGGGTGTGTCGTGAGCCATGAACCAGGTTGCGTTGCCGCCTGCCTCGATCGCTGAAAGGGGGTGATCTACCGCACCCTTGGCGATGACCATGTGCACACCGGCCTCGGTCGCAATGCGGGCGGCTTCCAGCTTGGTCACCATCCCCCCGGTTGACATGTCCGTGCCGGCCGTGCCGGCCATGGCTTCGATGTCCGGCGTGATGGCATCCACCCGGGGGATGAGTTTCGCGTCCGGATTCCGGGTTGGGTCGTCCGTGTAAAGACCATCGACATCCGACAGAAGCACCAGGCAATCCGCGTCCACCATGCTGGCGACACGGGCGCTCAGGCGGTCATTGTCGCCATAGCGGATTTCGGTGGTGGCGACTGTGTCGTTCTCATTGACGACAGGCACGAGCCCGAAATCGAGCAGCTTTGTCAGCGTTGAGCGCGCATTGAGGTAGGCGCGGCGCCGCTCGGTATCACCAAGGGTCAGCAGCACCTGGGCGATGCGGATGTCATGGCGCTCCATCGCCTGCTGGTAGGCGCGGGCCAGGCCGATCTGGCCGAAAGCGGCTGCTGCCTGGCTTTCCTCCAGTGCCAGCGTGTTGCGAGGGCCAAGGCCGAGGGCCTTGCTTCCCACGGCGATGGCGCCGGACGAGACCACGATCACCTGCTGGCCACGGGCGCGCAGCCGGGCGACATCCTCGGCGAGGGTCGCAAGCCAGTTCTCCCGCAACTTGCCGGTTGCGGCATCAACCAGCAGGGCGGAGCCGATCTTGATGACGATGCGCGAGCCGTTAGCCAGCAATGTGCCTGATGTGGCCGTGGTCATGGCTGCCAGCCTTCGGTGGGGTCGGGCCGGCCTTCGAGTTCAGCCTGTTCGCGGGCCTCTTCGGCCTCGGCCTCCTCCACCTGCATGCGCCGCGTCTCTGCCACATAGGCATTGATGGCGCGCAGCACGTCGGTCACGCCTTCACCGCTGGCACTCGACAGCAGCATGGGCTTCCGGCCGGCCGCGGCTGCCAGTTCAGCAGCTTTCTCTTCGCGCATTTCCGGCGTCAGGCTGTCGACCTTGCTGAGGGCAAGGATTTCCGGCTTCTCGTCCAGCTTGTTGCCATAGGCCGTCAGCTCACTGCAGATGGTGCGGTACGCGTCGGCCACATCGTCCTGGGTCGCATCGACGAGGTGCAGGAGCACATTGGTGCGCTCCACATGGCCGAGAAAACGGTCGCCCAGCCCAAGGCCTTCATGGGCGCCTTCGATGAGGCCGGGGATGTCCGCCAGCACGAAGGCCGCTTCATCCACCGTCACGACACCGAGGCCGGGATTGAGCGTGGTGAAGGGATAATCGGCAATCTTGGGCTTGGCGGCTGTGGTTGCTGCCAGGAAAGTGGACTTGCCCGCATTGGGGAGGCCGACGAGGCCCGCGTCGGCGATCAGCTTGAGGCGCAGCCACACCCAGCGTTCTTCCGCAGGCTGACCTTCATTGGCGCGGCGGGGAGCCTGGTTGGTGGAGCTCTTGAAGCGCGCATTGCCCCAGCCGCCATTGCCGCCCTTGGTCAGCAGCACGCGCTGGCCGGGTTCGGTCAGGTCGGCGATCAGGGTTTCGTTGTCTTCCTCGAAGATCTGCGTCCCCACGGGCAGCTTCAGCACCACATCGTCGCCCGCCTTGCCTGAGCGGTCACGACCTGCGCCGCTTTCACCGCGCCGCGCCTTGAAGTGCTGCTGGTAACGATAGTCGATCAGCGTGTTGAGCGAGTGCACGCATTCCGCCCATACATCGCCGCCCCGGCCCCCGTCGCCGCCGTCGGGGCCGCCGAACTCGATGTATTTTTCGCGGCGGAACGAGACCGTGCCGTTGCCCCCGGCGCCGGACTGCACATAGACCTTGGCCTGGTCGAGAAACTTCATGCCGCCACACCTTCAGTGTTTCTTTCCCGGCGCACGCAGCGCTCCCAGCGGGGCTTGTCCATGCGGAACTGCGCCACAAGTGCTGTCCGGCGGCGCGCGGGGCGATATTTGAGGACCGTATTCATGTAGTGGAAGCCCGCCTTTTCCAGCACGTGTGCGGACGCCTGATTGTCCATCAGGCAGGACGCCCGCAGACCGCCGGTCTTGAGGGTTTCAAAGGCCCAGTCGCGCAAGGCCAAGGCGCATTCACTACCCAGCCCCTTGCCCCACCAGGCAGGGTCGAACCAGTAGCCGAGGTCGTATTCGCGGCCCGAGATGCCCTGCTCGATCAGCTCGTCCAGTCCGGCGCTGCCGATGATGGTGCCTGAGGCCCTGTCGCGCACCGTGAGAAGATAGTCCGTGCCCGCATCGATCTGGGCCGGGGCGGCTGCGATCCAGCTTTCCACCTCGGCCACAGAGCACGGGCAGGGGACGAGACCCAGCTTGAGGCCCACGCGCTCATCGCTGGCGATGCGTGCCAGGGCGTCTGCGTCACCGGGCGCAAGCGGACGCATCTCGAGACGGCCGGTCTCGATCGCGATATCGCTCATTCGGGGCAGTGTTTGGGCCATGATCTTGTTATCTAGTGACAGTCCTGAAGTGCCGATCGGCGGGAAAGCCGCTGGTGGTCGTTCGCAGTATAACGCGCAAAACAAAAGGGAGATGGCGATCCATCTCCCTCCCGAATTGGCTATTGCCGTGCGAATGGATGCCACCGATGACGGTGGCAAATGTCCACCGTCTGTTTATTCATCCGGAACCACGGACACGTAGGTGCGCTTACCGGCGCGCTCACGGAAGGACACGGTGCCTTCGATCTTGGCGAAGATGGTGTGGTCCTTGCCCATGCCGACATTGTCGCCCGGGTGCCACTTGGTGCCGCGCTGACGGATGATGATGTTGCCCGGGATGACGTTCTCGCCGCCGAACTTCTTCACGCCAAGGCGCCGGCCTTCTGAGTCGCGACCGTTGCGGGACGAACCGCCTGCCTTTTTATGTGCCATCTGTCTTTACTCCGTAATCCTGTCTGACCGGGCGTCGCTAGCGGTTACGCGCTGATGCCGGTGATCTTGATCTGGGTCTTGTGCTGACGGTGACCCTTGGTGCGGCGGTAGGTGTGGCGGCGCACCTTCTTGAAGATGCGGACCTTGCGGTCACGCTTGTTGCCGACAACCTCAGCGGACACCTTGGCGCCCTCGATCAGCGGCGCGCCGACCTTGGGGGCACCTTCGCCGCCAACCATCAGCACTTCGGTGATCTCGATGGTGTCGCCGGGCTCGCCTTCGAGCTTTTCGACAGACAGCACATCGTCCTGTGCCACTTTATACTGCTTACCGCCGGTGCGGATGACCGCGAACATGGGCGTTGTCCATCTCATCTAAGGGCGTGCCGCAGGCCAGGCGGTGGTCTGAAAACCGCGCCAGGGCGCCCGAAATCCAAAGAAAATGCGCCGGACAAGCCATGGAGCCTTAAGCAAGACATCCGTGGATCGCACCGGCGAATGGGCGCGCATCATACTTTTGGCGGGCCGCAAGTCAAGCAGGCAAAAGGGGTTTTGGCCCGTTTTCCCGTCCCCCCATCGCCGGACATGGCATGTCAGACCGTCCGGTCGAGGCTGCGCCACGCCGTCAGGCCCAGAAAGTAGCCAATCAGCGCCACCCAGGGCCAGATCAGCGCCTGCGGGACGTCCGGATGGGTGAGCACCACGGCCAGGCTGAGGGCTGCCCAGAGGCCCGTGCAGGCCAGCGTCAAAGGCCGCAGGCGGGTGACCCGCATGGGGTGGGTGAATTTGAGGCGGGTGAAGGTGAGGATGGCGGCCAGGGCAATGACGGCCAGATTGGCCCACGGGTCCGTCTCCAGCGCCCACATATAAAGCACCAGCACGTTCCACACGGCGGGAAAGCCCTCGAAGTAATTGTCGCTGGTCTTCATGTCGCGGTTGGCAAACGTATAGAGCGAAACCGCGAGGATAAGCCCTGCCGTCAGTGCGCCGATGCCGTCCGGCACGAGGCCGAAACGGGCGAGCAGCACCGCCGGCACCACCACATAGGTCAGATAGTCGATGACGAGGTCCAAGGTGTCGCCGGAGATGCGCGGCAGCACTTCTGCCACCCGGTAGCGGCGGGCGAGCGGCCCATCGAGGCCATCCACCACGAAGGCCAGTCCCAGCCACAAAAACGCCTGCGCCGCGTCCCCCTCCATCACCGCGGTGAGCGCCAGCATGGCGATGACGGCGCCGGACGCGGTAAAAGCGTGGATAGCCCAGGCGCGCAGGCGCTCGGTTCCGGTCGCGGATGCTGGGGAAGTGGCTGTTGCCATCTTGTTGCTCGAATCGGCGATCATTGCTTGGAACAGGCAGGGTATCAGACGAATAGCGCAAACAGGCAGCGCATACAGGCAGCGCGACTGAAAGACACTGGCGGGGAGAAGATGATGAGCGACGGACCTTTTACTTTCGTGGGACTGGCCATTCTGGCGGCGGGGGTCGCCTTCGGCGGCCTCAAGGTGGGCGAGGGCTTTTATGAGGGCCGCACGTCCGAGCGCTATGTCACCGTCAAGGGGCTGGCCGAGCGGGACGTGACGGCGGATCTCGCCATGTGGCGCCTGCGCTATACGGCGGCTGGCAATGATCTGGCGGCAGTGCAGGCGGAAATCGACGAAGACACCGCCATCATCCGCGATTTCCTGCTGGCGCGCGGCATCACGGACGCGGAAATCAGCCTTGAACGGCTGGAGGTGACGGATCTGCTGGCGCAGGCCTATCGCTCCGGCGGCGTCGGCCAGGCGCGCTACATTATCGCCCAGAACATGCTGCTGCGGACCGAGAACGTCGAGCTCATCTCCAGGCTCGGCCGCGAGACGGGCCAGCTCGTCAAGCAGGGCGTGGTGCTGGCTGATCTCGGCGGGCCCACCTATTCCTACAACAGCCTCAACACCATCAAGCCGGAGCTGATTGCCGAGGCGACGGCCGCCGCGCGGGACGGCGCTGCGGAATTCGCCGCCAATTCCGGCGCCACGCTGGGTGGCATTGTGCGCGCCAACCAGGGCGTCATCGTCATCCGGGCGCGGGATGATACGGGCGGCGTCTCCGCGGACAGCCAGCTTGAAAAGACCGTGCGCGTGGTCGCCACGGTCGACTATGCTCTGGTGGACTGACCGGCCGGGGCGGGCAGAAGTGTTTCAGCAGGCCGGCCGGTTTCAGGGGGGAGACAACAGATGGGTGGATTGCTGCGCGGGATCGTTATCCTGCTTTTCTGGGTGGTGCTTGGCGCGCTTGTGCTGGCGGCGGTGAGTGCCGACGCACGTGACGTGCTGGAGGACTACATCCCCTTCTTTGATGTGGCGGACCCCGTGATCGACTGGCTGTCGGACTTCCTCAGCGATTTGTGGGACGCCCTCATCGGCTAGCCGCGCACGCCGCTCGCGGTGCGCGGCGCATTCCTGCGAACTTTCCCGCCTGCCCGCCCTTGCGGATCGCCCCGCCTCGCGGCTATTGTCCGCGCCCTGTCGACCCCGGGGCCGCGAAGCGCCGCCCCGAACCCCCGCGGAGAGGTGCCGGAGTGGTCGAACGGGGCGGTCTCGAAAACCGTTGTGCCTTCACGGGTACCGAGGGTTCGAATCCCTCCCTCTCCGCCATTTTCTTCCAGAGCATTGGCGACACGGCGTAGTGGCCGAACCGCCGGTTCCTTTTGGTTAGCGCCTTGCGGCGCCGGCTGGGTTTGAATCCTACTTCCCGCCATTTCCCACCGAGCATTGGCGTTGAGGCCAGGTGCCTCAACTGATTGCGGCCATCAGCGTATCGATGGGGAGGAAGAGGGTGCGGCTGTCCTCGGGAAATTCGAGAAACTCCGCATGCTGCAGGTAGAATGATCTGGCGGCGTCGCTTTTTGCTTGGATGAGCACAGCGCTGATGCCGATGGTTTGTGCTGCCAGCGCCACGCGACGCAAGGCGTCCGCCAACAGATCTGAGCCTAGGCCGCGTCCGGCATAGGCCCGGTCGACAGCCAATCGCCCGATTATCGAAACCGGGATTGTGTCGGGCGCATTACGCCGCAGCCGCCCGGGAGCGGCTGCTCGTGCCACTGCGCCGGCGGAGAGGGAATAGTAGGCCGCGACGCGGTCGCCTTGGCAGATTACGTAGGTGCGGGAGAAACGGCTTTCGTTTTTCAGGGCGCGCTTTGCCAGCCAGTGGTCAAGGGCCGGCTCCCCGCAGTCAAAGCCTTCCACCACATGATCTGTGGTCAGTGGTGCGGGCGCGGATAGTGGCAGCCCGACCGAAGGGCTTGCCATTCAGTCCTGCCACCCGGGCTTGCGGCTCATGAGTGCGCGTAGCTTGGGGCCTGCGGACGGGGGATTATCAAGTGCATCCACGAAGGCATTGAATGCCGTGTCGTCCAGCGCAAAAAGCCGCTGGTCCAGCAGCACATCCGTGGCTTCGCGCCGGGCGCTTTCCACCATGAACTCGGTGCGGGTCTTACCCAATGCAGCGGCTGCCTGGTCAATCAGCTGGCGCGTGCCGGCCTCGATGCGCAGATTTATGCTGCGCTTTTGGTCCGCACTGTGAGCGGCTGACGAAGGGGAGGCTGTGGGTATCTGTACCATGCGTATAGAATTATCGTTTGTGGGTACATTGTCAATACAAAACTGGAGTTTGTCGGTGCGAGCGACTAGGAATGGCGATGCGAATTAGGAGAAGTCCTCATACAACGCTAATAGCCTTCCTTCTCGCGATGTCATTGATGGAAGTCTTGAAGTAATGACCTGTATTCATCAGAATCTTTATGTTCTATGAGAAACGCACCGTAGGTCATAATCTCATTGAACTGAGCAGTTGTTCTTGTAACGACGCGTCTTCCGCGTGTGTCCGTATTTCCATTATGGATCAATATAGTACCGTTCACACGGTGGAGCGCGTCGATCGCGATGGATATCAGGTTCTTTATTTCTTGATGGGGTGGTAATTCTTCGGTGCTGGTTTTGAGATCAGCGTGAGAGAGATGTTTGTCTCTGTATTTCCGAAGTGCCTTGATCGCAAGTTTGTCTGAATCTGTAATGACGGATTTTCCAACAACTTTCTCGACCCTATCTACACAGAAATTCTCATGCATACCGTTGCGACCCTGTGTTGCTGGGTCGAATAAGCGAATAATTCGTGCGCACAGACTGTCGACTATCAGGACATACATAGTGTTGAAGAATGGGCGCGCGTGTTTTATGCGGTATTTTATTTTTTCATCAAATATACACTCGTCCAAAATCTGAAATATGATCTGAGCTGAATATAGTTCCGACTCAAACCGCTCCTGCATTTCGATGGGATCCATTTGGACATTTTTCTCGCAAAAACCTATGCGCAGGCACGAAAGGCAAGCGGCAAGAGGTGCTTGATGGGTTCTCGCATAATGTTGCCGCCACGCTGATGTTCTGCGCTACTGCGGAAAGTTCGGCCGGTCCTCGTTGTAGTGCGCGGCCAGGTAGTCGAGGATTTTTGAGCGCTCGGGGTCTTCGATGTCGTGCATGCCCTGTTCTTCCACCATCCACACCAGCAGCTCGTCCCAGCCGTCGCGGGTAAGGCCCTGCTGAGCGATGATGCGTTCGGAGTGGCAGGCGACGCAGTTGTAATAGGTCTCCTCGACACCCTCGGCGACTTTCAGCACGCCGAACTCGCTTTCCTCTTCTTCGACAGTGTCCTGGGCGCGGGCGCCGTTCTGCGCCGGGACCAGGGCGAAAGCCAGGCCGGTGGCGATCAGCAGGGCGGCTGCTGTAAGGCGGGGATGGGTCATGCGCGGAGGCTCCTTTCCGGGGGGGGGGGCAGGCGAAGGGGCGGGAGAGAATGTCTCCCGCCCCTTGTCGTTCATCTTGCGGTGCAACGATGGTTGGGACGATGGGTCCGGCAGGTCAGGCGACCCGCAGGGCCACCCGGTGCATGGTGTTGTTGAGGTAGCCCTTGGGGTTCCAGTTGATGGCGAAGGGCTGCATGTCGCCGTCGCTGTCGGTCGCCCGGGCCCATACCTCGTAATAACCGGCTTGCGGGAATTCGAGGTTGATGCGCCAGTTCTGCCAGGCCCCGTCATTCACCGGGGCGTCCAGCTCGGCCTTTTGCCAGGTGGTGCCGAAATCCATCGATACGTCCACGGCCTCAATCGTCCGGTCGCCGGACCAGGCATGGCCGTGCACTTCCACGCTTCGCCCCGACTCCGTGTTGGTCTGCGGGCTGGTGATCAGTGACTTCACCGGCATCCGCTCGATGATGACGAAGTCCGCCTTGTCGACGTCCTCACCCGGCGCCACGGGCCGGTTGGGCACGCGATAGGAGGTGCCGGTCATCTTCGGGCCGTCATGCACCTGGTCGCGCAGATAGATGCGGGTCAGCCATTTCTGTGAGCAGGAGCCGGGCCAGCCGGGCACCACAAGGCGCAACGGTGCCCCGTTCTGCGGATGCAGTGCATCGCCATTCATTTCGAAGGCGATCAACACATTGTCGGTCATCGCCTTGTCGATGGGCAGGCCGCGGGAGATCGGCAGCTTGTCCGGGTCGCCGCTGAGATGCGTGTCGGCACCCACATGGGCCGTATAGACCACACCATCCTGCACGCCGGCCTTCTCCAGCACGTCCTTGAGGCGGACGCCCGTCCATTCGGAGCAGGCCACGGCCCCCAGCGTCCACTGATTGCCTTTTGCGGGCGGGTTGAAGGCCGCACGGCCATTGCCGCCGCACTCAATGGTGAGTGCCATGGTCACGACCTCGAACTGGTTTCTGAGGTCGTCGATCGACAGCGTCATCGGATTGTCCACCATGCCGTCAATGGTGAGCTGCCAGGTGGCGGCGTCCATGTCGGCGGGCGGCACGCCATTGTTGCGGATGAAGTGCCGGTTGGTGGGGGTAATCGCATCGTCAAGAAGATGCGCCGGCGTCTCCGCGTTGATCGGCCGGTCGTTGAGCAGGGTCAGCCCGTCCTTGCCGACCAGCACATCATCTTCGGCGAAGGCTGCGGGGATCATGCCTTGCGGGTAGTTGCGGTGAAACGGCACCGCCATGCCCAGCATGGTGCCCAGTGTTGTCAGGCCCGCGCCTTTGAGAAAGCCGCGCCGGTCGTTGTGGGCGATGCGGCCGAAGAATTCGAGATCCGCCCGTTCGGGATTGTCGGCAAAGAACGCGCCGGCAGAAGGGATATCTTGTTTAGTTACAGGTTCGTCTCCGTCCATGGCAGTCACTCCCTGGATGGGCCTGATTTGTCGTTGGCGACCGACCTGACGTCGGCGAATGCGGCCCCGGCCCCTTGATGCCGCGATTTAGTTTGATGAATTTCACACTAAAAATCGGGGTTATGCAAACGGATGTATCCGGACCGGCTTCTCCATTGGCCCGATGCGGCCGTTGTGCGAGCCTGACAGGCCGTTGTGGCGGGTTCAGATGGCCGGGCAGGTTTCATGAGTGATTTCGGCGACCCCTTTGTCAGTTCCTTGTTTCCGTTCGCATCCGAACGGCTGCAGGCTCATGCCTTGCCTGCGATGTCTGTGCTGCAGGGGCTTGATGGGCCGATCCTGCTCGAAACAGGAGCCGCGCGGGTTGAAGGCGACGTACTGCTCGTGCGGCAGGATATCCATCATCAGGTATGGATCGGGGGACGGGCCCGCATCCTCAATCTCACCGGTCTGGCTTATCCGTTTGGGGATGAGCTGGCCCGCCCGCTGACCGGCCCGCTCAGGCATGTCGCTCTGGATGCTCTTCTGGGAGACAGGGCTGCGCTGGCAGAATTGCGCCTGTGGCTCGGCCACCGGCAGCCGGCCTGTCCGGATGACATTGCCAGGGTCCTGCGCCGGGTGGGGGCTGATCCAATGGTGCGCATGTCGCAGCAGGAACTGGCGGCAAGCCTTGGCATGGAGCGCACGCGGGCTCTTCGCTACTTCAAGAGCGCCACCGGGATGACCTTCCGGAGGTTCAAGTCATGGTCTGCTTTGCAGGATGCTGCCCGCCAATTGATGGGCGGCGGGCTCGTTCGCGATGCGGCGCTCGACAACGGCTTTGCCGACAGTGCGCATCTGTCGCGTAGTTTCCGGGTCACTCTCGGCCTCACCCCGCGGGATGCAGTCGCGGGATATCGCGCTGCCATCGGCGCGGCGTCTCAGTCTTGCCAGGCCTGATCCGCCGCACGTTTGTTCTACGCCGCACCGGCCCCTCCGTGATTTCTGGGTCCATTACCAATGGAAATGCGGAGCAAAGCCGATGCCGGCAGCAGCAGATATACTTGAAACACCGGACACGCAGGCCCTGTTCGAGCGGTACCACCTGGGTTGGGAGACACGGGATCCGAAGCTGATTGCCTCGCTTCATTCCGCCGATACCGTGTTCCATGTCCATGATGGCTCCGAGCCCGTCGTCGGGCGGGATGAACTCCTGTCCCATTGCGCCGGCCTGTTCGAGCAGTACGACTTTTCCCTGGAGCGGGGCCGCCTTTTGTGTGGCAGTGATTTCTGGGTCTTTGAATGGCAGATGGTGATGAATTTCACAGGCACCGACGGCGTGCCGTTCACCGCCACATGCGAGATGCTGGACGTGGTCACCCTGAATGAGGCGGGCGAAGTTGTTCGCAAGGATGTCTTCGTCAATGGCGCCCAGCAGCAGGCCGCCTTTATGCGTGCGGGGATCTCCCTCTAAGGCCCGGCGTAAACGCCTGCCTCTCCACATGAAAACGGGGGCCCGGACGATTCTCCTGGGCCCCCGCATGTGCGGCGCAGTCGGCAGGGGCGCGCCTCCAATGTCTGGGTGGCCATGCGCGGGATGGTGCGCAGATGAAGGACGTGCCTTGCCGTGCGGTAGATGATGTTGCGACAAGGTTATCGGCAAAGCCTGGATTAATGGATGTCTGCAAAGCGCTTGCGGCTATGCCGGATCCCCAACTAGCATCCAGGCAAAGGGGCGGCGGCAGACCGCCTGCGAGTGATGCGGGAGGAGAAACCATGGGCCAGTCATGGGATGTGAAACGGCTTGCGGGCACGTTGGGCGCGGAGGTAACGGGCATCAGGCTCGCGGAAATCGGCGCTGAGGAGACGGATGCGGTCAAGGCGCTGCTGTCCCAGCATAAAGTGCTGCTGTTTCCCGATCAGCACCTGTCGCCGGACGAGCATGTGGCCCTCGGGCAGAAGTTCGGTGAGCTGGAGGGGGCGCACCCCAACCTCGCTAAGCCCGGCATGCCGAGCCCGCACATTTTCGAGCTCAAGGCGACGGAGGGCGGCATTGCCGACGAGTGGCATACGGATCTGACGTTTACGGAGCACCCGCCGCTGATGTCGATCCTCAACATGGTCGCCTGCCCGGAGGCCGGGGGTGACACCATGTGGACTGATCTCATCGCCGCCTACAATGACCTGTCAGAACCCATGCAGGAGATGCTGGACGGGCTTACGGCGCTGCATGATGCCCGTCCGCATGGCAATCGCGACGCAATGGCAATTCATCCGGTGGTGCGCGTCCATCCGACAACCGGTGAGAAAGCGCTTTATGTCAATGAGCACTTCACCCGCCGCATCGTCGAGATGAATCCGTTTGAGAGTGAGGCGCTTCTCGCCTTCCTCACACGCTGGGTTCAAAACCCGCGCTTCACCGTGCGCCTCCACTGGACGGAGGGCGCCATCGGCATGTGGGACAACCGGGTCACGCAGCATTTCGTCATCAATGATTTTATCGGCGAGCGGGTCATCCAGCGCGTCACGGTGCTGGGGGATGATCCACAGGGGGCGGGCGCCCCGCGCTGGCGGCCCTGGACAGAGCGGGCGACGATCTCCGCCACCAGCCATTGGGATGCGCAGCTCTACCGCTTCCTGAGGGACCGCGACAGCAAGCAGGCTGCTGAATAGTTCCGCCGAAAGTTGCTTCCTTTTCCGGCTGTGACCGGTATTTCGCTGGCCTAGTTTGCATGGCCGGGCGCAATGGCACCGTTGATCCGGTTCAGATTGCTTTCACTGACAACTCCGAAATCATGACCTTCGATGAAGAGGCTGCTTGACGAGTTTAGGTCAAATGTCCTAATTGGTTGGACATTCGTCCTAGAAATGAAAGAGCGTCATGGTAACCGGGAGGCCCGCAGTCGGGCGAAAGAACGTCGATGCCGGAAAGACTGCCGGCAAGGGCGGCGGACAGACGCGGGAGCTCATCCTCGCTGTGGCCGACCGGTTGTTCTACGAGCGTGGCTTTGAAGCCACGTCATTCGCTGACATCGCCGGTGTTGCCGGGCTGTCGCGTGGCAATTTCTACTATCACTTCAAGACCAAGGACGAGATCCTGGATGCAGTGATCGATCTGAGGCTGGCCAATACGCGGGCCATGCTGCGTGACTGGCAAGCGGAGTCCGACAGCCCGCGGGACCGGATTGTCAGCTTCATCCGTATTCTGATCACAAACAGGGCCAGCATCATGGCGCATGGTTGCCCTGTCGGCACGCTCAATAATGAACTCGCCAAGCTTGAGCACGCCCATCGAGGACGGGCGCGTCAGGTCTTCACCCTTTTCCGGCGGTGGCTTGTTGGTCAGTTCGAGCAGCTTGGCTTCGCAGATGCTGCAGATGATCTGGCCATGCATGTGCTGATGCGCAGCCAGGGCGTTGCCGCTCTGGCGACCGCTTTTCGCGACAAGGCATTCGTCGCACGCGAAGTTGACGACATGTGCCGCTGGCTGGATGCCGAGATTGCCAGACTAAGGCACTGACCCCGGTTGTTTTCGGTGCCTGTGAAAGGTGCCTGACCTTGGAGTAAGCATAATGTTTATCGTCGTATTGCGGTTCGGAGCGAACAAAGCAAAGGCGCCTGAGTTCATGGATGCCCACAACGCATGGATAGCCCGTGGCTTCGACGACGGTGTGTTCCTTCTTGTGGGCGGTTTGCAGCCGCAACAGGGCGGTGTCTTTCTCGCTCAGGCCACGGACCGTCCCGCGCTTGAGGCCTTCATCCGGCAGGACCCGTTCGTCAAACACGGCATCGTCGAGATGGATGTGTTGGAAGTGGCCCCGGGCCGGGTCGATGCACGGCTGGATTTCCTGAAAGCAGCCTGAACCCCCTGGGGCCGAAGCAGGGAAAGCCAAGACATCAGTCGCCTGCGTTGAGCAAGGTTTGTTCTGGCAGGGCTTCCTGGTGAGGCAGAGTGAAGGGCACTTCCAGCCAGAAGCAGCTGCCGGCACCCAGCTTGCTCTGCACGCCGATCTCTCCATCCAGCAGGTCCGCAAGCTGGCGGCAGATGGCAAGCCCCAGTCCCGTGCCGCCGTGGCTTCTGGTGATGGTGTCCTCAAGCTGGCGGAAACTTTCGAAGATCTCGTCCAGCCGGTCATTGGGGATGCCGATGCCGGTGTCTTCCACCTCAATGCGCAGGCAGCATGTATTGTCGGCCTTGCGCATCTCGCGCACCCCGACGCGCACGTGGCCTTGCTGGGTGAACTTGATCGCGTTGTTGATCAGATTGGTGACGATCCGGCGCAGCGCGTCAGGGTCGGTTATCACGCATCTCGACAGTGCACGGGCGCCGTCGAGTTCGAGGGCAATGTGCTTGCTGTCAGCCAGTGGTGTGAACAGCGCAATCACTTCTTCAAGCAGTGACGCGGGGTCAAAGGGCTGCGGCCGCATGGTGCTGGCACCGGCCTCATTGCGTGAATAGTCGAGAATATTGTTGAGAATTTCCAGGAGCGATGTCGCAGACATCAGCGCGGTTTCCGCCTGATCACGCTCCTGATCCGGAATGTCTGCGGTGGACAGCAATTGAAGCATGCCGATGACGCCGTTCATCGGGGTGCGGATTTCATGGCTCATGACCGTCAGAAAATCGGTCTTGGCACGGTCGGCCTCCATCGCCCGGATGCGCTGGGTTTCGATGCGACGCACGGCGCGCTGCATTTCGCGGCGATAAATTGTGCAGCCGATGAAAATGATGATTGCAGCGCAAATGAGCGCAACAAGAACAGCAGGATCCGTGATGCCCGAAGCAGGGCCCTGAAGCTCAATTGCGAAGTTGCCGAGATAGACGGCGACGATGATTGCCGTGGCAGTCAGCCCGAATTGCCATCCCACTGCGAGCGTGACGGCGGCAATTGCTGAGAGCAACAGGATGTTTGTTGAGGACAGGACATTGCCGATGCTCAGTGACAGCAGGATGAAGAACACCATGAGGCCGCTGCAGCAGATGAGGGCCCGTCGCGCGAAGTTCTCTTGTTCATTGACCAGCAAAGGCAGGCCGGCGAAACCGAAGGCGATTGCCTGAGCCACGGCCATCTCCGCCCAGAAACGGTCGAGATAGGGCAGGTTGACGATATTGACGATCGTGCCCGACAGGGCCGCCATGAGACAGAATGCAGAGAGGATGCGCCCGGAAGCCGCGCGCAGTTCGCGCCCCTCCGCGGGCGCTGGCCAGTAGATGTTTGTCAGGCGTCCAAGCATGGCAATCCATCGGCGCAATCGGTTCCGCGCATAAGTGGTAATTGATGAATGTTAAGCAATGCCGAACCGATTCCAGCTGGGAACGAAAAATCCATCTGTCACAGATAGTTAGTTTGATTACGGACGAATTTTCTTCTACCTCTGGTTGCTGAATACAGTTCTGCGGGGAGAATTCACGCTCATGGCTGACCGAAAGCGCGTCGCCTTCGTTGCCTGTCGCCACACGCTCACGGGTTCTCCGGACCGGTGGCCGGATGCCTATGAGCACGACCGGGAGCGGGATGCCTTCATGCCGGCTTTCCAGGCAGCCGGACTGGATCTCGTGGAGCTCGATTGGGAGCAGTCGGACCCGGCGCGGGATGACATTGATCTCTATTTCATCCGCACCACGTGGAACTACAAGGAAAAGCCGGAGGCGTTTGCGGCCTTCGTCCAGCAGGCCGCGGGCCATGCACCGGTGATGAATGATCCCGCCACAATCCTGTGGAACATGAACAAACGCTATCTGGGGGAACTGGAAGCACAGGAGCTGCCTGTTATCCCGTCCGCCTTTATCGACCGTGATGGAGTGACCGTGGACGATGTCCGGGCCCGGCTTGGTGCCGACGAGATTGTCCTGAAGCCGCTTGTGGGCGGTGGCGGCTTCGATATGCGCCGGATCAGGGCCGATGAACCGGGCGATGACACTATTCCGGTCAGCCAGTTCGCTCAGCCCTTTCTCCCAGGCATTCTGGATGAGGGAGAAATTTCATTCGTGTTCGTGGAAGACCGTTTCTCTCATGCGCTTCGCAAGCTCCCGGCCGAGGGAAATTATCTGATCCACACACATCATGGCGGCCGCAACGAAATCTATGAGCCGACTGCCTCTGATCTTGAGACCTGCGGGGCCTTTCTTGACGTGCTGCCTGCACCGGCGCTTGCCACCCGCATTGATGTGGTGCCGCATCAGGGGAAACTGCTTCTGATGGAACTGGAAGCCATAGAGGCGCATTTGTTTCCTGAGTATAATCCGCAGCTGGGGGGACTTCTCGCGGAGGCATGCGCGCGCATCATCGCGGCTGCGTGACCCTTCCCGACAAGGAGACCCCATGTCCTCTACAGATGTTGCAGGCGGGGTACCTGCCGCCGAGGCACCTGATACCCCGCCATGGGCCGCAGGTGCCGCCGGACGGCCCGATGAGCTTTATCCGGTCCTGAGCGACAGTGAGATCGACCAGCTTCGACCCTATGGCGAGGTGCGGTCGATTGCGGCGGGTACGCGCCTGTGGTCGATCGGCGAGCGCAATGTCAGTTGTTTCATCGTCATGTCCGGCGCGCTCGAAATCCTGCGCAGGGAGGGCGAGCGGGAAGAGTGCTTCCATGTGCACGAGGCGGGCAGTTTCTCCGGCGAGACCGTGACCATGAGCGGGCGCGGTTCATTTGTCGGCGGCCGCGCGCGCACCGATCTCGAGGTCGTCGAGATTGGCCCGCAGCGGCTGCGGGACCTCCTGGCAGTTGAACCGATGCTGGGCGAGAAGATCCTGCAAGCGTTCATTCTGCGCCGTATGCGGATGATTGCGCAGCACCATGGTGACATCCTCATCATCGGCGATGCTTCAGAGCAGCTCACGGCGTCAATCCGCGAGTTCCTGTCGCGCAACGGTGTGCCCTATCGCATGGTGCCGGACGATGACGCGCCGGAGCCGGAGCGACCGGTGATTGTCTGTGGTGAACAACGGCTGGCACGACCAACCATCAAGCAGGTGGCGGACTGCCTCGGCATGACAGCCGATCTGCCGGATGGGGCGCAGTTTGATGTGGCGGTTATCGGCGGTGGGCCGTCGGGTCTGGCGGCAGCCGTTTATGCAGCCTCAGAAGGGTTGTCGGTCGTGGTTCTGGAGAAGTGCTCCATCGGCGGACAGGCGGGATCATCTTCACGCATCGAGAACTATCTCGGGTTCCCCACGGGCATCTCCGGCCAGGCGTTGACGGGCCGTGGGTTTCTCCAGGCACAGAAGTTCGGTGCGGAGATTGCCATTGCCCAGGAGGCTGCGGAGATTACCTGCGGTGCCCCGTGGCACACATTGACCACCGATTGCGGCATGGCACTCAAAGCCCGCACCGTGGTGCTGGCGACGGGTGCCGTCTACCGGCAGCCGCAGATCGAAGGCCTCGACCGCTTCGAGGGCACCAGTGTCCATTACGGGGCAAGTCATATCCAGGGCATGATGTGCCGCGGCGAAGAGGTGGTGATTGTCGGCGGCGGCAACTCCGCGGGTCAGGCGGCTGTTTATCTGTCGTCGCGGGCGCGGAAAGTCTCCATCATGGTGCGCGGCGACGGGCTCGCCGCCTCCATGTCGCAATATCTGATCCGGCGCATCGAGCGCACGCCGAACATCGACCTGCTGACCCATATGGAGGTCGAGGCCCTTGAGGGAGACGACCGGATCGACTGCATCCAGGCCCGACACAACAAGACGGGTGAGGTCTCGCGCCTTCCGGCATCGCACCTGTTCCTCTTCATCGGGGCGGCGCCGGCGACAGGGTTTCTCGATCCGGCAGTGGCGCTGGACGAGAAGGGATTTGTGCGGACCGGAGACGCGCTTGATGATACAGACCTTCAACGAGCCGCCTGGCCGCTGGAGCGCAAGCCCTTTCATCTGGAAACGTCCTGTCCCGGCATCTTCGCGGTTGGTGATGTGCGCTCCGGCTCGGTCAAGCGTGTGGCTTCCGCCGTCGGGGACGGGTCGGTCTGCATCAGCTTCGTCCACAAGGCGCTTGATGAGCGCCCGGTAAAGCAAGCCCAGGCAGCTTCAGATGATTGACGTCTGGCGGACTGCACCGCGCAACAGCGTCGCATAAAGCCGGTCGCGCCATGTAGCAGGACGGCTCATGGCCATGCGGTCGAGGCAGGCGTCTTCCTGCGGGTCCGGGCGACCGAAAATGCCAGCCTGTGCCAGCCGCAGCACCCCCGTCATGCTGGCAGATGCATCACGCATCAGCGCGAGGGCAGGCATCAGCCGTTGCTCGGTTTCCGTGAAGTCGGTCCCGAAAGGGAAGGGCGGCAGATCACCACGGGCTTCGGCATCACTCAGGCGGGCGGCAAGGGCCTCAGGAGTGTTGGAGCGGAAGCGTGGGTCGAGTTCGAAGTCCCCAGGCAGCTTGCCCGCCTTGATCGCTATTTCAATCAACTCGCGCTGAAATCGGCTGTCGGTAACTGCCAGCATGGCGGCAATCACGTCCGCGTCTGACTTTCCGCGCAAATCGGCGACGCCATATTCCGTCACCACGATATCGCGCAGGTGGCGCGGGATTGTCGTGTGGCCATAGCCCCAGCGGATATTGCTTTCCGTGCCCTTTGGGCCTTCACGGGTAGCGCGGATGGCGATGATTGAGCGGGCGCCTTCCAGGGCAAAAGCCTGGGCCACGAAATTGTACTGCCCGCCGACGCCCGACACGACCCGGCCGTCTTCCAGCCCATCGGACACCACGGCGCCCATCAGGGTGGCCATCATGCCGCTATTGACGAAGCGGGCGTTGACGCGGGCCCGCCGCTTTTCGTCCTCCGGCCCGTACAGCTCATTGACATAGGAGACCGGCCGCATGGCAATGCGCGCCCGCTCTTGATCCGGCATGTCTCTCAGGCGCTGATAGAAATCCGTGGGACCAAGGAAAAACCCGGCCTGCAGACAGGCCCCGTCCACTTCGCGGGACAGCACACCCGCTTCCATCAGGTCGAGAAAGGCGGGCACGAACATTTCGCTGGCACCGAACAAGCCCTCTCTGAAGGCGGATAAGTGTGATGTGCCGGTCGGTCTGTTCTGCTCGAGTGCCATTACCGCATCGTGGAAATCACCCGGGCGTTGATGGCGGAGGATCAGGCCGGCAGCGACTGCGTCGCCAATGGACCCGATCCCGATCTGCAACGTGCCCCCATCGGGAATGAGCCGGGCGATCTGCAGGCCGATGGCATGGTCGGTCGGAGACACGGGCTCACGCGGCGGCGCGAAGAGCGGCCAGTCCGCCCCCTCCAGCACATGATCTGCCATGCTCTCGGGATAGGCGGCATCACCATCCATGAATGGCAGATTGTCGTTCACCTCCATCACCAGCAGCGGGTTGATCAGCCCCTCCTCGCGCGCCTTCAAGAGGTCAGGTGTCAGGTCCGGATTGCAGCTCAGGGAAACTGTCGCGCCGTCACCTTCCCCGCGGCGGGCAACGATTTGCGCCAGCACGTTGGGTTTGCGGTCGAGGATCGCCCCCAGGGCGTGGGTGTAATTTGCCGAGATGTAGTTCTGCTGCGCCCGCGGCGAGGACAGCCAGCGGCCAGCAAGGAAGAAGAACTCGATGATCTCGATATTGGGCGGCAGGGTGCCCTTGTGCAAAGGGCCCGCATAGGCAAGGTCCGGGTAGCCGCCGAACAGCCTGTCGATCACCGGCGTGATGAATTGCCGCTCTATGGGGTTGGACGGAGATGGTTTTTCCAGCGTCAGGGCCGTCAGGATAGTCAGCGAGATAGAGCTGTCCGCCATGGCGCGAGCCACCAGCGCGTTGCAGGTCAGATTGGCTTTCCCAAGCCCCAGGGGCATGGCGAGCACGATCGTGCCGCCTGTCTGGCGGATGATCTCGTCGGCGAGGCGGTCGGCGTCGGTGTGATGCTGGGTCATCTGACTAGAACACGCCTCATGGCGGAAAGGTGCATTGTTTTACCGCAAACCGCTCCGCATTTGATTGCGCGTGGTTCGGGTGAGCTTGCCGGGTGGGACCGACCTGCTGACAGGTCTAGCCTGCACGGAGTAGAGCGCAGACGCGGTCGATATCGGCGTCTGACATATTCGGCGACATGGGGAGGCCAAGCACATGCGGTGCCAGCGCGTCGGTGTAGGGCAGGGGGTCTGACGGCAAGTCCGAGAGAGCCGGATGCCGGTGGCAGCCGGAGCCCCACCATGAGCGTGCTTCGATATCGTGAGCGGCAAACCGTGCGATCACAGCCGCGGCCGGTTCCTCGGTCAGAATGTTGAGCGTTGTGGATGTCCAGTCGGCTGAGAAGCCGCCCATCAGCCCTATGCCTGTCATGCACCTGATGTTGGAGGCATAGCGGGCGTGGGCTTTGACCAATGCACTGCGCTTGTTCGGCCAAGCGTCCAGCGCTGCCAGTCCAACGGCAGCGTGGTACTCCGAGAGCTTGGCATTCGTACCGGCAGCGTCCAGCACGGCCCGGTCGCCGAAGCCGAAACTGCGCAGGCGGTCGAGCCTTGCTGCCAGCTCTTCGTCATTGGTCAGGATCAGCCCGCCTTCGCCAATGCCCAGTGGTTTTGTTGCATGCAGGCTGACCATGATGGGCATGGTGGCTGCGGGGGCCGATTGCGCGTGCGCCAGCCCGTGAAAGCCCGCGGCTGCATCAATCACGACCGGCACGCCGGTCTGGTCCATCACCCTGTTCCAAGCCGCCACATCCGGCGGGTGTCCAAAGGGGGCGACAGGGACGATCAGGGCGAGATCGTCGAGGTCATGTCGCGCCATGACGGCATCCGGTGACAGGGCCCAGGTGGCAGGATCAATATCGGCGAAATGCGGTTCCAGCCCCGCCTGCATGGAAGCCAGCGGGGTCGCGGCAAATGTCCAGGCAGGCATCAGGCATTTTTGGCGGCCGGGTCGTGCGGTGGCGGTGAGGGCAAGCTGCAGGGCCAGCGTGCCATTGGCGGCAAGCACGATAGACCCTTCAGCCGTGCCGAATGCGTGCGCCAGCCGCGCCTGAAACTCGCGCAGGAGCGGGCCCGAATTGGAGTACCAGCGGTTCTCGTCGATGCGGCGGAGATAGGGGAGCAGATCGTCCGCCGTCGGCAGCATCGGCTGCATCAGCGGAATGCGCCTTGCGGACATCAATCCTCGCCTTTGATGAAGTAGGCGTTCGGGACGGTGGAGAAGGGGAACTTGCGCATGTGGGGGGCGCCGCCAAGCGGCTCGAAGAATTCCTCTATGGCCTCTGCCTCACCTTGCCAGGGCGGCATGCCGTAGCCGTTGAAGGCAATGATCCCGCCCTCCATGACGAGCGGATAGAGGTGTTTGAGGCCGACCGCTGTCGGCTCGTAGGTGCCGATGTCGAAATAAAGCAGTGCCAGCCGCAAGCCCTGATTGGCCTCGGCGAAGGCCGGAACTGTCTCGCGGATCTCGCCGTCGATGACCCGGGCGCGCTCGATGCCGGGCAGCAGATTGTCAGCGGTGTGTAGGTCCACAAGTTCCTGCACGATCTCACCGCTGGAGACCATGCGGCCGATGGTGTTGTCGATCCAGGGGGCAGCCGCGCCGTCCCGGTCCTCCAGGTCCTTGTAGCCGGCGAAATGGTCAAAGCCATAGACCTTGCGGGTGCGGTCACCGGGGCAGAAGGTTTCAAGCAGATTGGCCCATGTGAACAGGCCCGACCCGCGAAACACACCCAGCTCGGCAATGGAGCCGGGCATGTCTTCGATCATCCGAAAGAGTTCGTAGTGGCACAGGACACGCGGCAGGTCGCGGCGGCGGATGAAGGCAGGATAGCTGGTCAGCACGTCACGCAATGACAGCTTGCCGTTTGCCACCAGGGCTTCCATGCGCTCCCAGTGCGCTGCATCGCGCGCATCATAGGTGCGGCGCATGTCCGCGTTGAGGTCGGGGCCGGCCTTGGGGTCAGTCATTCGGTGTCTCCGCCGTTGATGCGCGCTGCCGTGGCGGCGCTGCCTTCTGTCAGCAGGGCATGCAGGATGCTCCATTTCGGCCCGTCATAGGGGGGCAGAAATTCGAGGGTGATGCCATGCGCTGAAAAACGTGTCGCGTCATAGAGGTCGCGCCCGGCCGGTGCGTTCACATAGGTCGATGCCCCGAGCCGCTCGCAGATCGCGATGATGCGCTCCTGACCCTTGAGGCTGCCGGGCAGGTCGAGGCTGCTGGAGCGCCGCATCGGTGTGGTGATGCCCAGAGCCGTGCAGGTTATGTCCAGGGAGCGCGCAAGCCACGGCACCAGCGGGCCCTGGGCTGCCGCAAAGAGAGTGGCCCAGCTTTCCGGCAGGGTGGTGAGCGACGGGAACCTGCGGCATTGGGCGGTCAGCCGCGCAGGTGCGTCGTCGGCCAAGCACATTTCATCGATCCGCGTTTCGCGTGGCGCGGATTGAAGGGGGAGGGTCAGCCATTGCGGCTTGCCTCCGGTGTCGGGCAATTGGTTGCGGTGGATATAGCCTCGCCGCGTAAACTGCACACAGTCATAGATGACGAACAAATCTGCCTGCGCAAACAGCCGGAAGTACCCCGCATAGGGCACGAAATAGGGCTGCATGATTGCGATTCTCGTCATGCGGCGCATTGCGCGCAGCGCATGCTTAACGAACCGTTAAGCACGGTTTGGCTAGGCTCCCGCTGCCATCAAGAGACCGAAACAGGCTGGCGGGGAGCTTCGCACGTGGCCACAATCGTCATGTTCAACGGCGAGAGCGCCCACAACGTGATCCGTGACCGGGTCGCGCTGGATGCAAAGCTGTTTGAGGCGCGCGGGCATGAGGTGATGGTCATCGATCTGTCCAACCTTCAATCGCTGCGCGTGCCACGGCAGATAGATCTCTTCATTGGCTACCAGGGCTGGGGCCGCGACATCAAACTCGGTGATGGCAGCCTGCTGGTGGAGCGCTTCGGCTGTCCCTATGCGGTGATGCTGGGCGATCATCCTATCCAGCATGCGGCGCGCATTGAGGAGTTGCCTGGGAACACGGTGTTGTTCGTGGCATCCCGCGAGCACCGGACGTTCCTGGAGCAGGCGCTTCAAGTCCAACTCGATATCAGGCTCTTCACCAGCACAGTCTCCGCATCGGCGCCGCTTCCTGCGGTGGAGCGCGATCTGCCTGTCCTGATGGTGGGGCAGGCCATGGCGCCGGACGACTTTCTTGCGGGCCACAAGATGCCCGAGCAGGTGCGCCAGATAATCGATGAGTGTTTGGAGCGGGCAGCCCGCAACCCGCATGCCGATCCAGTGGCTGATTATATGAATTCGGGCTACTCGCGGGTGCTTGATCTGGTTGGCGCGCCAGCTTCGGCCATCCAGGTGGGGCGGCTGGTCGACCTGGCTGCCCGGTATCAGTACCGCTGGTCTTATGTTCAGGAACTCAGGAAACTGCCGGTGACCTTTGTCGGTGAAAGCTGGGTGGCAATGAAGCGCCAGTCGGGTGATGCATTCAACGCGCTTCCGTCGCTGCCATATGAAGAGCTCCCTGGGCTTTATGCCCGCGCGCAGATCGGGCTCAATCTCTTTGCTCCCTATTTCGATTTCCACGAACGCCTTCTGGATATGATGGTTCAGTCAGCGGTGGCTGCGACGGCGAAGACAAGCTGGCTGTCAGAGCTCTTTGACTTCGGCACGGAGCTTCTTGCCCTGCCGGACAGCCCTGCAGATGTTGCGGGCTGGCTGGACGATGCCTTGTCCGACCAGCAGCGCTTGGCTCAGATCGGCGCGCGGGGGCGTGCAAAGGTGCAGGCGGATTTCAATGACGAAACGCGCATAGACCGGTTGCTGGAGTTGGTTGACGAAGCTGCGCCGCCCGCTGTCTGGGCACACGGATGACAGCCGCATGCGAAACCACGCCTGACGTGCTTCGCCGGCGCTATGCCCGTGACGGCTATGTGGTGGTGCCGGGGCTGATTGCAGCTGACGCCCTTGCCGAGCTCCGCGGTGACATCGCACGCATATTTTCGCTGACGGCAGGCATAAAGACGGGTGATCCGTATCCGGACATTGAGTCCGCAGGCTTCAACCAAATGCTCCGCGACCTGTTTGAGAACCGGTTTGAGGCCTATCATGGGGCGGCGCGGCTGTGTAATCACACGGTCAGCCTGCATCGGCTGAGCACGGACCCCGCCATTCAGAAGCTGATGCGGTCGCTCGGGGTTGCTGTTCCGGCTATCTGTGCCCGTCCTGTTGTGTGGTTTCATTCGCCGGGCCTTGCGCGGTCGGAGCGCTATCACCGGCTGCCGGCCCACCAGGAGTGGAGCAACATGCAGGGCAGTATTGACGGGATGGTCGTGTGGCTCCCTCTCTTGCCTGTCACAGCGGAGATGGGACGGCTGCAGGTTGTGCCCGGCAGCCACAGGGACGGGCTGCGGCCGCTGCTCGACGGAGCGGGAGAGGACTATCCGCTGAGCATGGACATGGACGGGCTAAGCGACACCGACTTCGTGGAGGTCGACGTGCCCCTTGGCGCAGCATTGCTGTTCTCGCCTTTCCTTGTTCACCGCTCGGGCACCAACAGAACTGAGCAGGCCCGCATAACCGCGAATTTTCGCTTCAACAATGCGGCGGACCCGAGTTTCATTGCGCGCAACATGGCAAACCCGTTTCTCTATGAGGCCCCCGCGTCGCTTATGACACCGGGCTTTCCGGATGCCTCACAGGTGCGCGGCTATTTCGAAACCATGCTGCAGGAAAGTGAGTGATGGATGACCGGGCTTGATGTTCAGTTCATCACCCATGCGACGCTCAAGATAAGCGGGGCGTTCGGCACGCTCCTGTGCGATCCGTGGTTCCTGAATGAGCCGGTCTACAATCTGAGCACTTGGAAGTATCCGCCGGCCCGCGTCCCCCCCGAAGAGGTGGTGAAGGATGTGGATTATCTCTTCATCACCCACACCCATGAAGATCACTTCCACATTCCGTCGATCAATTACATTGATCGCGACACGCCGGTCTTTCTGCCGGCCTATGACGAGCATCCATCGCTGCGGGCTCATACGTCGGAGCGGGTGATGCGGGCCATGGGCTTTCACGACATCCGCAGGCTCAAGAGCTGGGAAACCGTGATGCTGGGCGGCGTGACCCCGCTGACCCGCGTGCCCTCTGCCGTTGAGCGGAGCCACGATTGGGAGAATTCGGGCTTTGTCATCGAGAGCCCTGATTGCGTGCTCCTCAACGTCAATGACAACCTCAATGACGTTGCCCTGTGCAAGGACATCAAGGCGCGATGGCCTGAGATCGATATCGTTTTCATCCAGAGCGGTGGCGTCACGATGTTCCCCGGCTGCTTCCGCATGAGCGAAGACGAGATGCGGCGCGAGGCCGACAAGCGCAAGGTCGCCTTCGCGGATCAGCGGCGCATGCTCGATCATGTGAAGCCAAAACGCATCGCGCCCTTTGCTGGTGACTTCTGCTGGCTGGATGACAAGTACTTCCACAACAACTGGGCCAATCGCACGACGGCCGCCCTGTTCGAAGACATGATGAACACCGACTATGCGCAATCGGGCTGTGAGCTGGTGCAGCTCTACCCTGGAGACCGGTGGAGTGTTGATGGCGGGATCGTGCGCACCCACGGGGAGATCGACTGGGACCGGATGCTCGAGGACATCAGCGAACTGCAAAAGCGGTTCCGGCCCAAGCTTGATGCGATCAATGCCTATCTGAACGATGTGCGCTACGAGGATTTTGAAGCCCGTAGCCGCGCCCGCACAGACCTTGTGCAAAAGTACATCACGCGTGATTACATCGATTTTGATGCGCGTATCCGGCACACGATCGAGGGGCCGCATTCAGGTTTTTCCTTCGTCCTCAAGGCCAACTCCGAGACCGGTCTTGTCATTGACTGGGATGACGAGGGCGAGGTGATGCAGACGCTCTATGTGCCTGAGAACATTTGGGCGGCGATCCTCGAAGGGCGGCTCATGTGGAACATTGTCCAGTGGGTCGGCGAGGCGGAGCAGTTGGGAGATTATGTTCAGGATCTGGGGCGGTTCTGGTTCTGGCTGGAATATCACCTCGATCTCAATGCCAAGAACATTCAGGCGATAATCGAGCCCATGCTGATACCGGGCCTTGATCAGCCTATCCGCCCCAATGCCGCCTTTTTCCCAATGGCAGGTGAATGGGACGCGGACGCGACATAGACGCCATGACGGACCAGGCCGGTATTCGATGGGCATTCGCCGGGTGTAAACCGCAAGGCGCTGGCATCCTCTCGGCTCTGGGGCAGGACGGTTTCGTGCCCGACTTCTGCGCGGTGCCAACGGACCTGGCCGACGCCGATGATGCGGAGATGCACAGCGTTGCGTCGCACCTTTCGGTTCCCGTCTACCGAAGCCAGCGGCTTGAGGAATTGGAGCACAGACTGGCAGCTTTGGATCTGCTGCTTGTGTGCCGTTTTGCCCTGTTGCCGCCAGCGGTTTTCAACGCACCCCGATTGGGTGCGGTGAATGTGCATTCGTCGTTATTGCCGCGCTATCGCGGCGTGCATCCCGTGTCCTGGGCGCTCATCAATGGGGAGACCGAGACTGGTGTCACCCTGCACAGGATTGGCGAGGGCGCTGACACGGGGCCAATCCTGTCCCAGTCACATGTTGCCATAGACGACAATGACGATCTTTGGAGCCTCACCGCCAAACTGAACGCTGTATCTGCTTCAAGCGTGCTGCACCTGTTCAACGGCATTGCCGCAACCGGCGATCTGCCAGCGGCCCGACCGCAGGCAGGACGGCCGAGCATGGCCCCGCGCCGCACACCGGATGACAGCCGCATTGACTGGGCCGGTGCCGCGCAGACCATTTCAAATCTGGTGCGTGCCTTACCCGTACCTCTGCCTGCAGCCTTCTGCTTTGCCGGAGATGGCCGCCGGGTTGAGATCCGATCCGCGCGGCTTTGCGCGCCTTGTGAGTCCTTGGGCGTGCCGGGTCAGGTTGTGCAGGGTGATGCTGATGGCGTGGCGCGGGTGCTGTGTGGTGACGGCCGGTGCCTCGATGTGATCGCTGACCATTCACTTGCTGCCGGAGATGTCCTCACATGATGCGCAGTTGGCTTGTGGCAGATACGGATGCCGACGGGTGGGCTGCAGCGCTTGACGGCATTGACCATTGCTTCGCCCATCGACGGGACTTTGCCGGCCTGATGGGCCGTGCGGCAGGGACACGGACAAAGCTGTTTGTCGCCGAAGGTGACGGCTGCAAGGCTGTGTGCCCCATCGCGGAGCGCAGCTATCGCGGTGCGACTGATGTCTTCACCCCCTACGGCTTCAGCGGGTTTGCCGGCACTGGCGATCTTTCTCAACTGCCGGATGCATGGCGGGCCTTCGCGCAGGGGCAGGGGTATGTCGCCGGATACATCATGCAGCACCCGCTCGCGATGCCGGGGCGTCTCGCAGGTGCCTGGCCTGAGATGTCTGATGCAGGCCGGACGCTTTACCGCGTTGATCTGACAGTGGGTGAAGAAGAACGGCTGCGTGCGCTGTCCAGCAAGAAACGGGCACAGCGATTGCGCAAATGGCTTGAGGCGGCATCCATCGAGACGGACCAGGCGCGATTGGCGGAGGCCTTTATGCGCCTTTACCCCGACCTGATGTCTCGCCGGGGTGCGGCGTCCGTCTACCGCTTTTCTGACGATATCCTGCGTGATCTGGTGAGGCTTCCCGATACGGTTCTTGTCGGTGTGTGCGATGCGGCGGGTGAGGTCACGTCGGTCGCACAAATGGGCATCGCGCCAGCCTGCGGTGAATATCTGTTTGTTGCCGCCCGCGAAACGTCGTCTGGCGATGGGGACGGCTTACTGTGGCTGGGGTTGCGCGCGCTCGCGGACCGTGGCGCACCTGCCTGCAATCTGGGCGGCGGGATAACAGAAGGCGACGGGCTGAGTGACTTCAAGCGCCGACTGGGAGGAGAACCGGTCCCCATTCCGGTCTTGCGCCAGATCTTCGATGCGCCTCGCTATCAAGCATTGTGTCAGTCAGCCGGGTGCGACCCGGACAAGACGGATTTTTTTCCGGCCTATTACAGGTGAGCGGTCAGGCCCTGAAGGATGTGATCGTTGAGCGTGTCGGCTTTGAGATCATTCAGGGTGCCGATTAGCCTGGGCGTGATCCCTTGCTCGGCCAATCGGGTGTGTGCTGTGCGCAAGGCGTCCCGATTGCTGGCGCTTGGGGCAACGATGCTCAGGGCCGGCTGGCAGGCAATTTCTGTGACTGTTGCGCCGGGTCGCAACACACCCAGCCGGGTGAGCGCGTCGGTTGCCTTTGCGGCTGTGCACTCAGGTGAGTTGCCGGTCATCTCAACCGTTACAATCTGATGCCCCGGGCGGGCACCAGTGCCGCCGAAGCTGACGCGGTAAGCGCTTGTGGTGGGCTCGAACACATGCAGCAGCCCGGGTTCGACCAGCAGATCATCGCCGTTCACCTCAAGCCAGATAATCGCCAGAGGCAGTTTCTCGATCTGTGTCTTCACACCGGCAAGCGCGCACCACGCCTCCACTGAACTGCCGATGATGAGGGGGCACGCCCAGCGCAGGGACGAGCCATCGGCAAGTTCTGCGGTAGTGCGTGCACCGTCACGTGACAGGTTGGTCAGGTCCGGGATGCGGCTGATGGTAAGGCCAGGCGTTGCCTCCGCGGCAGCCAGCAGCTTTTCGATCAGCTCACCAAAATATCCGCTGGCCGGATAGAAATAGGTGACGGCGCCACGCCCGCGTTCAATGTTGCCCCGGCAACCGGCATTTACGGTGCGTGGATAGAGCAGGGGCGTCCATATCTTCGCGGCAAGGTCGGCGGGAATGCTGCGCCATTTATCCGGGTACAGCTTGGCCGCGAATGGTGCAATCATCCGCGTGTGGAGCGTCAGGCCGTGATTGGCGAGCGAGGCGTCCTCAAGGATGCCTGCCGCCAGATCAGGTGGCGACCCGAGGCCGAGGGTCAGTGCTGACGGCGGGGTGGCGGAGAGAAGGGCTGCTGTCTCGCGTTCCACGGCTGCTGCATCTTCGGTGCCCAGCATGCGGGGCAGGGGCGTCAGGTCGAGGGACGCTGTGAAATCATCGGCGAGGACGCCCGCATAGATCATTTTGGGAGACGCGGTCGAGGTGATCTCAAGACCGATGCGGTCTTCAAGGAAGCGGCGGATATGGGGTGCGAACGGCCTGCTGCCCATTCCCGGGCGGTAGGTCTCAAGCGGTGCTTCGCCCTCATGGGTGAGGTCGAGCCTGCGGCAACCCATGTCGAGCTGAAAGCCGTTACGCGCCATCGTGGCGAACCCGGCGCCTATGCCGCGCTCCGGCAGAAGCAGTGTGACCGATCTGCCTGCATCCGCTGCCGAGATGGCGGCCACAAGGCAGCCAACGCCGCCGCCGACAACAACGAGATCAGCCTGAATGTCGCGAACGGTGTGTGCTGCCGTCATCTGCGTCTACACCCGGCTGCGGGCGATGAGTTGGAGATAGTCGGCATAGCTGCTTTCGCCGAAGCTTTCGGCAATGGCGACAAGCTGCTCGCGTGAAATGTAGCCGGAGCGATAGGCAATCTCTTCGGGGCAGCCGATCTTAAGGCTCTGGCGTTCTTCAATGGTCTGCACAAATTGCGATGCCTGCAGAAGCGAGTCGTGCGTGCCGGTGTCCAGCCACGCATAGCCGCGGCCGAGAAACTCTACTTTCAGGCGGCCGGCCTTTCGGTAGATCTCGATAAGGCTGGTGATCTCCAGCTCGCCGCGGGCGCTGGGGGTCAGCTCGGCAGCGGCATCGCTCACATCGCCGTCAAAGAAATAGAGGCCCGTGAGCACGTAGTTGGATTTCGGGTTTTGCGGTTTTTCCTCAACGCCAAGCGCATTGCCCTGATCATCGAGCTCGATGACGCCGTAGCGGTGCGGATCGCCGACCCAGTAGGCGAAAACGGTGGCGCCGTCGTTGAGATGCGCTGCATTGAGCAACTGGCCGGACAGGCCCGCGCCGTGGAAGATGTTGTCACCGAGCACGAGGGCGCAGGGGGATCCGTCAAGGAATTCGCGGCCCAAGGTGAAGGCCTGCGCGAGGCCTTCCGGGCGCGCCTGGGTCACGTAGCTCAGGGTCAGGCCCCACTGGCTGCCATCGCCAAGAAGGGCCTTGTAGGCGTCGGCGTCCTCCGGGCGGGTGATGATGAGTATGTCCTTTATGCCCGTCAGCATCAGTGTGCTAAGGGGGTAATAGACCATCGGCTTGTCGTAGACCGGGAGAAGCTGCTTGGATACAGCCTTGGTGACCGGGAAAAGCCTGGTGCCGCTGCCGCCGGCGAGGATGATGCCCTTCATGCACCTTGCCTCATGCCGCTTCTCCCCCTTCGTGCCACTGCCTTGCAGTGCGGTGATTCTGTTGCACAGCATAGGGCCCGCGGGTTGGCCGCGTCACCCGGTGGGCACTCGGAGGTTCGGCAGGGCTCAAGCTTCGCGGTCCAGCAAGGGTGCCCACCAGTGCCGGTTGTCGAGATACCAGGAGACCGTCCGGCGAAGGCCGGTCTCAAATGTGTTTCGCGGCTGCCAACCCAGATCCCGGCGCGCCTTTGTCGCGTCAATTGCATAGCGCGCGTCGTGTCCCGGGCGGTCGGTCACGTGGGTTATGAGGTCGGCATATGACCCGCTGCCACGGGGGCGCATCTCGTCCAGCAGCGCGCAGATGCGATTGGCTATCTCGATGTTGGTGTGTTCCTCGGATGCGCCGATGGCATAGGTTTCGCCCGGTTTGCCGTGTCTTGCCACTGCAAGCAGCGCGTCCACATGATCATCCACAAAAAGCCAGTCGCGCACATTCTCGCCGGTGCCGTACACGGGGATGTCGACGCCCGCGAGCGCGTTTACGATCACCCGCGGGATAAACTTCTCCGGGTACTGATAAGGCCCGTAATTATTGGTGCAATTGCTGACAAGGACCGGCAGGCCGTAGGTGTGATGCCAGGCACGCACCAGATGATCGGCGGAAGCCTTGCTTGCGGAGTAAGGTGAGTTCGGTGCGTAGGGCGTGGTTTCTGAAAACCGGCCCGTCGGGCCAAGGCTGCCGAACACTTCGTCTGTGGAAATCTGGTGCAGGCGGAATGATTGCCGGCGCGTGTCGTCCAGCGTTTCCCAATAGGTGCGCGCCGCCTCCAGCAGGGTGGCGGTGCCTGCAATGTTGGTGTCGATGAAGGCCTGCGGGCCGGTTATCGAGCGGTCCACATGGGTCTCCGCCGCCAGGTTCATGATGATATCCGGTTTAAAGGCGGATATGGCGCCGCTGAGCGACGCGTGATCCCGGATATCGCCCTTGATGAAGCGGTATCGCTGTGTCGTCCGGGGGTCCGGCAGGGAGTGCGTATTGCCCGCATAGGTCAGGGCATCGAAATTGAGGGTCTGCGTCTCACCGTCCGCCACCAGCCGCCGCACAAGAGCTGAGCCGATGAAACCGGCACCGCCGGTGACCATGATTTTCCCAGACGACTCATTCCGCTGACTCATGGCTGGACAATACAGGCCATGGCCCGGCACGCCTATGCCGGCTGTCGGCTTCGGAAGACAGAACGTCTCACTGCACCTCATCGGGTTGTTAGGCCTCGGGCCCGGGCGGAATGTTTGCAGTCACGGCCGGTGAAACACGCCTGAAACAGCTCGCGACACCTCTCGTTTTCGTGAGGTTTCCCGCGCATTTATTGCCTTCCGTCCAAGATGCCATGCAGTGCGTCCGCAACTCCGGCGGGCGCGTTGAATCTTTCTCAGCACAGGGTCAGATCGTTCCCGTCGTCACCGACACGCCCCAACCCTTCCATCCGGGGGCGGACAATCCACACGGGAGTTACCTGATGAACAAGACCCTGATTGCTGCTGCCGCCATCGCCATGGCCGGCATGGCCGCGACCGTCCCGGCGATCGCCGCTGACGAATACAACACCTCTTCCGGCCTGACCGCTGCCGGCGCACCGCTCGGCCTGCATGGCATCGACCCGGTTGCCTTCCTCGACATCGGCAACCGCCAGGAAGGCACGGCCGTGCACACCGCCGTCCATGATGGCGTGGCCTACTACTTCACGTCTGAAGCCAACAAGGACACCTTCGAAGCCAACCCGGCCAAGTACCTGCCGCAGAACGGCGGCTTCTGCACCTTTGGTGTGTCGGTCGGCAAGAAGTTCGACGGCGACCCTGCCTATGCGGATGTGATGGACGGCAAGCTCTACGTCTTCCTGAGCGAGGAAATCTTCAAGGCTTACCAGAAGGACAAGGCCGGCACGATCGCCAAGGCCGAAGCCAACTGGAAGAAGATCCAGAACACCAAGGCCACCGAACTCTAAGGCCGCGTTCCGACGACCATCCGGTCCGGAGGTCTCGGGAGCTAGGGCCTGAGGCCTCCCGCGGGCGTGGCGGTATTGCGGCTTGCCGCAAACCCAGTCCTATCGCTGCGCCCGCATCTTTCTCCCCTTCCTTCCCTAACCACCCTTGATACGAATGGGATCCAGTACAATGCAGATCATCGATCATCTTTCCGTCGGCGTGCCTTCCATCGAAGATGGCGCCAAGTTCTATGACGGCCTGCTTCAGACGCTGGGCGCGAACCGCCTGGCCACGACCGACGGCTTCGCCGCCTATGGGCGTGAGACTGTCGACTTCCTCATCATGCTGCCTTTCAACCAGCAGGCCTATTCCGCAGGAAACGGCACACATATCTGCTTCAAGGCCGACAGCAAGGATCAGGTCAATGCCTTCCACGCTTTCGCGGTGGCGAATGGCGGCACCTGTGAAGGTGAGCCGGGCCCGCGCGACGGGTACCCGAACCCGGACGTCCACACCGCCTATGCGCGTGATCCGTTCGGCAACAAGCTGGAAGTCATCTTCAACGGCTTCGCGGCGTAAGGCACTTCGGTTCCCCGCTGCCGGGGATAAGTGACACGCCCCAAAAAGAAACCCGCCCGCCTGGCTCTCTCCTCCAGGCGGGCGGGTTTTGTTCGTCTACGGCCTTCTTGGCGTGCGGGCTTTACTCAGCGGCGATGCTCCGCGGCGCGGTTGCCTGCTTTGCGGCCGGCTTGGAGGTGAAGACCATGCCCTGGCCGTCCACCTTGCCGTAGCGGAGCATCATCAGATCCTTGGCGTAGTTCTGGTGCAGCTTCCACGGTGTCTTGTCGCCCTGCTTGGGGAACTGTTCCATGGCGCGCTGCACGTAGCCGGACTTGAGGTCGAGCCAGGGTTCGGGGGTCACTTCCTGCGTATTGAAGCTCGGCGTGGCCTGATCGAAGCCGCGCTCGTCCATGTAATTCATCAGACGGCACACATATTCGCAGGTGAGGTCGCATTTCAGCGTCCAGGAGGCATTGGTGTAGCCGAAAGATGAGGCGAGGTTGGGCACGCCCGAATACATGAAGCCCTTATAGGCCATGGTGTCGCTGGCCTGGACCTGCTTGCCGTCGATGGCGACATCCAGCCCGTTCCACGGCAGCAGCTTGAGGCCTGTGGCGGTGACGATGATGTCTGCCTCCAGCTCTTCGCCCGATTTGAGCTTGATGCCGGTTTCGGTGAAGCGCTCAATATGGTCAGTCTTCACCGACGCCTTGCCGGACTTGATGGAGGTGTAGAGATCATCATCCGGCACCAGGCACAGGCGCTGGTCCCACGGGTCGTATGGCGGGGTGAAGTTCTTCTCCACTTCCTCCTTGCCGAGCGAGTCCCGCACCATGCTGAGGAGGTAGTCCTTCACCTTGGCCGGCTTGTTCATGCACATGCGGTAGAAATACATGCCCATCAGCACGTTCTTCCAGCGTGTGATGCCATAGGCCATCTTGGCCGGCAGATATTTGCGCATGGTGTTGGCAAAGGCATCGCTGCCCGGACGGGACACCACATAGGTCGGTGTCCGCTGCAGCATGGTCACATGCTCTGCCTTGTCGGTCATCGATGGCACCAGCGTCATTGCCGTGGCGCCGGAGCCGATCACCACCACCTTCTTGCCGGAGTAGTCGTAGTTCTCCGGCCAGAACTGCGGGTGGATGACGTCGCCCTTGAAGTCGTCGCGGCCTTCGAAATCAGGCGTGAAGGCTTCGTCGTAATTGTAGTAGCCGCCACACATGAAGAGGAAGTTGGCGGTGAAGCGCACTTCTTCCTGCTCAGGCCCGCGCTTGGCGGTGACATGCCACAGGGCATCGTCGGTGGACCAGTTAGCCTTCACCACCTTGTGGGAGAAGCGGATATGCTTGTCGATGCCGTATTCCTGTGCCGTCTCCTTGATGTAGGAGAGGATGGAGGGGCCGTCGGCAATTGCCTTGGGGTTGGTCCACGGTTTGAACGAATAGCCCAGGGTGTACATGTCCGAATCCGAGCGGATGCCGGGATATTTGAACAGGTCCCAGGTGCCGCCCATGGTCTCGCGGCCCTCGAGGATGACGTAGGACTTGCCGGGGCAGTTGGCCTGCAGATGATAGCCAGCGCCGACGCCGGAGAGGCCCGCGCCGATGATCAGCACATCAGTATGTTCCGGCCGGGTGGGGTCGCCGGATGTCACAGCTTGCGGTTGGAAGGTCATTTCACTCACCTGTTCTGGCCTGCCGGTTACAGGCATTGACGTAGGGGATTTGTATTCTTCGGCAAAAGTGAACCGCATTTTTCGGCAACTGACAAGATGTCAGGTGACGTGGTGTCAGTCCCTCTGGCAAGGTGATGACCCCGTCGTGCCTGCCCATGGCGCGTCAAAGAGCCCGGGAATCCGCCTGAAATGGACTCTTTTGATCGCCCGGCGGCCCTGTCAGTATGCGCGCGAAAAAATCATAAGTTTGTTTCCGGGACGGAAAATTGACAGCCATTTCCAGACTTCTCATCGCCAATCGCGGCGAAATCGCTGTGCGCGTCATCCGCAGCGCGGCGGCGCGCGGGCTTTCGACAGTGGCGGTTTATTCGCCGGATGATGCAGGCGCCCTGCACACTCAGCTTGCCGATGAGGCTGTGCAGCTGCCGGGCGCGGGCGTGGCGGCCTATCTTGACCCGGCAGCGCTTGTTGAAGTCGCACGCACCCACAAATGTGACGCGCTGCATCCGGGCTATGGCCTTCTGAGTGAAAGCGCGGACCTGGCGTCGGCGTGTGCGGCGGCCGGCATTGTTTTTGTGGGGCCTGCGCCTGAAACGCTCACGCGCCTGGGCGACAAGGTCGCCGCGCGTGATCTGGCGGTGGCCAACGGCCTGCCGGTGATCGAAGGCTCGCCGGTGCTGGCGGACGTGGCTGATGCACGCAGCTTCCTGGACACGCTGGGTGGCGCGCCCGGCATCTTCAAGGCGGTTGCCGGGGGCGGCGGGCGCGGGATGCGCATCGTTCAGTCTGCGGACGAGGTCGCCGATGCTTTTGCTCAGGCGAGCGCCGAGGCCAAGAGCGCTTTTGGCGATGGCTCTGTCTATATGGAGCGCTATCTGGCGTCTGCGCGCCATATCGAGGTGCAGATCGTCGGGGACGGCACGGATGTCGTGCATCTGTGGGAGCGCGACTGCACCCTGCAGCGCCGCCACCAGAAGCTGATCGAGGTGGCGCCTGCGCCGGCACTCGCGCCGAAAGTTCGGCAGGGCATCCTTGATGCTGCCGTGGCGCTGGGCAAGGCGGGCGGCTATCGCGGCCTTGGGACCATCGAGTTTCTGGTCGATGCCAGCCAGCCGGGCGACACGCAGCCTTTCTTCTTCATCGAGTGCAACCCGCGCATTCAGGTGGAGCACACCATCACCGAGGAAATCACCGGGCTCGACCTTGTTGATGTTCAGCTGCGGCTGGCCTCGGGCGCGCGTCTTGATGCGTGCGGCGTCACGGACCTGCCGGTGCCGCGTGCTTCGGCTATCCAGCTCCGGATCAATACGGAGGTCATGCAGGCGGATGGCAGCGTGCGCCCGGCGGGCGGCACACTCACGCGGTTCGACATGGCCAGCGGTCCGGGCATTCGTGTCGATAGTCATGGTTTTGCCGGCTACGCGACCAACCCGCAATTCGACTCGCTGCTGGCCAAGCTGATCATCCGCCGGGGTGATCAGGACTGGCCGGCGCTCATGCGCCAGGCGCATCGGGCGCTGGGCGAGTGCGCCATCAGCGGCGTTGACACCAACCAGTCTTTCCTGCGGGCCATGCTGGCGGATTCGCGACTTGCCGACTGGGATGTGGATACCCGCTTCATCGAGCGGGAAGGGGCGTCGCTGGTGGAGGCTGCAGCACGGGATGACGGGCTGCTGCGGGTTGCTGACACAGCCGCTGCATCCGCGCCGCAGCACGGGCCTCGCATCGAGGCACCAGACGGCACGGTAGGGGCCGTTGCGCCGCTCCAGGGGCTGCTGGTTTCGGTTCTGGTGACAGACGGCGACGAGGTGACCGCCGGGCAGGAAGTGGCGGTGCTGGAAGCCATGAAGATGCAGCATGGCGTGACCGCGCCGCGGGCGGGCCGGGTGCGGCTTGTTGCTGCGGAGCCAGGCGTGGTGCTGGATGAAGGGGCTGCTGTGCTGTTCATCGAGCCCAGTGACAGTGCAGCGGATGCAGACGCTGTGGTCGCCGAGGTTGACCTTGATCACATTCGGCCGGATTTGCAGGAACTGCTCGACCGTATCGACAAGACCCTCGACCATCAGCGCAAGGCTGCGGTCGAGAAGCGGCACAAGCTCGGCTTCCGCACTGCACGCGAGAACGTGGCGGATCTGTGCGACGACGGGTCGTTCATGGAGTATGGGCAGATGGTGCTGGCCGCCCAGCGCAATCGCCGCGAGCTGGATGACCTGATCGCCAACACGCCGGGCGACGGCATGGTTGCGGGCTTTGGCGCCATCAATGGCGGGACGTTCGACGAGACCACCAGCCGTGCCGCCGTGCTGGCCTATGACTACACCGTGCTGGCCGGCACGCAGGGTTACTTCAATCACAAGAAGACGGACCGCGTGCTGGAGTTGGCCGACAAGTGGCATGTGCCCATCGTCTTCTTTACCGAAGGCGGCGGCGGACGGCCGGGCGACACGGATGTGCGCAATGTTTCGGCGACGGGCCTCGATGTCGAGACTTTCGCCACCTATGCTAAGTCATCCGGTGCCGCGCCGCGCATCGCCATCAACAATGGCCGCTGCTTTGCGGGCAATGCCGTTCTGTTCGGTTGTTCGGACGTGACGATCGCCACCAAGTCCAGCGCCATCGGCATGGGCGGTCCGGCGATGATCGAAGGCGGCGGGCTTGGTGTCTATAAGCCTGACGAAGTCGGCCCCATCGATGTGCAGGCCAATAATGGCGTGGTCGACCTCGTTGCAGATGACGAAGCACACGGCGTGGCGCAGGCCAAGCAGCTATTGTCATACTTTCAGGGTTCGGTTGCGGATTGGACCTGCGCGGACCAGCGGCGGCTGCGGCATGTGGTGCCGGAGGACCGCAAGCGCGTCTATGACATGCGCGACGCGATAGATCTCATCGCCGACGAAGGTTCGGTGTTGGAACTGCGGCGCGGCTATGGTCGCGGGATGATCACGGCGTTTGTGCGTATCGAAGGCAAGCCCTTCGGCCTGTTCGCCAATGACCCGCATCATCTCGGCGGGGCGATTGACGCGGAAGCATCTGAGAAAGCCGGTCGGTTCATGCAGCTGTGTGACGCGTTCGGCATTCCGCTCATCTCCCTGTGTGACACGCCGGGCTTCATGGTGGGGCCGGACCATGAGGAACTGGCGACGGTGCGTCGGGCGTCCTCCATGCTGGTGACCGGTGCGAGCATTTCGGTGCCGCTGTTCATGGTGTGCCTCCGCAAGGGCTACGGGCTTGGGGCGCAGGCGATGGCGGGCGGCAGCTTCACATCGCCGGTGTTCCTCGTCTCCTGGCCGACGGGTGAATATGGCGGCATGGGCCTCGAGGGCGCGGTGCGGCTGGGCTATGCCAAGGAGCTTGCCGCTGCTGAAGGCCCCGAAGCGCGGGACGCGCTCTTTGAGAAGCTGCTTGCCGCCTATTACGAGCATGGCAAGGCGCTGAGCGTTTCGACGCTGCATGAGATCGACGCGGTGATCGACCCGATCGACACGCGCAAATGGATTGTGAACGGCATCCGGACGGTGCCGGTGGATGCCGCGCTGAGAACGCGGCGCCGCAACTTCGTGGACACATGGTAAGGAGGCGACGCCGATGAGTACCCCCACCCAGCAGGAGCTGGACGAGTTCCGCGCCGACGCGCGGGCCTGGTTTGAAGAAAACACCGTTGCCGATCCCGGCTTCATGCTGCCGCTGACCTTCATGGAAGTGGGCACGCAGCAGCAGTTCGACTTCCTGCGTGACTGGCAGAACAAGGTGTGGTCCGCGGGCTATCTCGGTGCGGCGTGGCCGGAAGCCTATGGCGGGCGCGGCATGCATCAGGCGTTCCAGGACATCGCCACCAAGGAGATGGGCCGCGCCAACGGGCCGATCATGCTCAATGCCATCGGCCTCAACTGGGCCGGGCCGCTGATCCTCGACACCGGCACTGAGGAGGAGCGCCTGCGCTATCTTAAGAACATTCTGTCTGCGGAAGATATCTGGTGCCAGGGCTTCTCCGAGCCGGAGCATGGGTCCGACCTAGGCAATGCGCAAACCAAGGCCGTCAGGGACGGCGATGAGTGGGTCATCAACGGGTCGAAAATCTGGACCACCCAGGGCAATTTCGCCAAATACATGATCCTGCTGGCGCGCACTAATCCGGATGCGCCGACAAAGTACAAGGGCCTGTCCTTCTTCCTCGCGCCAATGGGTGCTGAAGGTGTTGAGACGGTGCCGATCCGCAAGTTGACCGGCGAATACGGGTTTACCCAAACCTTCTTCAACAATGCCCGCATTCCGGCGGACTGCCTGATGGGCGAAGAGGGCGAAGGCTGGAAAGTGGCCATGCGGACGCTCGAATATGAGCGGGGTGCCCGCGGCGGCCAGCCCGGCGGCTATGTGATGACCTATCCGGACATTGCCGATGTGGTGGCGCTGGCAAAAACCGCCAAATACAACGGCAAGCCGGCGCTGGATGACCCGATGATCCGCGACGAGATGGTGTCGCTGCTGATGGAGGCGCGCGCCTTGCGGCTGTCGTCCCAGCGCGGGCGTATCCAGCCGCTGGTGCAGGACCGTCCGTTCTCGATCCCGCTGTCTTCCAAGCTTGCCTCGACCGAGTTCATGAAGCGTATGGCGGATTTCGCCACACGGCTTCAGGGCATGCGGGCGGCCTATTATGTGGGCGACGACGATGCGCTTGAGCAGGGCATCTGGCAGCGCGGCTATCTCAACTCGTTCTCGGCCACCATTGGCGGCGGCACCAGCGAGATCCAGCACAACATTATCGGCGAGCATGTGCTCGGACTTCCCAAGTCCTGATTGCGCAGCCCCCCTTCAAAGAGTTCAACAAATGACATTCAACAACAGCGGAAGCATCGGCTTCTCGGAAGAGCAGGCGGAGCTGCTGGAAGTTGCCCAGCGTTTCGCACGGGAAAAATCACCCATCGACAAGGTTCGGGCCCTGATCGATGACGAGACGGGCCATGACCCGGGCGTGTGGGCAGAGTTGGCAGAACTCGGCTGGCTTGCCATCGCGGTGCCCGAAGAGTTCGGCGGCGTTGGTCTCACCATGGCCGAAGTGGTGCCGGTGGTTGAGCAGATGGGTCGCAGCCTCATGGGTGGCCCGTTCGTATCCACCACCATCGCGGCACAGGCGGTGCTCTTCGGCGGCACGGAAGCCCAGAAGAACGACCTGCTTCCCGGCGTCTGCGGCGGAAACCCGGCGACGGTTGCCCTGATGGAAGCCGATGGCAACTGGGACCTCACCGCCGTCACCTGCACGGCCACCCGTGACGGCGATACATTGAAGCTTGAGGGCACGAAGCTTCTGGTGACTGATGCTGCGGTGGCTGAGTGGCTGGCGGTCTCGGTTTCCCTTGAAGGCGAGGCAGCGCTTGTCGTGGTGCCGAAATCAGCGCTGGGGGCCGACGCGCTGACCCGCGAAGTGGTGATCGACGAGACGCGCCGCTCCTACAAGGTGAAGCTTGATGGCGTCACCGTGCCAGCCGCGAACCTCCTGAGCAGTGCGCCGGCGACGCAGACGCTTGCCCACATTGAAATGGTGTCGAGCTTGCTCGCGGCGGCTGAGATGTGCGGCGGCACGGCCAGCTGCATTGACTACACGGTGGACTACCTCAAGACCCGTACCCAGTTCGGCAAGCTGATTGGGTCCTATCAGGCGCTGAAGCATCCGGCGGTGGATGCGCTGCTGGAATATGAAGCCGCGCGGTCGCATCTTTATGCCGCCGCGCACAGCTTCGGCGAACAGGGCGAAGGCGAGATTGCGACGCGCATGGCCAAGGCTCAGGCCGCGACTGCCATGAGCTTTGCGGCCGACCGCGCGATCCAGTTCCATGGCGGTTTCGGCTTCACCTATGATTGTGATGCCCAGCTTTATCGCCGCCGCGCCTTCTGGGGGGATGCGCTGCATGGCGATGCTGCGCATCAGCGCAAGAAGCTAGCGGAGCTGATGTTCTGATCCAGCCAGGCTGACTTGCTCGGCGAAGAGGCCCGCTCCCCAATAGGGGGCGGGCTTTTTCGTGGCCGTATGAGGGCGTTTGGTAAGTCCGCCATTAACCCTTTTCCGTCAGACTTCAGAACGAATTCGCCCCGAAAAAGGCCGGAAACCGGCCGGAGTGTTGGACAGATGGTGCGCCGCAGACAGACCCTGGAACCGCTCAATGCAAAGCTTCTGGCGATGCTCGGGACCGTCGGCCTTGCCGCCTGCTCCTTCTCGCCAGACGTGCCACAATCGCCGGTGGTTCAATCTCCCAAGGCCCAGGCGGAGTTTGTCACTGCGGAGGTGGCACCGGTAAACGCGTCCACTCCCGATGCTCGCTGGTGGCGCCTATACGACAACGCCGAGCTTGACGGCTATGTCGCCCGCGCACTCGAACAGAACAACGACCTCAAGGCGGCGCTGGCCAATCTCGACCGGGTGCTGGCAGCGCTTGGTGAAAGTCGGGCTGACTTTTTTCCGAGCACGGATATTTCGGCGGGTGTGACCTATGAGCGTGACGAGAGGGGCATTGTCACCTCGCCGCGCAATGACGAAGACCTGACCTACAATTCGGGTTTCAGCCTGTCCTACGAGATCGACCTGTTTGGCCGTGTGCGCAATGGCGTCGATGCGGCGCGGGCTGATGCCGAGGCTGCTGCCGCGTCACTTCAGGCGGCCCGCATTACCGTGGCGGGTGAGACGGCGCGGGCTTACGCGGATATCTGCGCTGCCAACCAGCAGATCGCTGTCACAGAAAACACGCTCGACCTGCAGGCCCGGACGGTAGATCTCACGCGTCAGCTGACCGAAGGCGGTCAGGGAACAACGCTCGACATTGCCCGCGCTCGGGTCAACGTAGAGAATACGCGGGCCAGCCTGCCGCGCCTGAGGGCCGCGCGGGAAAATGCGCGCTTCCGCCTTGCGACACTTGTCGGCACACCGCCTGCGGAGATGGTGGAAGCTGCGGCGGAGTGCATGTCTTCCCCCATTGTTGCGTCAACAATCCCGGTGGGCGACGGGGCGGGGCTCATTGCGCGCCGTCCGGACGTGCAGGAAGCAGAAAAAACGCTGGCAGCGTCAGCGGCCCGGGTGGGGGTTGCGACGGCAGAGCTTTATCCGCGCATTACCCTTGGTGGCTCCGTCGACGTGACGGCACTGCAGGTAGCCAGCCTCAAGGAAGACGGTGCAGTCGGGTTCAATTTCGGGCCGCTGATCTCATGGTCGTTTCCGAACCAGACCGCCGCACGGGCCCGTATCCGGGCCGCTGAAGCGACGATGGCCGAGGCGCTGGCCCGGTTTGATCAGGCCGTGCTTGTGGCCTTGCAGGAGACGGAAACGGCGCTGCAGAACTACGCCGCTGAGCTTGAGCGCCAGGCAGCGCTCAAGCAGGCGCGGGATGTTGCTGCCCAGTCGGCCCGGATGGCCCGCGAGCGCTACGAGCTGGGCGCCGATGACTTCATCACCGTGCTCGACGCGGAGCGCACGCTGGCCGAGGCGGACATCACCCTTGCCCAGTCGCAGGCAAGCACGACCCAGTTCCAGATCGAGCTGTTCCGTGCCCTCGGTGGTACGTGGGATGCAGCGGATATCTCAACTGCGGGTATCTAGCTCGCGGCCATAGTTTATTTTTAAAACTGACTAGCAATTCGCGTGTGAATGGCCACAATGCAGGCCGAGAGGCTGCCCCGGGGTGCATGTCCCGGGTGGCCGCATAATTGTTTCAAACATCACACGGGGCGGCGACCATGCGCACGCGAATTACAGAACTCTTCGGTATCGAGCATCCCATCATCCAGGGCGGCATGCACTTTGTCGGTTTCGCCGAAATGGCAGCGGCGGTGTCCAATGCGGGCGGCCTTGGCATCATCACCGGCCTGACTCAGGGCACGCCGGAAAAGCTCGCCGCGGAGATCAAGCGCTGCCAGGACATGACCGACAAGCCGTTCGGCGTGAACCTCACTTTCCTGCCGTCGGTGACGCCGCCTGACTATCCGGGTCTGGTTGATGCCATCGTGCAGAGTGGTGTGAAAGCCGTGGAGACGGCGGGCAACAATCCCGCCCAGTGGCTGCCGACGCTGAAGGAAGCGGGCATCAAGGTGATCCACAAATGCACCTCCGTCCGCCATTCGCTGAAGGCCGAATCCATTGGCTGTGATGCTGTGAGCGTCGATGGTTTCGAATGCGGCGGTCATCCCGGTGAAGACGACATTCCCAACTTCATCCTGCTGCCCCGTGCCGCCGAAGAGCTGAAAATCCCGTTCGTGGCGTCCGGCGGCATGGCCGATGGGCGCAGCCTTGTGGCAGCGATGGCGCTGGGTGCCGAGGGTATGAACATGGGCACCCGTTTCATCGCGACGAAGGAAGCACCGGTGCATGAGAACGTGAAGCAGGCGCTGATTGAGGCTTCGGAACTCGATACCCGCCTGATCATGCGTCCGCTGCGCAACACGGAGCGGGTCCTCAATAATGATGCGGTCGAGCGTCTGCTTCAGAAGGAGCAGGAGCTTGGTGACAAGCTGTCCTTCGCCGACATCGCCGAGGAAGTTGCGGGCGTCTATCCCAAGATCATGAAGGATGGCGACATGGATGCGGGCGGCTGGAGCTGCGGCATGGTCGCCGGCCTGATCCATGACGTTCCGACCTGTCAGGAACTGATGGACCGGATCATGGGCGAAGCGGAAGAAATCATCGCCAAGCGCCTGCAGACCTTCCGCGCCGCGTAAGGCGTACATTGCTGCAAGGCAGCACGACGCACGATTTTGCACCCCGGACCTGCCGCCCGTGCAGGCCCGGGGTGTTTTGATTCGGAACCATCCGGCCCCGCCCCGGTTTTCCTGTCGAGTTTCAACGGCAAGAGGACCCTTTCCCGAACGGGGCGAAAACCATGAACTGGGCTGGCTGGACATCCGATTTCAAGACGAGCGCGCTGGGGCAGAGAGTTGCACAGCTTCGCGACCGCGTTCGCCCCATCCTGACCTCGCGAGAGGGCAGGGTCGGCGTCATCGGCGGCACGCTTTTCGCCGCAGCCGGTGTGGCTGCCTTCCAGTCACCGGTGCTGGCAGAAGGGTGTTACCTTCCCAGCTCCCTGTCGCTTGCCGAGGTGCGCGACGCGCGGGTCACGGCCGCAGGTCAGGCTGTAGACGGGTCCATCGTGGACGTCGTGACCACGGCCCGCGGCCGGGTCGAACACATTGTCATTTCCTACGAATCTCAGGGAGAAGCGGGCTCGTTCCTGCGTACGGTCGCGCTGCGCCCCTCCCAGATCGATATCTGCACGTCCGGGTCCGAGGCCCGCGCTGACGTTGCCCTTACCCGGGCGCAACTCGATGGCCTCCGGGATGTGGTGATCGGCATGACAGCGGCCATGCCCGCATCCGTCGACGGTACCCCTGCATTGCGCAACGTGACTGCGCTCTATCATCCTTCGGAACTGAGCCTTGTGGCGCTCGCCGATTGGCACAAGGCGGAAGGCTCGGATGATGTTGAGTTTCGCCTTTACAAGGTCTCTGACGGCCTGCGTGTCGCTGCCGTGATGGCCGGCGATGCCGGCGGTGACATCGAGACTGCAGATAGCCGGCCAAGGGCCTTCTCGGAGATCGCCCGTCCGGCATATTCTCTCAATCAAGTGTCTTTCGCCATCTGATGTACGGCAAAACCCCGGAAAGCAGCGCTTTTTGGGGTTTTGCCATTCGGCTGGAAAAAGGTGTTGCGCCGCAGCAAAAAGTGACGCTGGCGTCATTTTCAATTGAAACCGGCATTTCCCCTGCGTTACCATCCGTGCAAATGGCCGCAAGTCAGTTGCGGCAAGCCGTGACCACCTTCCGCACATAACGGAGGGGGTGCGGCGTCACGCCGTGCGGTAGCCCTCTCCCCTTAATCGGGCCCCACGCAGTAAAGGAAGGAAGTGCATCCATGTCCCAGGCCGCCATTCAGGACACCCCTGAGATCGATCATGTCGAGCGTGCGCGCACCATGCCGCTCGAAGAGCTGAACATCGCCGACCCGGACCTTTTCCAGGCCGATGCGATCTGGCCCTATTTCGAGCGCCTTCGTAAGGACGCGCCGGTGCATAAAGCGACGTCGCCTGACTTCGGTGATTACTGGTCGGTGACCCGCTACGAGGACATCATGGCGGTGGACACCAACCACCACGTGTTCTCGTCGAGCTGGGAACATGGCGGCATCACGCTGTTCGACCAGATTTCCGATTTCCAGCTGCCCATGTTCATTGCCATGGACCCGCCCAAGCATGATGACCAGCGCAAGGCCGTGCAGGGCATCGTGGCACCCAACAACCTGAAGAACTGGGAAGACCTGATCCGCGAGCGCACCGGCTATGTGCTGGATTCGCTGCCGCGGGGGGAAGCATTCGACTGGGTGGACAATGTGTCGGTGGAACTCACTACCATGATGCTGGCCACGCTGTTCGATTTCCCGTTCGAGGAGCGCCGCAAGCTGACCCGCTGGTCCGACGTGGCGACCGGCCGCAACAATCCGGACATCGTGGAAAGCGATGAGCAGTGGCGGGCAGAACTGCTTGAGTGCCTCGAATATTTCACCAATCTATGGAATGAGCGCGTCAACTCGGACACGCCGGGCAATGACCTCATCTCCATGATGACGCATAGCGACAGCACCAAGAACATGGACCCGATGGAGTATCTCGGGAACATCATCCTGCTGATCGTCGGCGGCAACGACACCACCCGCAACTCGATGACAGCCAGCGTCTATGCGCTCAACAAGTTCGCCGGTGAGTATGACAAGCTGCTCGCCAACCCGGACCTGATCCCGAACCTGTCGTCGGAAATCATCCGCTGGCAGACACCGCTGGCCCACATGCGCCGCACGGCGCTGGAAGACATCGAGCTCAACGGCCAGATGATCAAGAAGGGCGACAAGGTTGCCATGTGGTACGTCTCGGGCAACCGGGATGCGGATGTGTTTGAAGACGCGGATACGGTGATCATCGACCGCGCCAATGCGCGCCGTCAGATGTCGTTCGGCTATGGCATCCATCGCTGCGTGGGCAATCGCCTGGGCGAGCTGCAGATCAAGATCCTGTGGGAAGAGATCCTCAAGCGCTTCCCGAAGATCGAGGTTCTGGAAGAGCCGACCCGCACCAAGTCCGTCTTCGTGAAGGGCTACACCTACATGCCGGTGCGTATCCCCGCCTGAGGCGGTCCCCGGCCGGCGGCGCTCGCCTTCAGATGAGCCCGCCAAAAAAGCGCGGTATCCCTTGAGTTCAGGGATGCCGCGCTTTCTTTTTGCCCAGCGTCCAGGAAGTATTGCGGCGCAATAAAAATGACGCTGGCGTCATTTTTATCTGGAAGGCTGATTTCCCTCGCGTTATCGTGGTCTTTAGGAAGCATCCCTAAAACGGGAGCAGGCCGGGGCCGACGCCTCATCGCGCGTCGGGGTCCGGCCTTGTTGCATGGCGTATCGGCCGCATGCCGCCCGGCCACGCAAGACAAGCGGAAGGAACATTTCATGTCGCAAGCAGCCATCGAAACCACGCCGGATATCGATCACACCGAGCGCGCCTGGAGCATGCCGCTCAAGGATATCAATCCGGCCCAGCGCGATCTGTTCCAGAACGACGTGATCTGGCCCTATTTCGAGCGCCTGCGTAAGGAAGCGCCGGTGCATAAGGGCTATGACGAGGAATTCGGCGAATACTGGTCGGTGACCCGCTACGAAGACATCATGGCGGTCGACACCAACCACCACGTGTTCTCGTCTGACTGGACCCATGGCGGCATCACGCTGTTTGACGGGCCGGAAGATTTCCAGCTGCCCATGTTTATCGCCATGGACCCGCCCAAGCATGACGAGCAGCGCAAGACGGTGCAGCCGATCGTGGCGCCGAACAACCTCAAGAACTGGGAGCCGCTGATCCGTGAGCGGACCGTCAAGGTGCTTGAATCGCTGCCGCGCGGTGAGGTGTTTGACTGGGTCGACAATGTGTCGATCGAGCTCACCACCATGATGCTGGCGACCCTGTTCGATTTCCCGTTCGAGGAGCGCCGCAAGCTGACTTTCTGGTCCGACATGGTGACGACCGACTCCAAGACACTGGAAGGCGGTGAGGAAGAGTGGAAGGGCCACATGCTCTCCTGCCTCGAATACTTCACCAATCTGTGGAACGAGCGGGTCAACTCGGACACGCAGGGCAATGACCTGATCACCATGCTGACCAAGGGCGAGAGCACCAAGAACATGGACCCGATGGAATATCTCGGGAACATCATCCTGCTCATCGTCGGCGGCAACGACACCACCCGCAACTCGATGACGGGCGGTCTTTATGCCCTCAACAAGTTCCCGGGCGAGTATGACAAGCTGGTCGCCAACCCGGACCTGATCCCGAACATGGTGTCGGAAATCATCCGCTGGCAGACGCCGCTGGCTCACATGCGCCGCACGGCGCTCGAAGACATCGAGCTTAACGGCCAGATGATCAAGAAGGGCGACAAGGTGGCCATGTGGTATGTGTCCGGCAACCGTGACGCGGACGTGTTTGATGATGCCGACAAGCTGATCATCGACCGCGACAATGCCCGCCGTCAGATGTCGTTCGGCTACGGCATTCACCGTTGCGTGGGCAACCGCCTTGGCGAATTGCAGATCCGCATCCTGTGGGAAGAAATCCTCAAGCGCTTCCCGAAGATCGAAGTGATGGAAGAGCCGGAACGCTCCCCGGGCTGCTTCGTGAAGGGCTACAAGTATATGCCGGTGCGCATCCCGGCCTGAAGCTCTCGATGCTGAAATGGAAAGGGCGCTGCGGGAAGACCGCAGCGCCCTTTTTCGTGGTCGGGTGAGTATCGTCGGATGTCAGTCTCGCGGCTCGGCTCTCAGCCCCTTCACCAGGGCCACGCAGCCGAGCAGCAGGACCGCTGCAAAGGGAAGCCCCGTGGAAACGGCGGCTGCCTGCAGTGCCGCAAGGCCGCCGCCCAGCAACAGGGCAATGGCCACCAGTCCTTCGAACAGGCACCAGAACACGCGCTGCGCCACCGGTGCATCCACCTTGCCGCCTGCCGTGATTGTATCGATCACCAGTGATCCGCTGTCGGACGATGTGACGAAGAACACGATCACCAGCACGATGCCGACGAAAGACGTGATCGCTGCCAGCGGAAGCTCGCTCAGCATGGTGAAGAGGCGAAGTTCCGTCGGTGCGTCGACAATGGCTTCAAATCCCTGGGTGACGAAGGTGATGGCGGTGCCGCCAAATGCGGTCATCCACAGGACGGAGACGATCGATGGGATCAGCAGCACGCAGAAAATGAACTCGCGCACCGAGCGTCCGCGGCTGACGCGGGCGATGAACATGCCGACGAAAGGCGACCACGAAATCCACCAGGCCCAGTAGAACGCCGTCCAGTCCTGGCGGAAATTGTCATCTTCCCTGCCGAACGGATTGGATAGCGGAACAAGCTCCGTCATATAGGCGCCGAGATTGGCAACGAAGCCCGACAGGATGGCCAGTGTCGGGCCCACGAGGATGACAAAGGCCAGCAGCATGATTGCCAGTACGAGGTTGATTTCCGACAAGCGCTTCACGCCTGCATCGAGACCCGCGACAACCGAGATGAGGGCGATGCCGGTGATACCGGCAATCAGCGTTACCTTCGACGTTTCGCTGACGGGAATGCCGAACAGGAACTCGAGACCCGCATTTGCCTGCTCCGCCCCGTAGCCGAGCGAGGTTGCGAGTCCGAACAATGTGGCGAAGACGGCCAGCACGTCGATCACATGGCCCGGCCAGCCCCAGATGCGCTCACCGAAGATGGGGTAGAAGATCGACCTGACGCTCAGGGGCAGGCCCTTGTTGTAGGCAAACAGCGCCAGCGACAGGCCGACAACCGCGTAGATTGCCCAGGGGTGCAGCCCCCAGTGAAAAATCGTTGCAGCCATGCCGAGCCGGCGCGCGGCTTCCTCATCGCCGGCAGCACCTGCCAGCGGCGCCCAGCTTTCCGGCGCACCGGCATTATCCACCAGGGCAGCCGAAAAGTGGGAAATTGGTTCGGAGACACCAAAGAACATCAGGCCGATGCCCATGCCGGCGGCGAACAGCATGGCGAACCAGCCGGCATAGGAATAGTCCGGTGTCGCATCCGGGCCGCCGAGGCGGATGCGCCCGAGCGGTGAAATCATGATGCCGACGACAGTCAGCACGAAAATGTTGGCGGCGGTCAGGAAGAACCAGTCAAAGCTGCTGGTGAGCTCCGGTCGCAGCCAGAACAGGAAAGCTCCGGCGGTTTCCGGAAACAGCAGTGTCAGCGTGGTGAAGAGGACGATGGTGAGGCCGGAGACGACGAAGACCGGATTGTGGATGTCGAAATCAAATGGCCCAACGCTTGCTTCCACATTGTCCTGGCCGATCTCATAGTCGGTGTCGATCAGGCCCGTATTGCCCTCGGGGGTCAGGTCAGTGTCTGTCGGCATGGATCCTCTATGTCTTGTTCGCCCCGCGTGTGGCCGCACGACTGCCATAGGGGAACAATCTTGGCGCGCGCTTGTTCCATCTGTGTCGCCGCCCTAGCAGACGGGCGCGCGTGGACGCAAATTGAGCAGAACGGACCAGGGAACTGGCAGGGGGAGAAATCATGGCTGAAGGAGCCGGGGCATCTTTAGAAGCCAGGCGGGCCGACACTGGTCGGACGCTGTTCCGGAGCCGGTTTACAATTGCCGCTCTTGCCGCGCTGACATTGCCGATGATGGCGGCGCCCGCCCAGGCCGATGGGCTCTTTGAAGTTGGGCCTGTCGAATTCGGTGGCGCGATCCGCGGCAACGTTACCTATCGCGATTACAATACGCCGGACGAGTTCGACGACTGGTTCGAGTTTGATACGCTGATTACCCGTGCTGATTTCGATACCGGCCGCTTCATCGGCTCCGCCCAGGGACGTCTATACTACTATCATCAGGACGGGCAGGATCACGATACGGCCTTCGTCCACCATGCATGGCTCGGTTACCGGTTCGATGACGGAAGCGTGGTGCATGCGGGTGTGCATCAGGTGCCGTTCGGTCTGCTTCCATATGCGTCTGACAACTGGTTCTTCTCCATCGCCTACTATGTGGGGCTGGAGGACGACTACGATCTCGGCTTCAAATATGTGTCGCCGGACTGGGACGGCTGGTCGCTTCAGGCGGCCTGGTACATTGGCGATGAAGGGGACGGTATCGGCCGGTCCGAAGACAGTGCCCGCTACTCCTATGACATTGTCGATGAAGGTGCGAACGGCAATGACGAGGAAAACCAGTTCAACCTTCGGGTGGCCCGCACTTTCTTTCAAGGAGATGACGACCGGTCGCTGGAACTTGGCGCGTCAGGTCAATGGGGTGAGGTGCCGAACGACATAACCGGCCAGGATGGCGATCACTGGGCAGCGGCGGTTCATCTGCGCGGGGAAGAAGGACGCTTCGGTTACGATCTCGAATTCGTCACCTACGACATCAACCAGAAAGTGCCTGCCGGTCTCAACCCTGACGTCGTGCAGATGGGTGCCTTTGATTTTCCCTATAATGTGGCGTCAGGCGGCGAGATCTATCTGGCCAATCTGCGCTACTCGCCTGAGTACAAGCTGCCTTTCTTCGAAAGCTGGACCGTCTACAACAATTTCAGTGTGCTGACGAAAGATCCGTCGGGCTTTGAAGATACCATCCACAACATCACCGGCGCTTATTTTTCAAAGGGGCCGTGGTTCATTACGCTCGATTATGGCGTGGGGCAGGGCAGCCCCTTCATCACCCGCGACTTCACCAACGGGCTGGCTGCGGGCAGCGATGAGTGGGACAGCCGCATCAACCTCAATGTGGCGCTGTACTACTAGGCCATGAACCAATCGAGCACACGCGCATTCACTTCGCGCGGATAGGTGTGGGACAGGTCGGGAATAATCTCGAGTTTCACCTCGGCACCTTTGGCGTCAAGTGTTTCAGCTGCCAACTCGGCCATTTTGGACGGGAACATCCAGTCGAGCGCGCCGTGCACCACATAAACAGGAAGGCCATCCAGTCGATCCGCCGAGGCCATCTCGCCCAGCATGGGGTGGAACGCGGTCGACATAGGGGCAAGGTGGGTGAACGGGCTCTCGTCGCGCAGGCCTGTCACGTAAGAAAACGTGCCGCCATCACTCATGCCGGTCAGTAGCAGTTTCGTGGCATCGACATTCCAGCGGCTTCGAATGTGCGCCAGCATGGCGTCTAGGTTCGGGCTGTCCATGTCATCGCCCATCAGTGACCATGTGTCGCCACGTGATGTGGGCGTGACGAGGATGACACCGCGACTGCGGGCCTCCCGCAGCCAGCTCCACAGGAAGCTGCGCCCGTGGCCGGACCCGCCATGCAGCGCCATCACCAGAGGGTAGGCGCGTGACGGGTCATAGTCTTCCGGCACGTAGAGCGAGAACCCGCCGCGCTCTTTTTTGTCATTGCTTGCTTCGATGACGCCCGTCTCGGCACGGTTGGCGCCATCTGCAAGGGCTGCCAGCCGCTCCTGGTCATCGCGCATGCCGGGTTCGAGGAAGTATCGGCTGACCGGCGGCAGGATCGCCGCCAGTGGATAAAGGGCTTCGTTGGCGCGTGGTGCGTGGCGCAGGGCCTTGAAGGCTTCGAGAATGAAATTCTCGGCGTGCTTGGCGGCGGCCAGTTCTCCGTAAGCGGATAACACTTCTTCCGCTGCCGTCAGCACACGGTCGCGCACCGGCAGCAAATGCTCCGGCCATGGGGCGGCTTCAAATACCGGGCGGGCATCTCGGATACCCATGTCCACGCCAGCCGCATGGTCCACGAGGTCATCGATCTGCGGCGGGTGCAGTTTGCGTGTGACATCTTCCAACGTGTCGAGCGCCACCAGCAAAGGAGGCAGCATGGCCGTCATAGCCTCGATGAGCTGGGTGTTCTGGTCGGGCGTGTCGGACATGGGAGATCTGCCTGGCAACGGTCGGAATCACAATGCGGGGGCAGTTGGCCATGAAATGGCGGCAGGCGCAAAAGCATGCTCATTGTGATCAGGCTTGCCGCTAAGAGTTCGTTATGCCAGCACGGATATAAGAGAAAGCGGGGAAACCGCTTGAAAAACAAGCAATTGCGGGAGGGATCATGCCAGCACCAGCTGCCATGAAAGGGCCGCTTGCGGCGATTGTCGCAGGGGCCGAAAGGGTTTTGTTCGCCAATCGGCGGCTCGTGCTGATCCTGTTTGCGTGTCTCACGCTGATCACCGGCATGCTGGCGACTCAGTTGAAAGTGGACGCAGGCTTCCTGAAGCAGCTCCCATCCGAGCATCAATTCATCCAGACATTCACCGACTACCGGGAAAAACTTCCCGGTGCGAACGCGGTCATGGTGGTGGTGGAGGCCAATGACGGGGACGTCTGGACGCCGGACTTTTTCCGCCGCTACTACGATATCTCCGATGAGGTCTTCTATCTGCCGGGCGTTGACCGGGCCACGATCCGCTCCATGTGGACGCCGAACACACGGGTGATGGAGATCACCGAAGAGGGCTTCCTCGCCTACAATCTCATCCCGGCTGCGGTAACGCGCGACGGCATAACCCCGGAAGCGCTCGAGCGGATCCGCATTGATACAGTGCGCGGCGGCTTTGCGGGGCAACTCGTCAGCCACGACAACCGGTCGGTGATGATCCGGTTTGAGCTGGCCGAGATAAATCCGGTGTCCGGGGAACGGCTGGATTACATCGAACTTGCACACCGGCTTGAGACCGGTATTCGCCAGAAGTTCGAGGATGAAGTCACGACGATCCGCATCATCGGCTTTGCAAAGGGCATTGGCGACATCGCGGATGGAGCCGCAGGCGTCGTCTATTTCATGGGGATTGCCCTGCTGCTGACGGCGCTGGCGGTCTATCTCTATGCGCGCTCCGTGCGTCTCACCCTGTTGGCGGTCGGTAGTTCGCTCGCGTCGGTCATCTGGCAGTTCGGTGTCCTTGAACTGCTTGGCTACGGGCTTGATCCGCTGGCGATCCTGGTGCCGTTCCTTGTCTATGCCATCGGCGTCAGCCACGGGGTTCAGCAGATCAACCTTTTCACCTCCGAGGTGATTGACGGGTCGAGTGCGGAGCAGGCGGCGCGGGCGACCTTCAGCCGGCTCTTCCTGCCGGGGTCGATGGCCCTGATTACAGATCTGGTCGGCTTTCTCACGCTTGCTCTTGTGCCCATCCCCATAATCCAGGAAATGGCGGTGGTGGCCACGGTCGGCATCGCACTCAAGATCGTCTCCAACCTCATCATGCTGCCACTGCTTGCGTCCTACATGACGCCGCGCCCGAAATTCGTCGCTCAGGTGCAGCGCCTGCGAGAAGGCCGCGCGCGGATGATGCGCCGGCTGGGTGGCGTTGCGCGGCCGGGGCCGGCCAAGCTGGTGCTTGGTGTCAGCGCAGTCCTGTTTGCCGTCTCCATCTATGAATCCCGCGACCGTCATGTGGGTGACCTGCATGCGGGCCTGCCGGAGCTGAGGGCTGATGCGCGCTACAATCAGGATGTCGAGTTCGTCACGGAAAATTTCGGCATCTCGCTCGATGCGTTTGTCACTGTGATGGAACTGCCCAACGAAGCCTGTATCGACCATCGCTACATGGTGGCGATGGAGGATTATGGCTGGCACCTTGAAAACGTGTCGGGTGTTGTCGGTGTTGTGTCGGCCGCCACGGTGGCGCGCAACAATATGCGCCTGTGGATGCAGGATGATCTCAAATGGCGCACGCTGCCGCGCGCGCAATCCACCCTGGCACTTGTGACGGCGCCTATTCCCACGAGCACGGGCCTCATCAACAGGCGCTGCGATACCATGCCGGTGATTGCGTTCCTGTCGGATCACAGGGCGGAGACAGTCAAGCGGGTGGTGGCTGCAGCGGAGAATTACATCGCGTCCAATTATGACAAGCTGGAGGGGCTCACCTTCCGTCTTGCCACGGGTAATGTGGGCATCATTGCCGCCACCAATGAGGTCATTTCGGAGAATGAGCTGCCGATGCTGCTCTATGTCTTCGGCGCCATTATCATTCTTGTCAGCCTCGCTTACCGGGATATCCGGGCTGTCATCTGCTGCTGCGCGCCGCTGCTGGTCGCCACCTTCATGGGCTACTGGTTCATGACGGAGCTGGGCATCGGCCTCAAGTCGTCCACCCTGCCGGTCCTCGTGCTGGCGGTGGGTATCGGGGTGGACTACGCGTTCTACATCTACAACCGGCTGCAGTTCCGGTTGGATGAGGGGCTGGCACTGGAAGAGGCTTTCCCGCTCGCCATGCAGGAGACGGGCATGGCTGTGGTCTTCACCGGCCTTACGCTTGCCATAGGTGTTGCCAGCTGGGCGTTCTCGGCGCTGAAGTTCCAGGCGGATATGGGCCTGCTTCTGTCCTTCATGTTCCTGGTGAACATGGTGGGCGCGGTGACGTTGCTGCCGGCGCTGGCCTGGGCTCTGGAGTGGTTGCTGCCGCGCCGGCAGAAGGCATAGTCACTCCGCTGGCTGGTGGCCTGTGCGTGCTTCCGGGTGTTCACGCTCCAGCCGGCGGCGGACGTCGCCGGGCGAGCCCGTGCCGCGCGCGAGCAGATTGTAGGCTACCGGCACGACGAACAGGGTCAGGGCGACGGATGCCAGTACACCGGCCAGCACCACCACGCCGATGACAGCGCGGCTTTCGGCGCCGGCACCCGAGCCGATAATCAGCGGAACGGTGCCGGCTGCGGTGGTGATGCCGGTCATGAGGATCGGGCGGAAGCGGGTGACGGAGGCTTCGCGCAGCGCCTCGGCGAACTCGACACCCTGATCGCGCAACTGGTTGGCAAACTCCACGATCAGAATGCCGTTCTTGGCGGCGAGGCCGACCAGCATCACCAGGCCGATCTGGCTGTAGATGTTGATGGTTGCCCCTGCCAGCCACAGACCGAACAGCCCGCCGCCGATCACGACCGGCACGGTCAGCATGATGATCAGCGGATGGACAAAGCTTTCGAACTGGGCCGACAGCACCAGGAACACGACAGCGATGCCCAGCATGAAGACGAAGAGAAGGGCGCCTCCCGCCGTGAAGTAGTCACGGCTTTCGCCCTTGTAGTCCACCACCACTGTTTCCGGCAGTTTTTCGTCAACGATCGTGTTGAGGTGCGCGATGGCGTCGCCGAGCGACAGGCCGTCGGCCAGATTGGCCTCAAGGGTAAGGGCGCGGATGCGGTTGTAGCGGTTGAGGGTCGTGGAGCCTGCAAATTCCTGGATCGTCACGAGGTTCGACAGGGGAATGAGTTCGCCGGACCGCTCTGACCGTACATAGATGTTCTGAAGGTCAGTCGGGGTGCGCTGGCTTTCGCGCTCACCTTCCAGGATCACCGGGTATTCCTCGCCGCCATCGATGTAGGTGGTGACATTGCGGCCGCCGAGCATGGTCTCCAGCGTGCGGCCAATTTCAGAGACGGTGACGCCGAGTTCGGCGGCACGGTCATAGTCCACATCCACTTCCACCTGCGGCTGGGTTTCCTTGTAGTCCCAGTCAATGCCTTGCAGGCCTGGATTGTTGGTCTCAAGCTCAGTGAGCATGATGTCGCGCCATTCGGCCAGCTCATCATAGGTGCCGCCGCCGATGACGAATTGCAGAGGCTTGTTGGTGCCGCCGCCGAAGCCGCGCCGCATAACGGGGAAAGCCCGCACGCCCGGAAGGTCCGATAGTCTGGCGCGGATTTCATCCATGATGACAAAGGCCGACCGGCGTTCGGACCAGTCCGCCAGCACCGAGATGACGATGCCGGTGTTAAAGGCGGTGATGTTGCCGAAGCTGCGTGGGCTGCGCACCAGCAGCGTTTCCATCTCGCCGCTGTCGAGATAGGGCACGAGGCGGGCTTCGATCTCGTCCATGTACTCGTTCATGAAGGCGTGGGTCGCGCCCTCAGGTCCGTTGACGATGATGAAGAACGCGCCCTGGTCTTCCTGCGGGGAGTATTCCGCAGGCAGCGCGTTGTAGAGCAGCGCTGTACCACCCAGCAGGGCGACAAACGTTGCAAACACGATGAGGGGGCGCGTAAGCGACCATTCGAGCGCGCCTGCATACCAGTCCCGGGAAGCTCGCAGCAGGGCTTCAACGCGGGCGCTGATTCCGCTTTCCGCCGAGTTGGGCCGCAGGATCTTGGAGGCGATCATCGGCGAGATTGTGAGTGCCACGAGGCTGGAGATAGCGACGGCTGCAGCCATGGTCAGGGCGAATTCGGCGAACAGACGGCCGATGTCCCCCTCTGTGAAGGCGATCGGCACGAAGACCGAGATCAGCACCATTGTGGTCGCGATGACAGCGAAGCCCACCTGGCGGGTGCCTTCGAAGGCCGCCACGAGTGCTGTTTCGCGATTTTCGTCCATGCGCCGCTGAATGTTTTCCAGCACCACGATGCTGTCATCCACCACCAGGCCGATCGCCAGTACCAGGGCGAGCAGGGTCAGCAGGTTGATCGAGAAACCGAGAATCAGCAGGAGGGTGAAGCTGGCGGTGATCGAGATGGGCACGGTCACGGCCGGCACCAGCATCGCGCGGATATTGCCAAGGAAAGCAAGGATCACCAGCACCACCAGCACCATGGCAATGGCCAGTGTCTTGTAGACTTCGTTGATGGCGCCTTCGACGAAGATGGAGGTGTCGAAGCTGACGGTGATTTCCATGCCTTCCGGCAGGGTCGGGTTCAAGCGGTCCGCCTCTGCCTTGGCGGCGCGGGCTACGTCGATCGTATTGGCTGTGGACTGCTTGACGATACCGATGCCGATGCGCGGCAGGGTGTTGCCGCGGAAGAAGGTTCGGTCCTCATCGGCGGAGCGTTCCACGCGGGCCACGTCCCCCAGACGCACCAGGTATCCGTCTTCACCACGCGCCAGAACAAGGCGGGAGAAGTCCTCGGCATCGTTGAAAGAACGTGCCACCCGCACGGTGAATTGGCGCTCGAGGCTCTCAACAGCGCCGGCCGGCAATTCCACGTTCTCGGCGCGCAGTGCGCGCTCCACGTCCGACGCGGTGAGACCGCGGGCCGCCATTTCCATCCGGTCAAGCCAGACGCGCATGGCGTAGCTCTTGGCACCGGAGAGGCGCACGCGCGCGACACCCGGCAGCACCGAGAAGCGGTCGGCCACGTAGCGCTCTGCAAAGTCGGTCAGCTCCAGCGTCGACATGTTGGGGCTGGAGAGCGACAGCCAGACGATTACGCTTTCATCTGCGTCCCGCTTCTGCACCTCCGGCGGATCCGCCTCATCAGGCAGGTTGTCGACGATCCGCGAGACGCGGTCGCGCACGTCATTTGCGGCTGAATCCACGTCGCGGCCGGTCTTGAACTGGATGGTGACGTTGCTCTCGCCGTCCTCGCTTGAAGACTGGATGAAATCGATGCCCTCGATGCCGGAAATGCGGTCTTCGATGATCTCGGTGATGCGGGATTCAACGATCGAGGCTGCAGCCCCCGGATAGGCGGTTTCGATGGTGACGACCGGCGGATCGATGTCCGGATACTGACGAAGAGGCAGCTGGGTGAAGGACACGATGCCGAACACAACCAGCAGGATGCCCAGCACGGCGGCAAAGACCGGGCGGGTCACGGACAAATCGGACAGGAACATGGGCGCACTCCGTCGGGCGGCAGCAGCGGTTTCACATTAGCGGGGCCTGCACCGTGTGTGATGCAGGGAAATTTCTTGCGGGCGCGGGAGCTCAGCCGCCGACAGGTTGGCTGGTGGCTGCGTCCGGACCCAGAAGCTCTTCCAGCGTGTCGCCGCTCTTGCTCACGGCCTTGACCTCAATGGCCTGTCCGGGGGTGAGCTGGCTGGCGCCACGGGTCACGACCCGGTCGCCGACGGAAAGACCGTCGATCACCTCAACTTCGCCGGGGCGGCGGGTGCCGAGAGTTATCTTGCGCCGTTCGGCAACGGGTTTGCCGTCTTCTTCCACGGCCACATAGGCATAGGTCTCGCGTGCGATGGGTACGATGGCGTCTTCGGAAATGGTGACGGCGCGGCGCGGGTTGCGCAGCAGTTCCACGGTCATCAGCAGGCCGGGGCGCAGCACGCGGTCATCATTGGGCAGCAATGCGCGCACGATGATGGAGCGGGTGACCGGGTCGATCTCGTTGTCCAGGCTTGAAATCTCACCTTCGAACTCGCGGCCCTCCAGTGCACGGGCCCGGGCGCGGATGGCGAGGCCGGGCTCGATGGTGGAGAGGTATGCGGTGGGGACAGAGAAATCGAGCTTCATGACGCTGTCGTCATGGATCCGCGTGATGACGTCACCCGGCGCGACCAAGGCGCCGACGGAAATCCGGCGCAGGCCGACCACCCCGTCGAAGGGTGCCGTGATGACGCGGTCCTTGAGACGCGACTGCAGCGCCCGGCGTCTTGCCACGGCGGTCTCGTAGGAGCGCTTGCGCTCATCCAGCACCGAGCGGGAGATGGTGCCCTGGCCGACAAGGCTCTGGGCGCGGTTCAGCTGGCGGCGAGCTTCATTGGCGGCGGCGTTTTCTTCTTCGAGGAGGGCGCGTTCCTCGCCGTCCGCCATGGTCAGCAGGGTGTCGCCTGCCGCAACGCGGGCCCCGTCGTCGAAATAGACGCCGGTCACGGTGTCAGTCACGGTCGCCGTGATCTCGACGGTCTCATTGGCACGCAGCGTGCCGATCGCTTCGATACGGTCGACGAATTCAGTCTCGGCGGCCTCCTGTACAAAAACAGGGACGGGGCCGCCGCGGCCTTGTGCTTGAGCGGGGGCTGCCAGGCCGCCAATGCTGACGGCGCTACAGACGGCCGCGAAAAGAGAAACTGAATAACGCATAAAATGTTCCGAACCGGCTTGGGGTCCGCCAAACGGGCATGGCGGCGGCCAGATGCGGGACCCGGGAAATCGGGTGAGGCCCCGGCATCGTAGGGGACTTATAAGACGGTTATACGGTGTGGGGGCGGCAATGCCGTCGTTCGCCTATGACCGTCAGCCTTCACTCAAGCTCCACATAATAGTGTACGCACGGGAAAATGGGAAAATGACAATTTCTTGTGACTGGACTGTCTGCAAAGTGGCGCCATTTCCCGAAGCACGTTCTGCATCGACCCGAATGATCCGGAGACAGACAAGATGACGACCGAAGCCCTGGATGTATGCGCCTATCTGGAACGCGCAGCGGATGCGCTGGACCTGAGCGAGGATGTGCGGGAAGTGCTCATGCATCCCACCCGTTCGGTTTCTGCGAGTATCACGGTGCGCATGGGTGACGGTTCCCTCAAGACATTTCCGGGCTGGCGTACGATCTATTCGAATGCTCTCGGCCCCGCCAAGGGCGGCATTCGCTTTCATCCGACGGTGGACGAGCACGAGGTCAACACGCTGGCCTTCCTCATGACTTTCAAGAATGCCCTTGCGGGCCTGCCTTTCGGTGGCGGCAAAGGCGGCGTGGCGGTCAATCCGCGCATGCTGTCCCGGCATGAGCTTGAACGTCTGGCGCGTGGATATGTGCGGGCGCTCAAGCATGATCTCGGCACGGGCCGGGACATCCCGGCGCCGGACGTCAATACCAATGGAACGGTCCTCGCCTGGATGGCGGATGAGCTGGCGGCGCTCGAAGGCACGGCGCACACGGCCAGCATCACCGGCAAGCCGATCGTGCTGGGGGGCATTCCGGGACGTGCCGAGGCCACGGGCCGGGGGGCGGCGAAAGTCACCATGGCGCTGAAAGACCATCTTGGCCTTGCGGATGGTGCAAGCATTGCGATCCAGGGTTTCGGCAATGCCGGCGTTCAGTACGCCCATGACATGCATGAAGCCGGATACAAGATCGTCGGCCTGTCGGATTCTTCCGGGAGCGTGTACTCAGCCGATGGGTTTGACCCTTCGGAGGCAGAAGCCTTCAAGGCAGAGCATCGGGGGCTCAAGGGCTTCGCTGATGAAGCGCCGGGAGATGATCTGCGCCGGGCTGAGGCAGACATATTGGTCCCGGCGGCGCTGGGCGGGTGGATCGATGGCGACAGCGCTGAGACGGTCGAGGCCGGCGTCGTGGTCGAAGTGTCCAACCAGGCCTGTACGGTTGGTGGCGGCGACCGGCTGGAAGAGCGCGGTATCCACGTGGTGCCGGATATCCTGGCCAATTCGGGCGGCGTGAGCGTTTCCTATCTCGAATGGGTGCAGAACCGCTCCGGCGAAGAAATGACCAAGGAACAGGTCTTCGACAATCTGGACCGGCGCATGGAGCGGGTCGCACGCCAGGTCGCCTCGCGGGCGGCTGATGATGGTGTCGGCTTGCGGGCGGCGGCCTACCGCATAGCTGCCGCGCGCCTTGCCGAAGCAATCGAGAGCATGGGGACACGGCGGCTGTTCAACGAATAGGCGCCGGCCGGCCTCGATCTTCTGCCTTCTATCAAGTCCCTCCCCGGATTGTGCTAGCATTCGACACGGCAAAGCCGGGCTGAACCGGCACGAACCGGGGGAGGATTTTCATGACTGTCGCTGTCCTGTGCATCGCCGCAATGGCGCTGCTCATCTTTTTGCTCGGCTTCTGGGTTTCTATCCAGCGCGGGCGCACCAGCGTTATCACCGGTATCCAGGATGACCCGACCAGCGGTCTCAACAAGGCCGTCCGGGCGCATGGCAATGCCACTGAATATGTGCCGATCCTTGCGGTTCTCATGCTCTATCTGGGGCTGCAGGCCGACATGGCGGACTGGGTCATGTGGTCGATGGTGGTTGCTGCCGTCAGCCGCTATCTGGTGGTGATCGGGTTTCTGACCTGCAAGACACTTGAAAAGCCGCATGTGCTGAAGGCGGTGGGTGCGCTGGGCACCTATCTCGCCGGCATCGCCATGTGTGTCGCAGCCTATCTGACGGTCGCCTGAGCCGCCTTGGCTGCGAATATCCATCCAAGCCTGAAAGCCCTGCTGCCTGATATGGCGGCGGGGCTTTTGCATGCTGTGCCCGGCCGTTTCGGCCTGCCTGTTGCGGGTATCTGCGGGGCTCAAGGCAGCGGCAAGACGACCTTGGCCCATGCGCTTGAGGCTGAGCTTGCCGCGCAAGGCGTGCGGGCCCTGACGCTGTCGCTGGATGATTTCTATCTTCCGAAGGCGGAGCGTCTGCTGCTGGCGCAGGATGTACACCCGCTCTGCGCGACGCGCGGTGTGCCCGGTACCCATGACATGGCGCTGTTTGCGGAAGTGTTGAGGGGGCTTGCTGCCGCAGCGCCTGGCACCGAGGCACCCGTCCCCCAATTCTCCAAGCTTGATGATGACCGGGTGCCTTTCGCGGACTGGCCGCGGATCTCGGGGCGGCCTGACATCGTGCTGTTTGAGGGCTGGTGCGTTGGGGCGTCACCGCTTGCCGCATCTGCCCTCGAGGCGCCGGCCAATGCGCTGGAAGCCTCCGAGGATGCGGACGGGGTCTGGCGGCGCTGGTGGAATGGCTGTCTTGACCGGGACTACTGGCCGCTGTGGCAGGATCTGGCGCCGCTCATTCTCATTCGTGTGCCGGGGCTTGAGAGCGTCGTGCAGTCGCGCCTCGTACAGGAGGCAGGCCTTGCGGCGGCTGAGCCGTTGAAGCCGCGGATGGATGAAGCGGCCGTGCGCCGGTTCGTGGCGCATTATGAGCGGCTGACCCGGCATATCTGGGCGGAGATGCCTGCCCGCGCGCATCTGGTGCTTGACCGGGATGACGGGTTTTCTTTTTCGATTGCCGCGCCCATTTCCAATTGACCGGGCGATGGGGTAGAACCGCCGCCAATCTGACATCGAAATCCTCTGTCGAAGGAGACCCTGCAATGGATCAGGATCCTGTTGTCATCGTCGGCGCCAAGCGCACCCCCATGGGCGGTTTTCAGGGCGATCTGTCATCGGTCAGCGCGCCGGAACTGGGCACCCATGCCATCAAGGCAGCGCTTGAAGATGCGGGCCTTGGGGCTGATCAGGTGGATGAGGTGATCATGGGGCTGGTGCTGCCGGCCGGCACCGGTCAGGCGCCCGCGCGGCAGGCGTCGCGCCATGCGGGGATTCCCGATGAGGCCGGTGCCACCACCATCAACAAGGTGTGCGGCTCCGGCATGAAGGCCGCAATGCTGGCGCATGACGGGCTGTTGCTTGGTAATGCCACCGTGGTTGTCGCCGGCGGCATGGAGAGCATGACCAATGCGCCTTACCTCTTGCCCAATGCCCGCGGCGGCATGCGGCTGGGCCATGGGCAGGTGAAGGACCACATGTTCCTGGACGGCCTTGAGGATGCCTACGAGGAAGGCCGCGCCATGGGCACGTTCGCCGAAGACACGGCGGAGAAGTACCAGTTCACGCGCGAGGCGCAGGACGCCTATGCCATTGAGAGCCTGAAGCGCGCCAAGGCAGCTAATGAGGGCGATGCCTTCAAGGGCGAGATCGCACCGATCACGCTGAAGACCCGCAAGGGCGAGGTGACGGTCTCAGCCGACGAGCAGCCCTTCAAGGCCTCGCCGGAGAAGATCCCCAATCTTAAGCCCGCCTTCCGCAAGGACGGCACGGTGACGGCGGCGAACTCAAGCTCGATCTCCGATGGGGCGGCTGCCATGGTGCTGATGCGCAAATCCGAAGCAGAAAAGCGGGGCCTTACGCCGATTGCGGCCATTCGCGCGCATGCGACCAACTCCCACGCGCCTGAATGGTTCACCACGGCGCCGGTGAAGGCCATCGAGAAGGTGGTGACGAAGGCCGGCTGGACGACGGATGAGGTGGACCTTTACGAGATCAACGAAGCCTTTGCCGTGGTCCCCATGGCGGCGATGCATGATCTCGGCCTCAGCCACGACAAGGTCAACATCAATGGCGGCGCCTGTGCGCTTGGCCATCCGCTCGGGGCGTCCGGTGCCCGCGTGATGGTGACGCTGATCAATGCGCTGCGCAGCCAGGGCAGGACCAAGGGCGTTGCGTCCCTGTGCATCGGCGGTGGTGAAGCCACGGCGATTGCACTGGAGATGTTGAACTAGCTTTCCGCACCTTCAAGACAAAAGCCCCGCCCGGATCAACCGGTGCGGGGCTTTTTGTCAGGCGGCCCGCTCAATCCGGTAGACGAAGGCCGGCGGTATGTTGCGCAGGGCCATGCCTTCATAGGTTGCCTTGAGGCCGAACGCGTCCAGCACGTCCTGGCTGATGGGGCAGCGGGGCTTGTAGGTGAACTGGCGGTAATAGCCGCCGGGTTTCAGCCGCGCGAAGCTGCCGCGCATGATGGCGCGGTGGTTGTCGCCGGACATGTTGACCAGCGGCAGCCCGCTGATCACCGCATCCAGGTCCCGCACATCGTCGGGCAGGGTATCGATCTCGAAAGCTGAATGGTCGTGAATGCGCGCGCCGGGGAATTGGGCGCGCAGGCTCTGGATGAAATCCGGGTTCATCTCGATGACGTTCAGCCGCTCTCCGGTGACGCCTGCCCGTGCCAGGCCGCGCGTTAGGGTGCCCGTGCCGCCGCCCAGTTCCAGCACCGTCTGACCCGCTCCCAGCCCGCGCGCCATGAGCCCGGCAAGCACCCGGCCCGACGGTGCGACGGCTCCAATGCTCTTGGGATTGCGCAGAAAGGCCTTGAGAAAGGCAAGCGGTGAGGCTTTTGCGTCGGCGGAACTAATGACGGTCATCAAATCGGTGCTATAGAAGGGGCAAGGCGCGCGGTTGCAGTGATGGGCGCGGACGGGACTGTGCCAGATTTTCCGTCCGCCCGTCTCGGCTTGCAGCGAAAAAGCGCCGAAAAAACACCAGGAGGGACAGGGATGAGCGACGCAGCAACAGCGGGTATGAGCCAGAAGGACGCGAGCGCAGCAACGGCCAAGGCCAATGCGGCGGTGAAGTCAGGGGTTCTTGATTTCTCCGATCAGCAGAGTTTTGAGGATGCGCAGCGCGGGTTTATCGCCACCCTTGATCCGATGACGATCACCCGTGAAAGCGACGGGAAGGTGACCTACGACCTCGAGGCATCAAAATTCCTCGCGGGCGATGCGCCGGACCATGCCAATCCCAGCCTGTGGCGGCAGGCGCAGCTCAATGGCCTCAATCACGGTCTTTATGAGGTGGTGCCGGGGCTCTACCAGGTGCGCTCCTTCGACATCGCCAACATGACCCTCATCAAGGGCGAGACCGGGTGGGTTATCATTGACCCGCTGACGTCGTCGGAAAGCTCGGCTGCGGCGCTGGCGCTGGCCAACAAGGAATTGGGCGAGCGGCCTGTGTCCGCCGTCATCATCACCCACAGCCATGCGGATCATTTCGCCGGCACGCTCGGCGTGGTGGATCCGGCCGATGTGGCGTCCGGCAAGATCCCGCTGGTGGCGCCTGAAGGCTTCACCAAGGAAGCCCTGTCGGAGAACGTGCTGGCGGGGCCGGTGATGCAGCGCCGCGCCACCTATATGTACGGCAATCTGCTGAAGCCGGACCCGAAAGGCTTTTTGACAACCGGGTTGGGGGCGGCTCTGTCCATGGGGTCGACGGGCTTCGTGCCGCCCAATGACCTCATCTGCACCACTGGTGAGACACGGGTGCTGGACGGCATCGAAATCGAGTTCCAGATGACGCCGGGCACCGAAGCGCCGGCGGAGATGGTTTTCTATTTCCCGCAGTTCAAAGCGCTGTGCATGTCGGAGATCACCTCCCACCATTTGCACAATGTCTATACGCCGCGCGGGGCGCAGGTGCGCGACGCGCTTGCCTGGTCTGAACAGATCCAGGAGAGCATTGATCTGTTCGGTGACCGGCTGGAGGTCGAATTCGCGTCCCATCACTGGCCGATCTGGGGCCGGGAGCGGGCGGTCGACTACCTCAAGAAGCAGCGCGATCTTTACAAATACATCCACGACCAGTCGCTGCGGCTGGCCAATCTTGGCTACAACAAGGAAGAGGTGGCGGAGCAGCTGGCGCTGCCGCCATCGCTGGCCAAGGAGTTCTATAACCGGGACTATTACGGCGCGCTCGCGGCCAATGCGAAGGCGGTTTACGTCAAATATCTGGGCCATTTCGACGGCAACCCCGCCAATCTCTTCCCGCACCCGCCGGTGGCGGCGGCCACCCGCTATGTGAAGTTCATGGGCGGAGCCGACAATGTCATCGCCCAGGCCCGTGAGAGCTTCGAGGAAGGCGATTATCGCTGGGTTGCCGAAGTGCTGAACCATGTGGTGATGGCAGACGAGACCAACCAGGACGCGCGGCTTCTGTTGGCCGATGCCCATGAGCAACTGGGCTATCAGGCCGAATCCGGCGTCTGGCGGAATTTCTATCTGTCTGCCGCCATGGAGCTGCGCCACGGGGTGCCGGAAAGCCGGCCGCTGCAGGTGAGCGAGGGCATGGCTGCGGGCATGCCGCTTGAAAACCTGTTTCAGGCCATGGCCGTGCGGCTCAACGGGCCGAAGGCGGACGGCAAGGCGTATGCGTTCAATTTCGACTTCACGGACACCGGTGAGAAATACACGCTGACCCTTGGAAACTGTGTGCTCAACACCTTCCCCGGCCGCCATGACGCCAACCCCACGGCAACGCTCAGGATTTCGTCGCTCGACTTCAAGCTTCTGATGTTGCGGGTGCGGGATGCGGGCGATCTGATGGGCGACGGGCGGCTGGTGATCGAAGGCGACGCGCTGGCCTTTGCTGATCTGGGCAGCCTGTTCGACCAGTTTTCCCCGCGCTGGCCCATCGTGACGCCGCGGCCTGCCTGGGACTGAGGCCGGATCACACTGGTGATAAGGGGGCGGCTGCCTGTTGGGCATGCCGCCCCTTTCCGTTCCGGCATCGGGCGTACTAGGCTCGGCTCCGAAACAAAAAGGGGACCGGGGATGGCAACTTCCAGCGTGGCAGATCTCGACGCGGCTTTTTCATCCAGCTACCGCCAGGCGCGCGAGCGATTTCGGGCCGCGGCTACGCAGGCGGGTTTTACGCTCACCGAATACGTGAATGACCGGGCAACGGGCCCGGAGGGTGAGGTGCTCGTCACCGATGTGGCGGTCAAGGGCCCCGCGGACGCTGATCGGGTGGTGATCCTGTCGTCCGGCACCCATGGAATCGAGGGCTATTGCGGGTCGGGGTGTCAGGTCGCGCTCCTATCGGCGGGCGAGTTCGACGTCCTGCCATCCAATGTACGGGTGGTTCTGGTTCATGCCCTCAATCCCTATGGCTTTGCCCACAAGCGGCGGGTGAATGAGGACAATATCGACCTCAACCGCAACTGCCTGGACTTTGCCGCAGGTGTGCCAACCAACACTGACTATGAAGACCTTCACCCGGTGCTTGCGCCTGAAGACTATGGCTTGCGTCCCGCGCACTGGGACGCGCAAGTGGGGGAGTGGATCAAGGCGCGTGGTTTTCCAGCCTTTCAGGCAGCCGTTTCGAGCGGCCAGTACACACGGCCCGACGGGTTGTTCTACGGCGGTTCGGCACCGTCCTGGTCTGCCAGGACATTCCGCCAGATTGTCAGGGAGGCGGCTGGCAGCGCCCGTGACATCCTGCTGATGGATATCCATACCGGGTTGGGCGCGTTTGGTGAGCTTGAGAAGATCGGTCTAGGCAACCAGGTTGCCATCGAGCGGGCCCGACGGATATGGGGCAGCGATGTCACCAATCTGGCAGGCGGCGAAAGCAATTCCGCGCCTGTCAGCGGTGATATCAGCGTGCCCTTCTTCGAGGAGCTTCCTGCAGGCGCGCAGGGCACGGCCATCGCGCTGGAGTTCGGTACGGTGGATGGCGTAGCTGTCCTGAAGGCTCTGCGGCTTGACAACTGGCTTTACACGCAGGTCGATCCGAACGCGAAACAAGACTTGCAGAAAGCGGCAGAGATCAAGGCGACCATCGAAGCGGCGTTTCATCCCGACGATGATCGCTGGCGTGTTCGCGTCCATGAACTGGCGCGGGATGCGGTGCGGCAAGGGCTTTCTGCAAGCTAGTTGTCGATTGGCTGACGATCAATCGGGAGCCCGGGTGTGGGGCTTGTCCTCGGGTAACCAGTAAAGCTCACCGTCTGCTTCAAGATCTACGTCGTCGACGCCGATGCCGTCGAACGGGTTTTCAAGGGCATCCTGGATGTTGTCGAGGCCCACCAGAACGAAGGCGAAAGCAACGGCCATGGCATAGCCGAACGGCTCACCTGCGGTGGCAGCGATGCTCGCGTAGAGCGGTGCGAACAGCATCGGGAAAATGTTGAGGTACACCTTGGAATAGGCGCGCAGTGACGCCGGTGTACGGTAGTCCGAGATGGCGCGGAGCCTCTCGAAATCTGTAATTGCAAGGTTGAGGTAATTGTTGACGCGCGACACCTCGGTGGATGACAGGCCGGCGGCCCGCAAATCCTCGATAGAGTGTGAAAAAGCGGAGAAACAGGCGCGCACCTTCAGGCGGGCGGTGGGCTGGTCCTGTGTGTCTGCCGCCAGCGCCTCGCAGATAGACGCATAGAGTTTTCGGCCAATCTTTGCAGCGCGAGGCCCGTGTGTTTGGGGTGCGCCGACCCAGTCACGGTGGGCGAGGTAGAGCGAGGCGATGGTGGCACGCACCAATCCCAGGTAGCGCAAGGCCTCTTCGCGCCGCGTATAGGCCGCATTGATCGAGAAAACGATGGGAAAGACGATGGCGACGGCGATCAGGCTTGTGGGCAGATCAGCCGCGATCTCGTTGTCGATGCACAGATAGGTGGCAGCGCAGGCGAATGCCGTCACAAGCAGTACGTGCCAGTCGAAAATCCTGACGAAGTTCATTCTTGATCTTGCTTTCCGGCATCAAGAGGGGACGCCGGGTAGCGTCCCCTCTCTGTTGTGGTTCTGCTGCGCGGTGACTCACGCCGCGAGGCGCGCCTTGGCTGCCGCCCGTGTGGCGTCGAGCTCTGCCTGGCCCATGCCAAGTTTGTTGGCAATCGCCAGGATGGCATGGTTTTCGAAGCGATGCAGTTCACCGTCGGCCAGGGCAATTTCCCACAGGCTCTCGACCAGTGCAGTCTTCTGTGCGGGCGAATAGGCTTCGTTGATTGCCTTCAGAAGCTCTGCATCGTCATAGGTGGTGCGGGGCATGTCTGCGACTTCGGCCACGCTCTGCATGGCCTCATCTTCGGTCACATCAAAGCGGCGCGAGACGATCCGGGCCACTGCGGCGCGTTCCATGTCGTCGAAATCATCATCCATGCGGATGACTTCCAGGAGCAGGCCAACGGCCACGGTGTGTTCGTCCGGCAGCGTGGCCGCGCCGGAAAATATCTGTTTCAGCGCCTCGATCATCTTGATCCCCCGGTTTCCGGCACATTCAAGCCCGGCCGGGCCTTCCTCTGGTGCCAGTTGGCAAGCGGCGGGACTATACCGGCGAGCGCTTGTGTCATGCGAGCGTCACGGGGCGTGTCGTGCGTGAAGATTTGGTGACATTCATGTGGCGAATGACCGGAGGGCGCCGCATGAATAGCGCGTGCAAAAATGAGACGGCGTTAAGAGATTTTTCATTTACGCCTATGATTCGGTTGTGACTTCTTTACATTTTCGCCCTTCAGGCCGCGCATTTTGGGGTGCGCGAGCATTCGGTGGCCGCGCTTGGGGATGGCTGCCGGCACTGGGGACGACGGTATGTGCCTTGCAGAGATGCGAGGCATTACGGCGTTCTGGTCCTTTGGGGGGCAAATTTCGTGCGGGTTTATGCCATTTTGGCACTGATGGCCGGTCTGGCCACGGGAGCGGCCGGGTGTACGTCCCTGTCCGCCTCCCGGGGGCCTGCCGATGCCGGGCCTGCGCCTGCCTCTGCAGCACTAGATGACAGGGGTGAAGCCCAAGGTGCCCGTCGCACCATTCCGCCCTCGGAGCAGGCACAGCTGGCCCGCGAGGCCGAAGCTGCCGCAGCGCCCGCGCAAGCCGCGCCGCGATTGCCGCTCAAGCAGATCATCATTGAACGGGTTAGTGAGCTGCCGCAGCAAAGCGCGGTGACAGATGACAAGTTGCTTGCTGCTGCGGACGGCAAGCTGGGCACGGACGTAACCCTCGAAGAGCTGCGCGGCATTGCCACTGGCATGGAGCGGATCTTCAGAGATGAGGGCTATCCCTATGTGCGTGTCGTGCTCCCGCCGCAGCGTGTGGAAGCGGGCACCGTGCGCCTGCAGGTCATTGAAGGGCAAATCGAAGGTGTGGTCGTCCTGGGTTCGTCGCCCACTGCCAAGCGCCAGGCGGAAGCACAGCTTGCGCGGCTCAATGGTCTTGGCCCTGTGCCGGTATCAGAGGTGGAGCAGGTCGTAACAGCTCTCTCCGATGTGCCGGGGCTTAATGCTCGTGTGTCTCTTGCGCGCGGCACCGAGGGGCCGGGCACCATGCGCATCATCGCAGAGGCGGAGCGCGAAGAGCCACGTTTCCTGATCAACGCGCATAACTGGGGGGCCGAGAACCTGGGCCGGGAAGGTGTTACCGGTCTGGTGCGGGTGCCGGGCCTTGCTCTGTTCGGCGATGAGTTTCAGGCCTCCTTCTTTACCACGCGTGAGTGGGGAGAGCAGTTTGTCGGCCAGCTGGCTTATGAGCGAACCCTCACGTCCGGCGGGCTCAAGGTTCGGGTGGAGGGTACCTATGGCCAGGCAGAGCCGTCCGGCACAGTGGCGACCCTGGGCGCGACCACGGAGAGCGTGACCGCCAATCTGGAGGTCAGCCACCCGATCTACCGGGACCGTGATTTGCTCGTCGATCTCTATGGCGGCCTTGATTATGCAAACCTCAAGGGCGAGCTGTTCCAGAAGACAGTGCTCCTGTCGGATGACCGCACGCGTGTTGCCTATCTGGGTGCCGAAGCCGAAGCCGAGGTCGACGGCTTTTCGGCGCGCGGCCATATCGAGGCGCGGAAGGGCGTTGGTATCTTGCGGGCCAGCAAGAAAGGCGACCGGACCCTGGCGCGAACGGAAGCCCGGCCCAATGCTTGGTCGCTGCTGGGCGAGGTCAACGTGACCACCCCGTCTTTCCAAACCCTGCGTCTGGATGTGACCGCGCGAGGTCAGCATGCGCGTGACCCGCTGATGGCAGTGGAGGAGTTCTCCTTCGGCAACTACACCATCGTCCGCGGCTATGACCCCGGCGCTGCCACCGGCGATGCAGCCATCGCCGTCGCGGCAGAAATCGCCGGGCTCGGCTATCGGCCATTCAACAGCCGCACCCATTTGGAATTCTTCGGCTTTTTCGATATCGGCGAGTACTGGAACCGCGACAGGCTGGCTGTGCAGAACCGCACTTTGGCTTCGTGGGGCACCGGCGTGCGCATCAATATCGATGACTATGCCCGCGCCGAATTCACCTATGCGGAGCCGCTGCGCGAGCCGTTGGGCCTGAACGAAGGGGTTCCCGGTCCGCGCGTGCTGTTCTCGCTCACCACCAATGTGGGGCAGCTTGCCAAGGACGCGTATCAGACGGTTGCGGATCTGTTTCCCGCGGCGGAGGGAAGCTGATGCGCCGCGCTCGCCTCCACAGAGTATCGGTTGTGGCGCTGCTGGCCGGAGCGGGGTTTGCCGCCCCGTCTGCGCCCGCGCTGGCTGACCCAAGCGGCGGCTCTATCGTGCAGGCGTCTGACGCGGCCGCCAATTCCATTGGGGGAGCGCCCGGCGCTGTCGTCATCACTCAGGGCAGCGACCGGATTGCTATCGATTGGGAAACGTTTTCGATCGACAACGGGCAGAGCGTTACGTTTCTGCAGCCGGGCAATCAGGCCATTGCCCTTAACCGGGTAATCGGCAGTGGCGGCCCCATTCCTCAGAGCGTCATCGACGGGGTGTTGCAGGCCAACGGTCATGTGTGGCTGCTCAATCCGTCCGGCATTGCCTTCGGCAGCAATGCCAATGTGGATGTGGGTGGCCTGCTTGCCACAAGTGCCGACATTGACCCGGCCACGTTCATTGCCCTTGATCCGACCACAGATACCTATGCCTTCGCCGGTGGTGCCGGTGCTGTCACCAATTCGGGTGACCTTGATGCGCAGGGTCTGATGGCGCTGGTGGCGCCAGTCGTGACCAATTCTGGTGATCTGACCTCGTCCCACGGCGATGTGCTGCTGGGCGGGGCGGAAGCCTATCGGCTGAAATTTGTCAGTACGGCACGCAACAACGGCGCGGCCTTTGATGAGCTTCTGGTGACTGATTTCATTATCGATACTGCGTCCTCCGGTGTTGGTGCCGGCGGTGATGTGGTGCACCAGACGGCAGCAGGCCGGGCCATTGGCGGGCGGGTAATCGCCAATGCCTCCCGGGCCGGCGGCGGCGCCTTCCTCAACATGGAAGGCCTCGTGGAGGCCCAAGACGTGGGCGCCCTTTCCGGAGACGTTTTCCTGCTCGGCGGTGTGGACATCACAGGTAGTACCCTCGGCGCCACGGCCACAGACGCTATCAAGACCGACAACATGACCATCGTCGCTCCGGATACGGCGACAGGCAAAGGCACCGCCATCACCATCGGCGGCAATGCGGGACCGCCCAGCACCGGCGGTGGTGCCAGCAGCACCGGTAACATTGCGCTCACGGCCACATCTGGCGACATCACCACCAGCGGCGACTTCGATGCAACGGCGGGCACGATCTCGTTTATCGCTTCAAACGGCGCTATTGATGCCGGTGATCTGACGGCGACGGGTGATATCACGCTCACGGCTCAGGACATCGACATTGTCGGCACCAACCGCAGTATCGCTTCGACCGGCGGGGCCGTGTCGCTGACGGCTACCGGCGGTGGGGCCAGCAATATTTCTTCAACCGGTGTGCTTGATATCGACGGCGACAACGTCAGCCTTTCGGGACCGGTGATGGCGACCAGCATTGATATTGATGCGGACAACGGTGGTGTGGCGGCTAATGGGCTGACCGCTTCCGCCGGAAGCGTGTCAATCGATGCAACTGGTGCGGTCGACGTGGATGACGTGTCGGCAACGACGACAGCACGGGTCGTGTCATCCGCCGGTGCGGTAGATGTCGGCAATGTGACGGGCCCTGGCGGTGTCACTATCTCCGGCACCGATGTGGACCTCACGGGTGCGGGCGGTTCCGTGCAGTCATCTGGCGGCACGGTTGCTATCACGGCCACCGGCGGCGGTGCTAACAACATTTCTGCCGCGGGTGCCATTGATATCGATGGTGACGTTGTAACCCTTTCCGGCCCATTGACGGGGACAGGCGTTGATATCCTGGCTGATGTGGGCAACGTGACGGCCGGTGATGTCACGGCGACTGCCGGCAATGTGCGGGTTGATACGCCGGTCAACATCACCCTGGGCGATGTTACTGCGAGCGGCACCGTTGTCATCGGCGGGCCCGGGCTCAACACCGATTCAATTGATGTGGGCGACATTTCCGGTGCGACCAGCGTCGGCCTCTTTGGCACGGATATCGATCTCGTCGGGACAAACGGGTCCGTCCGGTCGGCCAACGGCTTCGTTCAACTCACGGCACGAACAGCAACGGATGGCATTTTGTCCGCCGGTGCTATCGATATCGACGCGCACAGTTTCGTGGCCCTGCACGGCAATCTGAGCGGTGGTGACAATATCACTGTGGATTCCACTGCCTCCTGGATTTCGTCCACGACTTCAACCGGGGACATGGTGTCCACCACATCCGGCTCGGTTGCCCTCAATGCGCCCGGGACGATCACTGTCGGTGACGTGACGGCCACGACTACAGCCTCTGTCACCTCCACCGGCGACGCGGTAGATGTCGGCAATGTCACGGCACCAGGCGGCATCACCGTCAGCGGCACCGACATCGATCTCACCGGTGCGGGCGGTATCCTGCTGGCGACGGGCGGCGCGGTGGCACTGACGGCTAGTGGCGGCGGGGCAAACAACATCTCGTCTGCGACATCGATCGACGTCGACGGCACCAGTGTTTCGCTCTCTGGCCCCGTGACAGCCTCTAACAATGTGGCGGTAACCGCAAGCACGGGTAATGCCCAGGCAACCGGTTCCGTCTCGTCTACGACTGGGTCCGTCGTCATTGAGGCGGCCAATGGCGATGTGGATGTAACAAGCCTCTCCGGCGCGACAGGCGTTACTGTCGCCGCCCGGGACGTCGACCTTACCGGAGCGGTGAATGGCGGCACGGGCACCGCGTCACTCACTGCTACCGCCGGCAATATCTCGACGCCCAATCTGTTTGACGTTGATGCAGGTGCGGTTCTGCTGTCGGGGCCGGTCACCGCTGGCGGCGGTATCGACATAGACGCTGCCACGGGCGGTGTGACAGCCAGCGGCGGGTCGCTGACGGCGACGGGCGGTACTGTGGACGTGTCCGCCCCGGTCGCGGTGGTGTCGCTGGACGGGGTATCGTCACCGGGTGATCTCACCCTGCGTGGCGCTGCTGTCACCTTCATCGGCAATCTCGTCGCGCAGGGACAGATCCTTCTCGAGGCGTTTACCGGGTCGGTCACCGGCACCGGCACGAGCAGCATCACCGGGCCCAATGCAGGGCTGACGGCCCGCGCCATTGGCGGCACCGTGACCCTCAATGATGTGAACATCGGCAACGACCTCAGTGCTCTTGGCGGTGCGGTGACTGTCACCGGGTCGTCGACCGTGGGCGGGACTGCGAGCCTGCAGGCCTTGTCCGGCAACGTGCATGTGGCAGGCGACCTTAATGCGGTCGGCGGCATTCTCCTGATCGAGGCACCGTCCGGTGCTGCGGTTATCAATGAGATCGCGTCGAGTTCGGATGTATCGCTCGTCGTGCTTGATCTTGATCTCACCGGTACGATTTCCGCCGGTGACCAGTTCAACCTGACGCCGGCAGGCACGGGACGTACAATCGTTCTGGGCGGTTCGGGCGGGTCGGACGGGGTTGTTTTCAGGCTGCCGCAGGGGTTCACGCTCGATGCTTCGGAGATCACGCGCATCAGCGCGTCGAAGCTCCAATTCAATGCAGGGAACAATGACCTTGCCCTGCTGAGCGCTACCTTCGACCCAGCGATGCTTCGGGAACTGCAGCTTGGAACTGGAGCCGCCTATCGCATCATCGCCGGAGGTGACGTGCGTGGGCTGCCGAGCCTGCAGCTTGGTTATCAGGAGGGCGGGACCGATGCCCGTCCGGAGCTGATCCTCGTTAGCGGCTCGTTGGGGGAGGACTCAACGGGCGGACGGATCGAATCCCTGCGCCTGTCGAGCCGGGGAGACATCGTGATCGGCACCCAGGCATTCTTCGACGCCTATGATGCCTCCAATGGTGACCTTGATCTGGCGACCCTCGCTGAACCCAATCTGGGTCAGTTCCAGGCCACTGAAGGACATGTCTTCATCGCAGCGGATCAGCTGCGTCTGGCATCGCCTGGCGAGATCGTCCAGCTCAATACGGGTACCGGCCAGGAAGGCAAGGGCGTCGTCTTTCAGGAGGCGACAGGTGGTGACGCCACGATCGAAGCTGCAGAAGGCGGTCCCACCCGGGTTAATCTGTTCGGTGTCGTGATCAACGCAGCCGGTGAACGGATCAGCAGTTTCGATGCGGGGTTGGAACCCAACCTACTTGACGCCGGCGTGGTGCAGAACGGCGAGTTGAGGCTCAATCTCTGCGTGATCGGCAATTCCGCGAGCTGTTCCATCGCCATTCTGCGTGAGGCGCAGGAAAGCGCCCGCTCGCGTAACAGCGCGCTCAGTTCGCTGACCAACAACACTCTTCTCGGCTTCGAAGACAATGACTTCGATGATGAAGACGATGAGGATGATCTTGGCGGCGTTGCCGGTGCGGGTAATGAAAGCCTGTGGGGGATCGGCCTGCCATGAGGAGTGCTGCTTCCAGAGCCGGGCTTGCCTCGCGCGTTAAAGTGCTGCTGATGGCCGGTGTCCTTGCGGGGTGCGAGACGATCAGCGCTGGTGCCGGATTTGGTGGCGGTGTCGCATCCGGGCGCGGCCTGCCGGAAGCGCTTGATCTGGGTGCCAGCGCGGACGGGGAGGCCTGCCGCGCCAGCCGCCGCATCGATGTTCAGCTCGCAGGGCTTGGTGCCCAGTATGACGTCTTCTGCGGCGCGTGGCGGCGACCTGCAGGAATAATTCAAGTCTATCCGCAGGAGAGTGCCGCCTCACTTGAGGGTTTTCTTGATGGGTGCGTCCGGGGGCGGAGCGTCACCGGCGGGGTTGCGGATGGAGACGGCATTCTGTCCGATCAGTTGACCTGCCCGGGCAAGTCGTCCGGCGCGCTTTTCCGCGACGTCGCGGTGCGTGATGAAGGTAATGGCCTTGTGACTGCGGGCCGTGGACTACCGGCACTGTTGCCGGTGCTGCGGCGTGGCGTGGCCGGTCTCGCGGGTAAGGAAGCACCGGTCGAATTGTCGATGAGCGAGGTTGAAGGCCTGCCCGGCGTTGTGGCGTTGCAGGACCAGGAGGTATTGCGGCGGCGCGGGCATAAGCGCAACGCTTCGTTTCGCTTCGCGCTTGCCGCGGATGACTTTGCACGCGCGGTGTCTATCCAGGATGGTCTGTTTGGCGGTGATCCGGAGCGCCGGGCGGATATTGCCCTGGACCTGGCTCTCAACCTTTCAGGTCAGGGTCGGTTCGCGGAAGCCGAGACGCTGCTGGATGATACGGATGCCGCCCTTGCTACGCTCAATATCGCCTGGTTGCGTGACAAGCTGACCAACTATCGCGCGGTGCATCTGCTCAATAAGGGGGATCTGCGCGACGCGCAGGCATTGGCTGAATCCCCCTTCAGTGCGGAGACGACGGGCGCTGTGGCTGCCTTCGATGATTTCGTTGATGACGGGCAAATCACGGTGATCAGCCCGCGGGAGGCGGAGTTCGTCAATCAACGTCGCGGCAGTGAGGTGCCACCGCTTTATTCAGACACCGAACTCGAACCCAATATCCGGGCCACTATCCTGCGTGCGCACCGGGCCTACATCCTTGCATCGCTTCTCGACCTGCGGGGACGTGAGGGCGGAGCGGAGGCGCTGGCCGAAGCAGCTCGCAGGGTAGCAGCCGCACCGCCGGGCTCGGCGCCCTGGCTGCAGGCGCTGATCGGTGAGAAGCAGGCCCTTGCAACGCTCAAAGAGGGACGGGCGGGGGCTGCTGTTTCGTCGCTGTCCTCCATCCTGGCGGATTGGCGTCGGCGTGAGCCACGCTCACTTCTGACGGCCCAATTGCTGACAAGCCTCGGCCGGGCCCTCAAGGCGGATGGGCGAGAGGTCGATGCGCTGGCCTCTTACCGCGAGGCGTTTGACCTTTTTTCAAGCGTCGAAGGGTCTTTCGGCGTTGCGCCGGATAGGGCAGGTGAATATCTGTCGCTGCTGGTGACGCGGGCTGATGGCGGGGCCAACGGGCCCGCCACGATCGATTTCATCAATGCCTTTGAGGATGTGGTGGAGCCTCGTGCCGCCGTCGCCATGGCGCAGGCGGCAGCGCGCCTGTCGTCGGACACAGCGGCTGTTGAAATCCGTGTGCTGCAGGATACCGAGCGCGCCCTTGCTGAGGCCCAGAAGACATTGCAGGAAGAAGCCGGGTCAGCTGACCCGGAGCGGCTTGCGGCCTTGCGGAAGGCGGTGGATGAAGCGGAGGACGCGTTGCATGTGGCAGAGGATGCCGCCCGCCGCGCCCAACCCAAATACATGCAGCTGGTCAACAAGGGCGCGACGGCGACCGACCTCGTCGATGCAGTAAGACCGGGCGAGGCCTTTGTGGCATTCACCGCAACGCGGTCAGGCGGGTTCGGCTATGCGGTGTTCAACGGCAAGGTGCGGCCGTTCAAGTCAGAGCTGACAAGCGCTGATGCCGCCAAGCTTGTGCGGCGCGTGCGCCTAACCTTGCGCAGCCGTCGCGGCGGTACGGTGCCGTTCGCAGTGGGGCAGGCGCATGAATTGTTCCTGGGCGTGTTCGGTCCGGTGCATGAAGAGATGAAAGCCTCCGGTGTCGAAACGCTCATCTTCTCGCCCCGGGGCTCCCTTGGATCCATGCCTCCTGCAGCGCTGGTCGCCGGTGTGCCCGGTGGGGATGGCGGGTTGCGCAGCCGCGATTACCGGCAGGTGGATTTTCTGGGGCGGCACTATGCGTTTATTTCGTCTCCGAGTGCGGGCAGTTTCGTTGCGACGCGCCGGGCCGAGCGGGCCGCCGCTACCGGCGGGCTGACAGTATTCGGACCTGCGCAGCCGCCGCGCGCAACGGATCCGTGGATCAATCGTTATGCGGAGCGCATGGTGGCTCAAGGTCGTCCGGAACGATGCGGTCGCATCTTCGCAGGGCAGGAAGCGTTGCAGGCCGAACTGACACCGCTTGCTCCGCGTGTTGCACAGAACTTCCGTCGGCGGACGATATCGGGTGCTGCTTTCACCGAGCAGAGCGTGCTTCAGGACCCGGAGATTGCCAATCAGCAGGTGCTGGTTTTTGTCACCCATGGTTTTTTCGGTGATGGGTTTTGCATTACCGAGCCGTCGCTTCTGACAAGCCTCGGGAGCGAGGGGGACGCGCTTTTGTCGGCGACCGAGATCCTCGACATGAATATCTCCGCTGATCTCGTCTTTCTGGCTGCTTGCGACACGGCGCGAGCTGCGGAGGGAGCGCAAGGTCTGGCGGCCCTGTTTGACGGGGCGCAGCTTGACGGTCTTGTGCGGAGCTTCATCTATGCCGGCGCGCGCGCCGTGCTTGCGACGCACTGGGTGGCAGACGACAAGGCGGCCGATGAACTCACCACGCGGTTCTTCGCACAGGCCCGGTCAGCCCCCATGCATGAAGCTCTCAAGCAGGCCCAGGGCAAGCTGATGGACGCTGAAGCGACGGCACATCCCTATTACTGGGCGCCCTATGTTGTGATCGGCGATGCTACCCACACGCTGGGCGGCTGATCACTCTTCAGGAGCAGCTGATGAAACGCCGTATAGCCTAGAGCGGGCAGAGGGCGGCTGTGTCGCCAGACGCGAGCAGGGCGATCGCAGCTTCGCGGTCGAGGCCGTTGTCGGATGCCTGGTTTAGGATTTGCGCGGCTTCATAGGACCAGGTGAACGGGTCTTCCGACGCAACACAGAAGGCCGAGAACATGGCGGCTGTGTCTGCACCCATCCAGGTCGGCGCCTCCACGGCGGGCACGGGCGGTGCCGCGTCCACTGCATCGAAGAAGGTCTGCTTGGTACGGCCGAAGCTGTCTTTCACCACGATCGAATAGCGGCCCGGAAGGATGTCACGGGCCGACAGGGTGGTGGATGTGTCCGATAGGGTGGTGGACGCGAAGATCCGGTCTTCCGGGTCCAGAACCAGCAGCTCGAACGGTGCCTGGCCACCCATCCAGCCGACCCAGAGCGGGCGGAAGCCAGCCTTGATCTGGGCGGACTCGGCTTCGAGATCCAGAAGGGCGAAGCCGAACTCCTCGGCGGAGCGGCCCAACCCCTGCGCCACCATGCGATCGCCCAGCGGCATCAGCCGGCCTTCGATGATTTCGGAAACTGACTGCGAGCCGGTTTCGGCATCACCGACGGTGTGGGATGAGGGGCCGCGCAGCTCGCGCGGACCAGCAGCGCCAGCGACTGCGATTACCACCCGATCAGCGGAAGACCCCAGCTTGATGACGTCGCCGGTGCACAGCGGCGAAAAGACGCCAAGGGCTCCCTCGGCACCATTGCGGGCAATGCGCACGCTGTCTTCCTTGCCCTGAACATCCTTGACGAAAGCGACGGTGGGCGAGGTGCACGGGCCAACAGCGGCCAGAGCTTCTGTGGGGGCCGCAATGCTGCCCGCCAGCACCATGAGCGAGGCTGCACCCAGCGCTGCGGCAGTGGTGCCGGTCAACCGGGCCTTGCAGGTGCGGGTGATCTCAAGAAGCGGCTTCGCTGCGGGCATTGCGCAGGCTCTCCATCAATTCTTCAAAATCCTCGCGCGCTTCGTTCAAGGCCGCCACATAGGCGGGTGCGGCGAAGCTCACCCAGATTCCGTTGTCCAACAGGAGATAGCTGGCGAAAGTGCTGATCCAGAATATCCCCACCCCGATCAGGAGCTTAACAATAACAGGGTTTGTCAGCAATTTGATTGGCAAACGTATCAATCTGGCAAAAAACGGCAGATGTGATGTCGGACCAATCCAGTCACGCGCAATACGTGCGTACCAGAAGGAAGCAACTATAAGCGTGACGAATATTGTGAGGAGGCTTGCGTCGGCCAGCCAATACATGCGGTCGATCTCGCCGCCTTCCTCAAGGCCGCGGATCATGTTTGCGATGACCATGCTTCCCCCCATGAGGCCATAGGGTGTCATGTGCCGGTCGCGAGCCATGGAGGCGGCGGACCCGATAATGACCACGCCATTGCTTGAGGCAAGGCCGGATACCATTGGCGCGTTGGCGAAACCCGCGGGTATATAGAACATGTCCGCGGCAACGAGGGTGGGTTCGGATACCGGGTCACCGCCGGGGTGGGCGGAATAATTGATGAAGCTTTCCTGCTGGATGAAGCTGATCGGTGCCCGGTCCGTGCGCTCCAGCACGAAGGCTGTCTCCTGCCGCTCGCCGCGGCAATGGCGGCGCGGCTCTTCCATGGCCCGGTTAACCAGCGCCACGGCGCTGCGGGCATCCGGTGCTGTTCGTGCGGCGATCGCATAGACCGGTGTGGCCGCCACCACGTCGATGCCCGCGGGCGTCTTGATGCAGAGATAGTGAGACATGTAGCGGGCACCGACCACCTCGTCGCCGGTGATCTGCGCAACGGACCAGACGAGATTGCCTGCGGGTGCATTGGCCATGATGGCCTCCCGCCCGCTGCCGCGCGCCCGTGCCGGCTGGTCGCGGTGGCCGTCCCCGTCCACCACCTCACGCTGCATGACCAGTAGGGGGGCGCCCGGGTCGTTTCCCCAGCGGGTAAGAATGTCGTCGATGCGCTGTTCCTCAGCTTCTTCCGGCGTGCGCCAGAAGAGGTCGATATCAGCCACGACGACTTTCGGTCGCGGGAAACCTGGAATGCCGTAGGCCGCTTCCAGCATGTCGGCTACCACCTTGCGCGGTGCGTAAGCCAGGGCAGGTCCGTCGGTCTCATCGGACTGCCAGACGCTCTCATCCAGATTGAGGAAGAGGATGGGGCCAGTGCCCTTTACGGTTTGATTGACCCTGAGTTCGAAGGCGATCTGTAGAACTTCGCGATCAGCTTCACCCAGAAATGTCTGCCACCCCTCTGGGGTCCGCAAGATGGCCCAGACCACCAGCGCCAGCACGAGGCTGAGCAGGAAGTTGCCGTCGAACATGCCCTTGCCGGTATCAACCAGCCGCGTGACACCACTGGTGTCGCCGCCCTTGTCCGGGTTGTTCTCTGTCGGATTCTGATGGTTATCCACGACGGTCGTCGTCACGCGCCCCACGCTCCCCTGCATGGCCTTGTTCTCTCTGTCGAAAGCAAGACTAGCGCAAGGGGCGGGGAAGGGCACCCGCGCAGGGGCTTGGCACCGGCGCGGTCACTGGCAATCAAAGGGGCTGGTTAACTGCCGAGCACGAAGTCCGGCGTCGTCTCGATATTGAGTTGGCCTTCTAGTCCCGCGTCGCGGTGATGCGAGATGGCCTGATAGGCCTCCGAGGTGGACATATCGAACAGCGCCTTGCGGTTGGGATATTCCACAAGCGCGATCTGGTCCCACTTCTCCTCGGCAAAGCCCAGGGTGAGAAAGGTGACAGGGCCGGCAAAGATCAGGCGCCCGCCATGCTTCTCGATCAGCGGTGCCACACCTGCACCATAGCGCGCATAGGCCTCCCGACCGGACAGGTCGGCATCGCTGCCGTCATTGTAGGCCGCCTTGTCGCGGAACTTCAGGAGATTGACCATGACAATGGGGCCGTCCGGACCCGGATCGTTCATCATGGCCTTGATCTGGTTCTCGTCCGGCATCACCCGGTTTTCGACTTTCATGGTCTCTCTCCTGAATTCCTGTTTCCAACCTAGGCGGCGCCGATGGTTCGCTTCGGTGGGAGGGGTGCGAAGTTGCCCTCGCGTTTTTCGGCATTGGCCGTCATCGCCTCCATGATTTCCTCCGTCTGCAGGTGGGAGGCATTCCAGATGGCGATGTAGTCCAGGGCATCCGCAGTCGAGTGGTCACGGGAGTAATTGATAAGGCGTTTGCAGCCGGCAACGGCCAACGGCGCGTTGGCTGCAATCTCGCGCGCGATGTCCATCACGGCGTCCAGCATCTCGTCCTGGGTCGCAAAGACGCGGTTGACGAGCCCGACATCCTTCGCCTCGGCGGCCATCATGCGGCGGCCCGTATAGGCCATCTCGCGTACGACCCCTTCCGGCAGGATCTTCACGATGCGCGGGAAGGTGCCGACATCGGCGGTCATGCCGATCTTGGTCTCATAGATGGTGAAGAACGCATCTTCCGTGCAGTAGCGCATGTCGCAGGCCGTGGTCAGGTCCACGCCGCCGCCAATACAGCCGCCCTGGATCGCGGCCAGCACGGGAATGCGGCACTTCTCCAGGGCCGAGAAGGACTCCTGCATGCCGAGCACGTTCTGATAAAAGGTCTGCCCTGCCGACAGGCGTGCCTTGCGTCTGGCGTCGGCATCCGCGTCGTCGCCGTCACCGGAAATCTCCGGGCTTGCGAACGCAGAGACATCAAGGCCACTGGTGAAGTGCGGGCCGGTGGATGATAGCACGATCACCCGGGCCTGTGCCTCGCGGTCGATGCGGTTCACGATTTCCGGCAGTTCGGACCAGAAGGCGCGGCTCATGGCATTACGTTTTTCGGGCCGGTTGAGGCGGATATGGGCGATGTTGTTTTCGATAGAAACAGCAAAGCACTCGGTAGTGGTTTCGCTCATTGGGTGTCTCCTTCGGGGTTCTGAATTGCGTCTCAGGCGAAAATAGCCTCGCAGCCGGTGCCTGCAATGAGATCGTCAAAGCGTGTCCGGTCCGCCTCGCTCAGCGCTGCGTGGGAGCGGCGCAGGGCGTCGAGGCATTTGCCCTGATAGGGAAATGGTTTCTGAACCCAGGTGGCGCCGCCAATCTCTGTGCGCACTTCCTCGGCTCCTTCCATCAGAGCCGTCGCATTGGCGAGCAGGAAGGGGGCATAGACGCGGCCCACTTCTGTCAGCACGGCCTTGAGCGTCGCGGGTACCGTGTCGCCTGTGAACCAGCCATCATCGTGGGGCTCTTCGCCTGACAGGTCTTCCATCAACAGGACCCAGGCATAGACGCGCGGTGCGATGTCCAGCACGAGGCGGGTCGGTGTCGGGTCAAACTGGGCGAGCTGGGTCAGTTGTCCGTAGAAAGCGAAGTCCGCCGCACCGGGTCTGTCGCCCATCAGAAAGGAGTGCGCGGTCAGGTGATCGCGCAGCATTTCTATGAGGCGCTTGAAGCTGTCTTCGATGACGGGGGCTGTCGTGTCGCTTGATCCCACTACGTAAAGACGAGAGATCTGCCGTTCACTGAAAATCTGGCTCAGCTTGCGGGCGTCTTTCTCCTTTGGTGCCTTGATCCGGGCACGCGGCAGCACATCGCCAGCCTGCTTGATGTCGGCCTGATAGTACCAGCGATAGTGGAACATGGCCTTGGTCAGCCACTCGTCACCATAGTCCTCAAGAAGGTCGTCCAGCATACGGATGACCGGGTCCGTGGGGCGCACACAGCGCTCGGTAACGGCCTCGTCGAACCGGGTGATGAGGGGTGTTGAATCGACGACCGCCTCCAGTTCACCCGCCTCGTTGGGCAGGTAGAACGTGGGGAGGAGTGACACTTTGGGTTGCGGCAGATCGTCTATTTCACGGGGCTGCTTCCAGATCACCTTGTAGGGAATGCGGCGGTAGCGCAGCACCGACAGCATCTTGCGCGTATAGGGCGACGGCGGCGCGCCGGCGAGCGTGACGGGTGTTGGCAATGTCATGGCACTTGCCTCACGCCTTTGCGCTGGGCCGTGCGGAAACCGCCGCGTGCCAGCGTTTGATGTTGGGGTGATCATCGCCCGGCGCCATCTTCACCCAGGCGGAGAAATCGATGCAGACCAGGGCGGAGATGTCGGCGATGGAATAATTGTCGGTGGCAATGAACTCACGCCCTACGAGGCGCTGTTCAAGCGCGTCCCAGAACAGGGGGAGGCGGGCGCGGCCGCGTTCCGCCAGCTCCGGGAGTTGTGCAAAGTTCGTCGGGCCGGTGATGGCGCGATCCTGCATTCCCTTGGACGTATTGCGGAGAATTTCCGCCACGGGCATGAAGCCTTCGAAGTCGATGCGGGCATTCCAACTCATCACGATGCCCTTCTCGGTAGGCGTCGTGCCCAGCAAAGCAGGCTCTGGCTTGTAGGCCTCGGCCCAGGCGGCAATGCCGGCGTTGTCGGTCAGCACTGTGCCATCTTCAAGAACGAGGGCCGGAATGGTGCAGCTCGGATTGATTTTTTTGTAGTCGTCCGAAAGCTGTTCACCCTTGGTCATGTCGACCTGAACCGTATCCACGTCGATCCCTTTTTCCGCCAGCAGAATGCGTGCCCGCCGCGGGCTGGGGGCAGGGGTGAAGTCGTAGAATGTAAGCGGCATCTATTGGCTCCCTGAGTGTCAATTGTTTGCCGGGTGTTATAAATGAACCAACACGCGCTGGCGACTCTTTACCGTTTTGCCTTGGGTAGTAAGTGAGATTACCGTGAAGGATGTCGGCCGGTTGGGCTGGCGGACAGGTTCATGAGGGGGAGCACCATGACCAACTGGATGGGGAAGGCCGCGACATCAGCGGTGATCGCAGCGCTTGCGGCGGTTCTGCCTGCGGGAAGTGCCCTGGCTGAAGATCTCGAATTCCTGATCATCAATGATTCAGACGCTGACATCGTCGAGTTCCAGGTGTCTGATCCGGAGAGCAATGTCTGGAACAGCAATCTCATTCCGGAAGGCTATGTCCTGCCGTCGGGTAATGAGATTGTGGTGATTGTCGCGGATGGGCGCGACATCTGCGAGTATGATCTTCGCGCGGTATGGGATGATGGCGGCGAATATGTGGAGTATGACGCCAATCTCTGTGATCTCGGCGAATACACCTTTGTTGACCCCTAGGTCATTGCGCTGGCGCGCTTAGCGCGCCCAGTCCGGCTGGTCGAAATGGCTGACCCGTGTCGGGCGGCCATGCACCGCCACTTCGTGGAACTGATGCAGCACCGCGCCGGTGGGTGCATGGATCTGCGTGTCGTCCACATGCATGCGGATGATCGGACGGTCGAGGTCGGGGCCCTTGAGCAGCTCCGGTGAATCCGGCCTATCAAGGCTCGTGACGTTGAAATGATGGATTGAGGCCACTTCGTCCGGGTTGGGCGTGAGGCGCGGGGCGTCATGCCAGAAGACGAAGGCTGCGATCGCGTAGCCTGACCGGGTTTCGTAATCATCCAACCGGCCCAGGAGGTGCGCCGGTTCCAGCGTAAGGCCAAGTTCCTCCTGGGTTTCCCTCACCGCGCCCTCTAGGGCTGTTTCGCCTGCGTCGAGCCGCCCGCCGGGAAAGGCCCATTGGCCCGCATGGCCGCTCAGGCGGGGTGCACGGCGGGTGATGATGACGGAAGGGGCTGTGGTTACCGCATGCGGCGCGACGATGACGGCCACGCTGGCGCGCTTCAACTCCGTCTCGGCAATGAGGCGGGGGGTGAAGGCGTCCAAATGCGCCTTCATCCGGGTGCGGAGCGTGTCAGCATCAGTCACGGGCGATCAGCTGACCTTGATGAGGCGGCGGCCGAAACTGTCGCCCTTGAACAGGCCGGCATAGGCGTCTGGTGCATTCTCGATGCCGTCGATGATCTCCTCGCGGTAGATCAGCTTGCCGTCATTGATCCACTCAACCATCTGAATGGCGGCTGTGCCGAACTCGCGGACAAAATCCAGCACCACGAAGCCGCGCATGGTCAAGCGCTGGGTGATGAAGGGCAGGGTGTTGCGGATGCCGTGCGGTTCTGCGCGGTTATATTCCGACAGCTGACCGGAGACAGCGATGCGCCCGCCGGGTTTCAGCACATTGATGGCGGCGTCCAGCATCTCACCGCCGACATTGTCGAAATAGATGTCTGCACCACCATCGCAGGCCTCACGCATGGCGGCTTCAAGGTCATCGGCTTCGCGGTAGTTGAGGCAGGCGTCGAAGCCTGCTTCCGCCGTCAGCCAGTCGCATTTTGCCTTGGAGCCGGCAATGCCGACGACGCGGCCTGCGCCCATCAGCCTGGCCAGCTGGCCCGCGGTGGCGCCGACCGGTCCGGAGGCTGAGGAAATGAGCACGGTTTCGCCTTCGGCGAGCTGGCCGATGTCCTTGAGGCCGAACCAGGACGTCATGCCGGGGATGCCGAGAATGCCGATGGCTGCGGTGGGGGTGACATTGCCGTTGAACAGGCGGGGGTCATGCTTGACGCAATGCTTGTCCCGCGCCACCAAAGCGGACTGCCAGCCGAACCCGCCGGATACGAAGTCGCCTTCCTTGAGCCTGTCGCTGCGGCTTTCCTCGACCACGCCGACGCCGGCGCTGGTGATGAGGCTGCCGATGGGCGTGGCACCCACATAGGTGTCGCGCGACAGAGCAGGGCGCATGCCGGGGTCGAGGGAGAAATGGGTGACGCGGACACGGACCTGCCCGTCCTCAAGTGCCGGCAGCGGGGCTTCCTCGAGCTTGAAGGTGTTGCCGTCGGGGATGCCTGCGGGGCGCTCGGCCAGAACCCAGCGGCGGGATGTCGTGCTTCCCATTTTCGTGTCTCCCTGCTTTGTTGTTGAAAACGACATAGCAAGCTTCAGGGACAACGGAAATGACCAATGCCGCGCAGAGTTTCATCGATGAGCCGGAGCATGTGGGCCTGTTGCGCGACACGCTCAAACGCTTCGTCGCCGAAAAAGCCCCGCGCGAGAAGCGGCGCGACTGGGACAAGGCGCATCAGTTTCCGCGCGATGTGTTTGCGGAGCTGGGCCAGCTGGGTATCTGTGGGCTGACGATTCCCGAAGCCTATGGCGGGGCCGGCGTTGACCTCATGGCGGCGGTGGCAGCCATTGAAGAATTGGCGCAGGCGGGGGCGTTTCTGGCCGGGCCGTTCATCCATGCGGCTTTTTACGGCGGTGCCAATGTGGCCGAGAACGGGTCTGACGCCCAGAAGGCGGAGATGCTGCCGAAGCTTGCGGCGGGGGAGATGTTCTTCGCCTATGGGCTGTCGGAGCCGGATGTGGGCGGCGACCTTCCCAATGTGAAGACGCGGGCCCGCATGGAGGGGGATGAGATCGTCATCAACGGGGCCAAGCGCTGGTGCACCGGGGCGGATTTTGCGGATGTCATCTACTGCCTGGTCAATTCGGACCCGGACGGCAAGAAGTACAAGAACCTCTCAGTCGTGCTGGTGCCGGTGTCAGCGCCGGGTATCACCATGCAGCCGATCGAGCATGCCAATCTGCGCTACACGCTGTCGTCGGATGTCTATTTCGATGATGTGCGGGTGCCGGCGTCCTGCGTGCTGGGCGGGCCGGATATGTGGAACCGCGGCTGGGGGCAGCTTGCGGGCCGCACGCTGGATGTGGAGAAGATCGAGATTACGGCGGTGGCCTACGGGCTGGCGCGGGCAGCGGTGGAAGAGGCCTGGCAATATGCCCAGGAGCGTGAGCAGTTCGGCTGTGTGATCTCCGGCCACCAATCGGTTCGGCATGCCCTAGTGGACGCCAAGACCAAACTGCAGGCCTGCCGGCACATGCTCTATCACGCGGTCTGGCTGGCGCAGGAGGGGCGGCCCTGTTCGGTTGAGACCAGCATGGCCAAGCTCTTTATCGGCGACACGGCGGTTGAGATCGCGCTCATTTGCCAGCGGGTGATGGGGGCCTATGCCCTGTCGGACGGCTATGACATGGAGCGTCATGTGCGGGACATTCTGGGGATGCCGATTGTCGGCGGGTCGTCCAACATGCAGCGCAACAACATTGCCGCGCGGCTGGGGTTGCCGGAATAGGGACAGGCAGGGACTGTGCTGCTAGGCTTGGCTCCGAAAACAAGAACACATGACTTTCAGGGAGGGATCAGATGGCTTCGTTTGATCTTGTGATCCGCGGCGGCCGCATTGCGGACGGGTCCGGTGGTGACATCTTCACGGGCGATGTTGCAGTGAAGGACGGCCTTGTTGCCGAAGTGGGCGAGGTGACGGCCAAGGGCGCGCGTGAGATCGACGCGGATGGCGCGCTGGTGACGCCGGGCTTTGTTGACATTCACACCCATTATGACGGGCAGGTCACCTGGGCGAGCCAGCTGACGCCCTCGTCCTGGCACGGGGTGACAACCGCCATCATGGGCAATTGCGGTGTCGGGTTTGCGCCCTGCAAACCTCAGGACCATGACCGCTTGATCCGCCTGATGGAGGGCGTGGAAGATATTCCCTTCCCGGTTCTGGCTGATGGGCTGCCCTGGGACTGGGAGAGCTTTCCGGATTATCTCGACAGCCTGTCGAACAAGCAGTTCGATATCGACTTCGCGGCCCAGGTGCCGCATGCCGCGTTGCGGGTCTATGTGATGGGAGAGCGCGGTGCGAACCGCGACAAGGCGAGCGCAGATGACATCGCCGCGATGGGCAAGCTTGCCCGCGAAGCTGTCGAGGCAGGTGCCATTGGTTTCACGACGTCGCGTACCCTTAATCACCAGACATCGGAAGGCGATCCAACCCCGACACTGACGGCTGCTGAAGACGAGTTGATGGGGATCGCGCTGGAGATTGGCAAGGCCGACAAGGGCGTGCTCCAGGTGGTGTCGGATTTCCGCAAGCGGCGCGACGAGATGGATATGTTCCAGCGCATCGTCGAGAGATCCGGGCGGCCCATGTCGATATCAGTGGCGCAGACGGATCTGGCTCCCGATGCCTGGAAGTGGCTGCTGGCTGAAATCGAGGGCGCAAATGAGCGTGGCCTTGAAATGCGGGCGCAGGTTGCGCCGCGTCCCGTCGGTATTCTGGTCGGGCTCGAACTGACGCTCAATCCGTTTACGGCTTATCCGGCCTTTCGTGAGATCGAAGATGCGCCGCTGGCCGAAAAGGTGGCCAAGCTGTCGGACCCGGACTTCCGGGCGTGCCTGCTCTCGCAGGAGCCGTCGTCGGATCACCCGTTTGTGCAGTCACTCATCCGCCAGTTCGGGCTCATGTTCCCGCTGGGTGATGTGCCGGATTATGAGCCCACGCCGGACAAGATGCTGAAGGCACAGGCCGAGCGCGCGGGCAAATCCGTCGAGGAGCTGGCGCTGGATTACATGCTGGCCGATGGCGGGCGCGGTCCGGGTACGGCCATGTTGCTGTTCCCCTTCCTCAATTACGCGAACGGGTCTCTGGACCCGTCATACGAGATGATGCGCCATCCCAATGCGGTCATGGGGCTTTCCGATGGCGGGGCGCATATGGGCACCATCTGTGATGGTTCGTTCCCGACGACACTGCTTCAGCACTGGACACGCGACCGGACGCGCGGACCCAAGCTGGACCTGCCTTTCGTCGTCCGTGCGCAGACTGCGGCGACGGCAAAAGCCGTCGGGCTTCGGGATCGGGGCCTGCTGCGGCCTGGGCTCAAGGCTGACATCAACGTCATCGATTACGACGGTCTCAGGCTGCACGCCCCTGAGATCCGCCATGACCTTCCGGGCGGCGGACGTCGGCTATTGCAGCGCGCAGACGGCTATCTGGCGACCATCGTGTCGGGTGATGTCATCTATGAGAATGCCGAACCCACCGGCGCGCTGCCCGGGCGGCTGGTGCGCAGCTAGTGCCTCCGGCGACGCGGGCCATGCTGTGAGAAGATTTGCGGGGAGCTCGTGGATCAGAGGATCTGGCGGAGCCAGTTTTCTGCCGCTGCGAGGTCCTCAAGTCTGGTGACGTCCTCGGCGTCGTCGCCGCTCGGCTCTCCATCCTGCGGGATGCCAACCAGTGCCCTGTGTGTTACGCGGGCCGCGCGAGCTGCCTGCATGTCCGTCCATTTGTCGCCCAGCATGGCGGATGCCGCCATGTCGATATCATGGGCGTCACGGGCCGCCAGGAACATGCCTGGATTGGGCTTTCGCAGCGGATGATCCCTGCCGTCCAGGCCCTTGAGGTAGGGGCAATGATATACCTGCGTTAGCGGTACGCCTTCCGCCTCGAATCGGGCGCTCATCCATCGGGTGATGGTCTGGTAGGTTTCTTCGCTGTAATAGCCGCGCGCAATTCCGGACTGGTTGGTGACCACGATCAGCAACGCACCAAGGTCGCGGGCTGTGCGGGTCAGGTCAAAGATACCGGGCATCCACTCGAAGGCGGAGGGGTCGTGGACATAACCCTTGTCCACATTGATGATGCCGTCACGGTCCAGGAAGAGAGCTTTGCGGGGCAAGGGGATGGTCACGCGGAAGTGAGGGGAGCGAGGTGAGTGGTGCGCCTATCTAACGCACAGATCGCGAGCCCGGCAAAGGAGCAATCACGTGACGGATCAGCGTTCCGGCCAGAAGCCCATCACCCTGCATGCCGATCTGTCGCTACCTGCCGAGGTGGATACCGCAGCGCTTGACTGGGTGCCGTCACCCATGGCGGGCGTGGAGCGCCGGATGATAGAGCGGGATGGCGGCGAGGTGGCGCGAGCGACAAGCCTCGTTCGCTACCAGCCGGGCAGCCGTTTCTCCGCCCACCGTCATGACATGGGAGAGGAGTATCTCGTTCTCGAGGGCACATTCTCCGACAATGACGGGGACTTCCCGGTCGGCAGCTATGTGCGGAATCCACCCGGTTCTTCCCATGCGCCGCATACGGATGAAGGTGCGGTGATCCTCGTCAAGCTGCGGCAGATGCCGGAGGGTGAAACCCGCACTGTGCATGTCGATACGTTGGTTGCCCCTTTCCTGCCAGCCGGTGCACCGGGCCATGAGCGGCAGGTTCTGTTCGAGGCTGACTATGAGCGCGTGGCAATCGAGAGGCTACGTCCGGGTGTCAGTCTGGAGGCCAGCCGCCAAGGTGGCGAAGAGCTGTTTGTGCTCGACGGGACGCTTTCCTATGGCGGGGATCTTTACAAGGCCGGCGCCTGGATTCGCCGTGCGGCAGGGCAGGAGCAGCCGGTGGCCTCACCTGATGGCGTGCGGTTCTGGGTGAAGCGGGGGCACCTGCCGGGCCCGGCACAGTGAGTGCTGTCAGCCGGAGCAGCTGGCACCGCCAAGGACACAGAATCGTGCGCAATGGGCGTGGTTCAACGATACCGGCTGCATGCTTTCTTTCAGCGTCGTGCCGAGTTCAAAGCGGGTGTCGTAGGCAATGAGGGTGCACGCGAGGATTGCCGGCGCCTCGGCTCCCTTTCGCTTCACAGCCATGCGGGCATTCGAGCACATGATGTCTGCCGGTGACTTGCCGAGAAGGCCCCAGCATTGCGTGGTGATTTCCGGCACATCAGCTGCCTCGTCCATCTCGGGGAAGATCACGAGGTCGGCGGGGTCGCTGGCATCAAGGTCGAGGTCCAGGTCATTAAAGAGGCGCGCATAGCCTGCACGCTCATCCGCTTCCGTCTCGCCAGAGAGCATTCGCCCGGCGATAGACAGGGTAAAGCCGTTGCGCGCCAGCCACCTGATGCCGTCGATCATCGGGTCCCACGAATTGGGGCCTCGTTCTGCTTCGTGCACCGCCTTGGAATAATGGTCGACCGACACGCGGATCGAGAGGCGGTTGCCAAAAAGTGTCTGCAGGGCGAGGAGTGCTTGCGACGGTCCTGGGCGCTGCATCGGCCGCATGGCGTTGGTCAGCACCAGCACCTCGTGGCCGCGCTTCAGGGCATCACCCAGCATGGCGGTGAAATCGGGGTTCATGAAGGGTTCGCCGCCAGTGAACCCAACTTCGCGGAGACCCAGTTCCTCCCGCTCTGCTTCGTCCAGCAGCGTCGCCACTTCTGCTGCGCTGATGTATTCCAACGCGTCATTGGTGGGGGTCGACTCGATATAGCAATTAGCGCAGGCCAGATTGCAGAGCGTCCCTGTGTTGACCCACAGGGTTTCGAGGGCGCGCGGCGCTACCCAGGCGCGGCTTTCGCCCGTGGCCGTCAGGCGGGGATCCTGAAATTTTCCCTCGATGGTCCGCGGCATTTCATTCATGTGTCGGAGATAAGCCGCTAGGCAGATGGGCGTCCACTGAAAACCCCCCAATTTTGAACAGTTGGATGTTCAACGCTGCGTGACCTTGCCGGTAGGCGACGCAGGGGAAGCCATGGCAGACTGCGTTGCGAACCTTTTCAATTCCGATCCAAGAACGAAACCGCGACAGGAGACGCACCATGTCCGCAGAGGCTGTTGAATTCGAGGTCCGCAAGGACAAGCTGGCCGAGACGCGACTGGAAAAGCAGGCCGCGCCGGATCTGGCTCCCGGTGAGGTGCTGCTGAAGGTTGAGCGCTTTTCGCTCACCGCCAACAACATCACCTATGCGGTGTTTGGTGATGCCATGCGCTACTGGGATTTCTTCTCCGACCGCAGTGAGGAGGCGGAATTCGGCCGCATCCCGGTATGGGGCTTCGGCGAAGTGGTTGCCTCAAATGCCGAAGGGGTTGCTGTAGGCAAGCGCTTCTATGGCTATTTCCCGATGTCGACTCATCGTGTCGCCAAGGCGGGCAAAATTTCCGAGCATGGGTTCTTTGACGTATCCGGTGTGCGGGGTGAGCTTGCGCCGGTCTACAGCCAGTTTATGGCGACAGAATCTGATCCGCTTTATGCGCCGGAAGACGAAGACCAGATCATGCTGTTCCGGCCGCTGTTCACCACCAGCTTCATTCTCGATGACTGGCTGGCGCAGAACGACTTCTTCGGCGCCAGCACGGTGATCCTGTCGAGTGCGTCGTCGAAGACATCGCTGGGGCTTGCCTTCCTGCTGAAGAACAACCGCGGTGACAAGGTGAAGGTGGTAGGGCTGACATCCGGGTCCAACAAGGACTTCGTCGAGAGCACAGGGTGTTATGACGACGTCGTCACCTATGACGCCATCTCCGGGCTCGATGCCTCTGTGCCGGCGGCCTTCGTGGACATGGCCGGCAACTCCTCTGTCCGTGCCGATATCCACACCCACTTCAAGGACAATCTCAAGCTGTCCTCAGCCGTTGGCGGTACCCACTGGGACAGCGTTGGCGGCGGGCAGGACGGGCTGCCGGGCCCGCAAGTGGAGCTGTTCTTCGCGCCCACCCATATCGAGCGGCGGATGAAGGACTGGGGCGGTCAGGGATTTCAGTCGCGGGTGGCGGATGCCTGGAAGAGCTTTATTCCGGAAACCAAAAAGTGGATCGGGGTGGTTCATACCTCCGGTGCTGGCAAGGTGGAGCCTGTCTATCAGGAAGTTCTGGGCGGCAAGACGCCTCCCAACAAGGCGCATATTCTGTCGTTGTGGGACTGATTTTCAGTCCAGGGAAGTCGATGCGTCCGGTTTGCTTTCGCCAAGGTTAGTAGATGAAGATCGCGCTAGAAGGTCGGTCGTAATTCGCTGTCTGATCTCGTCTTGCCGCTTTCGAACCATCCCAGGAATGAGAAAAGCGTCGATTAAAAGCCAGATGAAACCGACAAAAATAAAGTAAGAGAGGATTTGTATGATAGCAGTTACGGCTTCGCCTAGGTAGAATCTGTGTGCGCTGACCAATCCAAGAAAGAACCATAGAAGATATGCAATTCCTGTGCTTGGTCCATCATTGCTTACACGTTGCTCAATTAGCGAGAGTTCTGCTGTTGTAAGTGCCATTATTGATTTCCAATTTCACGCCTTGATTTTTAATGCAATCTATACGGATGTTTTGGTTGTGGCAAGAAGGCGTTGCAACACATTTGGCCGCGATATAGGTAGCGCGCTTCTGGTTGTTTGAACTGCCGAGTGTGCCCCATGTCCGATACTGCGCCGAAATCTGCGTTTTTTGATCTCAAAGCGACCCATAATCCCAATCGCTGGACCCTTGAGGTAACCCCCAGCGTCTGCGTGGGACCGCCGCGCAACCTCTTCATGTTCGGTGGTGTTGGCCTCGCCGCATCAATCAAGGCGATGGAAGGCACCACTGGGCGCCGGGTGATCTGGGCAGCTGCACAGTACCTGTCCTTTGCGCGACCCGGCTCAATCGTTGACGTGGATGTGGAAGTGCCGGTTACCGGCCGGTTCAATTCCCAGGCCCGCAGCCGGGCGCATGTGGGTGACCAAGAAATCATCACCGCCAGCGCGGCACTGGGCGAACGCCCGGATGACCTCTCTGAGCAATGGGCTACCATGCCCGACGTGCCGAAGCCGGAAGACTGCCCGCCGATGGAGCGCGCTCAGCGTCATGATGAGGAGCTGCATGACCACATGGAGCTGCGGGTGGCGAAGGGCCGTTATGGCGAAGCCCGCAAGGATGGGCAGATGAGCGATGACGGTGAGGTCTATCTGTGGGCGCGGCCCAAGGACGGCCGGGTGATCGACAGCGGCATGCTGGCGATCATCGCCGACTTCATCCCGTCAGCCGTGGGGAATGCCATCGGCAAGAACGCCGGTGGCAACAGCCTCGACAACACCATCCGCATCCGCCACGTGGTGCCGACGGACTGGGTGCTGTGCGATACCAAGATCCACGGCGTGCATGGCGGTTTTGCCCACGGGCGGATGCTGCAGTTTTCGCAGGATGGCGAGCTTATGGCGACTGCCAGCCAGTCAATGATCGTGCGGGTCCACGACTGACGGGACGGACGGAAGGTTGCCTGTTCAGGCCGGGCGCTTGATGAGCGCGTAGGTCAGGCCCGCCAGTGCCCCGGCGATCATCAGGCCGATGGTGCCGTCCATGAAGCGGGTGCTGGCAATGGGTGTGATCCCGCCCGGGAAGGCGACGCCGAGGGCATAAAGCGCGACCGGCACGGTGACGGCACCCGCGACCAGATAGACGATGCTCCGCAGGCCGGGGGCCAGTTGGGCGACAAACCCGGCCACGATGAATGCGATGAGCAGACCCACCCCCATGATGACGCCAAGCATGGGGCCGAACGTGGTGATGTCATGCACGATCCAGCCGATACGGTCGCCAAGTGAGAATTGCCCGCCGACGGCTGCCATTTCGCCCTGGTTCACCAATGCGTTGGACGTGGCGCCGAGTACGGCGATGACGATGACGGCGGCAATGAAGCCGAGAACCATGCGCATTGGTGTTTCCCCCTTGGGCGGTGCCGGAACGGACAGTTGATGCCGGATGTTCCGTCAAAGCGTCGCGTTTGCCGGTCATATTCGCTTAAGATGGCGTTGAGAACCAGTGCCTCGCGCCCCATCTTGACCCCTATATGGGTCTGCGGCGCCCGATTGGAACGGAAAGCTGGCGAAATCCCGGCCGTGATTGCGGCCATAATCTGCGGGGAAGCATCATGGCGAAGGCATTCACACGGGCCGCACCTGGGGCGGCAACCATGCAGGCAGGTGCGTTTGCAGCTCCGGCATTGATGGCATTGGCTCTTGTGGCGGCCGGATCGGCCTTTGCGGCAGAGCCATCACCCCAAAATGTGACTGTTGCGCCTGACGGGCAGTTCACCGTGGAAACTGTCGCTGAAGGGCTTGACCATCCTTGGGCGATCGCCTTTCTGCCGGACGATGACATGCTGGTAACGGAACTCACCGGCCAGTTGCGGCTGATTGATGATGGCGTGCTGGCCGAGGCACCGGTCAGTGGTGTGCCCGAAGCCTATTTCACCGCCATCGGGCAGGGCGGACTTTCGGACGTCGTGCTGCACCCTGACTTCGAGACCAACCAGTTGGTCTACCTCACCTATTCCGCCCAGCGGGACGAGGGCAACACGCTGGTGGTGGGCCGGGGCACATATTCCGACGGGGCGCTGCAAGACTTCGAAGAGGTGTTCGAAGCTGATGCCTATCGCACCACCAATGTGCATTACGGTGCCCGCTTGGCCTTCCTGCCGGATGGTAGTTTCGTGGTCACAAGCGGCGATGGCTTTGATTATCGCGAACAGGCCCAGTACAACAGCGACCATTTCGGGACTGTCATCCGCCTCAATGAAGACGGCTCCGTCCCGGCGGACAATCCTTATGTGGGCGACGATGCAGCCCGGGACGAGATATTCTCCTTCGGTCACCGCAACCCGCAGGCGATTCTGCATGATCCGGAAACCGGCCGCATCTACGCCAACGAACATGGCGCACAGGGCGGCGATGAAATCAATGTCATCGAACCTGGCGGCAATTACGGGTGGCCGCTTGCCACCTATGGGCTGAACTACACGGGCGCTTATGTATCGCCGCTGACCGAGTTTGAAGGATCAAGCCAGCCCATGACCTGGTGGACGCCGTCGATTGCACCGTCCGCCATGGAAATTGTCTCGGGCCGGGCCTTTGCCGATTGGGAGGGGGACCTTCTGGTCACCGCGCTGGCTGCGGGCAATGTAACCGATCTCGCCAAGTATAATCTGCGCAGGGTCATCATCGACGGTGGTGACCTGCAGGGTGAGGAAGCGATCCGTGTTGCTGTGCCCGGCGCAGAGGATGACGACGCGACACCGCGTTTGCGCGACGTGGCGCTGGCCCCGGACGGCAGCATCTACGTCCTGACAGATGGTGAAGGCGGGCACGTGCTGCGGCTGGTGCCGGCGGGCGGCATGCCGCAGGCGTCTCTCGAAGATGCGCAACAGGCTGTGAAGGACGCGTCGGAGGCTGTCATGGAGGCTGTACGCAAGACAGCTGAGGAAGCTGCCGCGGTTGTTGAAAAAGCCATCGATGAGAACAAGGACGATGTGGCCGCTGCTGTGAATGACGCCATGGAAGCCACCGCTGAAGCGGTGAAGGAAGCTGCTGATGCCGTGAAAGACGCGGTGGAAGACGCCAATACCTCGGGGGCTTCAGGTGACGTTTCCGATGAGGCAGCCCGCAACTAGAGCTGCAACTTGATCTGATGAGAAAGGCGGTGCCGGTTAATCCGGACACCGCCTTTTATTGTGTTCGGCCTGCTGCTGTCAGAAACGGACAAGCACGTTGCGGAACTGCCAGGGGTCGCTTTCGTCCATGTCTTCATCGAAGAAGCCGGTCTGGCTGTCCAGGGGCGTCCAGTCCGTGTAGTAGCCCTTGACCGGCCCGAGATAGGGCGACTGTACTTCAAGCAGGCGCTTGTAGTCCATCTCGTCGGCCTCGACGATCCCGGCCTTTGGGTTTTCAATGGCCCAGACCATGCCGGCCAGCACGGCTGAGGTCACCTGGAGGCCCGTAGCATTCTGGTAGGGCGCGAGCTTCCGGGTCTCTTCGATCGAGAGTTGCGAGCCGTACCAATAGGCATTCTTGGCGTGGCCATAGAGCAGGACGCCCAGCTCATCGATGCCGTCGACGATCTCGTCTTCTTCGAGGATGTGATAGATCTCCTGCGGATCGGCGCCCTTGCCGAAAAGCTCATGCATGGACAGCACCGCATCATCGGCCGGGTGATAGGCGTAGTGAACGGTCGGCCGGTATTCCGGGTCCTTGCCTGCGCCGACGGTGAAGAAATCGGCGATGGATACGCTTTCGTTGTGGGTCACAAGGAAGCCGTATTGCGGGCCTGGCGTCGGGCACCATGTGCGCACGCGGGTCGCGCCGCCGGGCTGTGTCAGGTAGATCGCCGACTGGCAGCCTGAACCGTCTGCCTGGAAATGCGCGTTCTCCGGCAGCCACTTCTCATGCGTCCCCCAGCCCAGTTCAGCGGGCTGGCAGCCTTCGGAGATGAAGCCGTCGACAGACCAGGTGTTGACGAAGGTGCCAAGCTTCTTGGGGTTCTTGGCGCGCTGGGTGTCACGCTCGGCGATGTGGATGCCCTTTACGCCGGCCTTTTGCATCAGGCGGGCCCAGCCTTCGCGGTCATCCGCCGCCGGCTCTTCATAGTCGAAACCCAGGTCGTTGCAGAGATTGACCAGTGCCTGCTTCACGAAGAAGGAAACCATGCCGGGATTTGCGCCGCAGCAGGAGACAGCGGTCGTGCCGCCAGGATTGGCCCGTTTCTCGGTGCGGGCGGTTTCGCGGAGATAATAATTTGTCCGCTCAGCGGGGTCGTTGTCCTTCTCCACATAGAAACCGAACCAGGGTTCGACGACCGTGTCGATGTAGAGCACGTCGATGTCACGGCACAGGCGCATGAGGTCCACCGAGCCGACATCCACCGAGAGATTGACGCAGAAGCCCTGACCTTCGCCCTCGGTGAGGAGAGGCGTGAGCACGTCTTTGTAGTTCTCTTCGGTAAGTGCCTGCTTGATGAAGCGGATGCCATGCTTCTCTGCCAGTTCACGACCGTCATCGCTCGGGTCGATGATGACCATGCGGCTCTTGTCGAAATCGAAATGCCGCTCGATGAGGGGGAGAGTGCCGCGTCCGATGGAACCGAACCCGATCATGACGATGGGGCCGGTGATCTTGTGGTAGACGGGCCAGGAGGTCTGGTCGGTCATGGCGTTCAAGTCTTTCCTTTGTCTTCCCCGGACTGGTCTGCGTCGCGCCGGAGAGACGGCGTCCACGGGCGTCAGGGGCAGGCTGGCTAAGCCCGTTGGGTATTGAGCCGGAATGATCCGTCTGCGGGGCCGGCGTGACGCCGGCACGATGGGAAGAGGCCGGCCTGGAGAACCGGGCCGGCCTTTTTGCGGAACGTGAACGGGGTCAGGACCCTGGGAGATGCCTGGTTGCCAGGTCACGCTCCGTCATGCGGCGTGCCGCTGATGAGGGCCCTAGATAACGTAGGACTTCAGCGGGGCAAAACCGTTGAACCCGTTGGAGGCATAGGTGGTGGTGTAGGCACCGGTCGCCTCGATCAGGATTTCGTCACCCACAGTCAGGGACACCGGCAATTCGTAGGGCGTCTTCTCGTAGAGGACGTCAGCGGAGTCGCAGGTAGGGCCGGCAATCACGCAGGGCGTGGTGCGGTCGCCGTCGCGAGGGGTGCGGATCGGATAGCGGATCGCCTCGTCCATGGTCTCTGCGAGCCCACCGAACTTACCGATGTCGAGGAACACCCAACGCTGACCATCGGGGTCTTCCGACTTGCGGGAGACGAGCACCACTTCGGCACGGATAACACCGGCATCACCAACAAGGCCGCGGCCCGGCTCGATGATGGTTTCCGGAATACGGTTGCCGAAGTGACGGCGCAGCGCGCCGAAGATCGCCTTGCCGTAGTCTTCCGAGGTGGGCACGTCCTTCAGGTAGCGGGTGGGGAAACCACCGCCCATGTTGACGAGCTTCAGGTGAATGCCGCGCTCGGCCAGGGTCTTGAAGACCCGGCTGGCATCCGCCAGGGCGGTATCCCACGCAGCCGTGTTGGCCTGCTGGGAGCCGACATGGAAGGACACACCGACAGCTTCGAGACCGAGCTTGTGAGCGTGCTCAAGAACGCTGACCGCCATGTCCGGCTCGCAGCCAAACTTGCGCGACAGGGGCCATTCAGCGCCGGCGCCATCGGTAAGAACGCGGCAGAACACGCGTGCGCCGGGGGCGACACGGGCGATCTTTTCCACTTCTTCCGGGCAATCAACGGCGTAGAGGCGGACACCGAGCGCATAGGCGCGGGCGATGTCGCGTTCCTTCTTGATGGTGTTGCCATAGGAGATGCGGTCCGCGGATGCACCGGCGGCCAGAACCATCTCGATTTCGGCAACGGAGGCCGTGTCGAAGCTCGATCCGAGCTTTGCGAGCAGGGCCAGAATTTCGGGGGCCGGATTTGCCTTCACGGCGTAGTACACGCGGCTTTCAGGCAGAGCGCGGGCCAGGCGCTCGAAGTTCTTACGCACCACTTCCAGATCAACGACAACGAACGGCTCGTCGGATCGGGTGGTGCGGAGAAAGTCGTTAATTCGATCAGTCACCATATTGGTGGTCTCCCAGGTCCAGAAAGTTGCAGTTGCGTCAAAGACGACTGCCCGTCCGCATGGTGGAAATGCGGCGCGGGAAGCGCTTTTGAGCGCGGGCGTGTCCGGGCCTATCGCCAGCAACCATCATGGGTGCTGAACGCTTTGCCGGGGCTGTTGCCGGATTGGATCTGGGAATGCCCCAAGTCCTCACGCGGGCAAGGAAGGTGTGCCTCTTCAGTGTCGCCGGCGTTTGGAAGACCGACTGAGACCAAAAAAGCCCTCACCGTCGTTGCTTTTGGCTGCTGGTGTTCTGGTTGTTTCCAGCAGCTACGGGCACGTGCGACTTATTGGGCGGCGCGAGATGTACGCGTTTTGCATGGGCACTTCAAGCGAAATGCTCAAAAATCTTTCGTGATCCAGCCCTGCATTCATTGCAGAGCATCGGGTGCGGCAAGGGAACAACAGTTGCATCCGGTCGCCGCCTTCCTGGCGGCCCTTTATGGGTCGTCCCATGGGCAGCGCTTCAAAATAATGATATGCATTACTTCACGTAACATGTCGTGAATGGCTCGGAAGAGGGCGTTCGCAGCGGGGGTGATCTTTGGGGAGAGGCGGAATGGGCCGGGGTTTGAAAGTCTTGCTGGTGGCCGTTGTGGTTATCGGTCTGGGTGCGACGCTGGTGACGGCCTTTCAGGGGCAGATTGCCCTGCGGCTGATGGCTGGCGTCGTGGAGCGCAACATGGCCGCCGACCCGCTGGCCGCCCTGTCGGATGGACTGCATGTGGGCCTGTGCGGCGCAGGTGCCCCGCTGCCGGACCCGTCCCGCGGAGGGCCTTGCGCCATTGTCGTGGCCAAGCAGGGATCGGACGTGCAGACCTACGTCGTTGACGCAGGAACGGGCGGTGTGCGCACCTTGGCGCAGATGGGCCTGCCCGTCGGTGAGATCGACGGCGTGTTCCTCACACATTTCCATTCAGACCACATTGACGGGCTTGGCGAGCTGGCCATGCAACGCTGGGTCAATCGGATGGCCACCTCGCCGCTTCCCCTGATCGGGCCTGCAGGCGTCGAACGTGTCGCGGAAGGGTTCAACCAGGCCTATGCCCAAGACTTTGTCTATCGCACCGCCCATCACGGTGCCGATATCGTACCGCCCTCCGGGGCAGGCCTTGAGGCCGTGCCTTTTGCCGAACCGCAGGACGGTGTGGATGCCGTTGTGCTGGAGCAATACGGCTTGCGGGTGACGGCAATTCTGGTCGACCACACGCCGGTGGCGCCTGCGGTCGGCTACCGGTTCGATTTCCTCGGCCGATCGATTGTCATGTCCGGCGATACCGTGAAGTCCGGCAATCTGCAGCGTGCGGCGGAGGGGGCAGATCTCATGCTGCATGAAGCATTGGCCCCGCAGCTCGTGGACGTCATCACCCAGGCAGCGGCCAAGGCGGGGCGCGCCAATATCGAGAAGATCACACTGGATATTCTCGACTATCACACAACGCCCGTTGAGGCGGCGGAACTGGCGCAGGGGGCAGGCGTGAAGATGCTCGTCTTCCATCACATCGTTCCTGCCTTGCCTTTGGCGGCGCTCGAGAGTGTCTTCGTGGAAGGTGTGTCAGACGCCTATGATGGCCCAGTGCATGTTGCCGTGGATGGTGACTTCTGGTCGCTGCCTGCAGGTAGTGATGCGATCCACCATGAAGAGCGTCTTTAGAACTCCGCGGTGGAGAGTTACCCGGTAGCGAAACGCGCTAGCTCGTCACGGTGATGCCTTCAAGCTTCAGGACCTTCATCCGGTCGCGGATGAGCTCTGCCAGTTCGCCATAGCCTTGCCGGTTGGGCGCCTGCCGCCGCCAGGCCATCCCTACTGTCCGGCTGGGCGGCCGTGGCGTGAGACTGCGGGTCGTGACTTCCGCCCGGCGGCGCTTGTCACGCGGGCCGATCTCGGAATGGACGTACAGCGCGGGCAGGAACGTCAGGCCCGCGCCCATAGCAGTCATCTGGCGCAAGGTGTCGAGGCTTGTGCCTTCATAGTCGGGCAGCAGGTGCGCGCCCAGATCGGCACATAAGTCGCGGACCTGGGTGTGATAGCGGTGACCGGTTTCCAGGGCCAACACGTCCTCGCCGCGCAGGCGGGTGCGCGGCACACGGTCCGCCTGGGCTGCGGCGTGGTCGTGGGGCAGGGCGAGCTGAAGCTCCTCGCGAAACAGGGGCGCGGTCTCCAGGCCGCCCATGTCGACAGGCAGTGACACCAGCAGCATGTCGAACCGGCCATCGTGAAGGCCTGCTTCCAGAGGCCCCGGGAAATCCTCCCGCACATACAGTCGAAGCTGCGGATAGCGTGCGTGAAGCGCGGGCAGGATATGTGGCAGCAGGTAGGGGCCGATGGTGGGCAGCACGCCAAGGCGCAATGTTCCCGCAATGCCGGTTCGGGCACCAGCTGCGTGATCCTTCAGGGCTTCGACTGAAGCCAGAATATCCCGTGCCCGGTTGGCGGTATCCCGCCCGATGTCGGTCAGCATCACGCCTGCCCGGCCCCTTTCGGCCAGGGATACGCCCAGCTTGCGCTCGAGTTCCGCAATCTGTGCGCTCAGGGTGGGCTGGGTCACGCCCAGCCGTTCGGCGGCACGGCCCATGTGGTTGGTCTCTGCGATGGCCACGAGATAGGACAGCTGGCGAAGGGTCGGCATGAGTCTGCGGATATCCGACTTTGATAGATTTTATCTATCAAATCACGACAGCTTATCGATTGGAACAATGGTTTTGAGATCAGTACATCAAAACCCACAGGGCTTGGCACGTGACACGGAGACATGACATGACGCTGACGCAGGTGATTGACGAGGTTGGAGTACCGGCGGACGAAGCTGCCGGAGGTGTGGCAGGCATTGCCACCATGCCGCGTCGCATCCGCGCGGTGGCCCTTCCGGGTGACGGGATCGGGCCCGAGATCATGGATGCCGTGCAGCGCATGCTGGCAGCCGCCGGTGCCCGTATTGATTGGGAAGAATGTGAGGCGGGTGCAGGCGTGGCTCTGCCGGGTGGACTTCCGGGCGAGACCATGGACGCCATCGCGAGTGCCGGGCTGGTCCTCAAGGGCCCACTGCAAACGTCGCTCGGCGGCGGTGGGAAATCCGCAAATGTCACCCTGCGCAAGCACTTCGAGCTGTTCGCCAATATCCGTCCGGCTCGGCGTCTGCCCGGCGTGGTGACGCCCTATGCGGACCGGGACATCGACCTCGTCATCGTGCGTGAGAATGTGGAAGACCTCTACGCGGGTATCGAGCACATGCAGACGCCCGATGTTGCCCAATGCCTGAAGCTCATCAGCCGCTCAGGCTCGCGCAAGATCGCGGAAGCCGCATTCGCGCTGGCCCGTGCACAAGGCCGCAGCCGCGTGACCTGTGCGAGCAAGGCAAACATCATGAAGCTGAGCGAAGGGCTCTTCAAAGAGGCCTTCGAGGAGGTGGCAGCGGCGCATCCGGCGATCCAGTCTGACCACATGATCATCGACAATCTGGCACACCGGCTCGTGCTGTCGCCGGAGAGCTTCGATGTGATCTGCACCACCAATATGAATGGCGATATCATCAGTGATCTGACGGCCGGGCTGGTCGGCGGGCTTGGGCTGGCGCCGAGTGCCAATCTGGGTGCGGGCATGGCCCTGTTCGAAGCTGTTCACGGATCCGCGCCCGACATTGCCGGGCAGGGTCTCGCCAACCCGACGGCATTGCTGCTGGCATCATTGATGATGCTCCGGCAGGCCGGCCTGCCCAGCGTCGCCGAACGTCTGGAGCATGCGCTTTATGTCACGCTGGAAGATGGCAAGGAACTGACGCCGGACCTGGCGGGTCCCACGGGGATCGATGCCGGTTCCACGTCGGCCTTTACGGACAGGGTCATCAGCAATCTCGGCCGCCGGTCAAAGGCTGTGCCTTCTGGCAGTGGCGGCATGCCGGTTGTGCAGGAGGTGGCACGGGGCCGTGTTCATGCCTCCACGCGCGGGCAGGTGCGGTCTGACGCGGGCATCGATGTATTCGTCGAGTTCGCGGGTGACGTCCCCAGTCTGGTTGCGGGTCTTAAGGCGGCAAGTGCCGGGCTCCCGCTCACCCTTGCCATGGTCTCCAACAGGGGGCTCAAGGTCTATCCGGGCGCTCTCCCGCAGGCGGACTTTGTGGACCATTGGCGGTGCCGGTTCGCCAGCCGGGCCCCGGGCGATGAACTGCCTGACGGGGTGCTGGGTGACCTCCTTACGCGGATCTCGCGGTTCGCGCGCTGGTGCCACGTGGAACGCCTGCAACTGATGGATGGCACGCCTGGTTTCTCGGTGGCGCAGGGACAATAGAGCCCGCGCCATGTGATTGTCCGCTGCCTTGGGGGACCGGCATTTCCTCCCCCGGATGCTCCGACCACCCGGGTAGCGGCTTTCCCGCCCGTCATGTTCCTGCGCCTGACCCGTGGCAGGAGCGTGGCGGGCGGTCTGTTTTAACCAGATGGTCCATGCCGTGCCTGTGGTGTGCCGCAGGATTGGCGTCCAGGCCTGAAAACCGGTATGTACGGAGCCAGTGCCGCAGCTTCTGCGGCCAGTTTCCCCAGCATTCCGGGAGCCCGGTGATCCGTGCACGTTTCATCCTTCTTTGATGACGAATTCGAGGAGCATGCCTCCGTCGTGGCTGCAACGCGGGCGGAGCTGCGCGCGCCATTCGATGCGCTGGTGGATGTCTGCGCGGACAGCCTGGCGGCAGGGGGCAAGATCTTGTTTTTCGGCAATGGGGGCAGCGCGGCTGACGCGCAGCACCTGGCGACCGAACTGGCCGTTCGCTACATAGGCGACCGTCCGGCCATCGCTGCCCTGGCCCTGACAACGGACACCAGCGCTTTGACCGCGATCGGCAATGATCTGGGCTTCGAGCAATTGTTTGCCCGGCAGATCGAGGCTGTGGGCAAGGCCGGGGATGTGGCAATCGGCATCACCACGTCAGGCACCAGCGCCAATGTGCTGGCTGGGCTGGAACAGGCCAAAGGCATGGGGCTTGTGGCTGCTGCCCTGACGGGCCGCCAGGGCGGCAAGTTGCCGGGGCTCGCTGACCCGCTGCTGATCGTGCCGTCGGCGACCACCGCGCGCATTCAGGAAATGCACATCCTGCTTGGCCAGATGCTGTGTGGTGCGCTTGAAAAGCGGCTTGGCTACGCCGACTAGGCGGCTCTTTTCTGCAATCCGCTAGATCGACTGGCCGGTCTTCTGCCAGTCGGCCAGGAAGGCTTCAAGGCCGGCATCGGTCAGCGGATGCTTTGCGAGGCTCTGCAGTACCTGCGGTGGCACAGTTGCGACATCCGCGCCAATAAGCGCGGCCTGCCGGACATGGTTGATCGTCCGGACGGAGGCCACCAGGATCTCAGTCTCAAGGGCGGGATAGTTGTCGTAAATCTGCTTGATCTCGGCAATCAGGTCCATGCCGTCATAGGCCATGTCGTCGATGCGGCCGACGAAAGGCGACACGAAGGTAGCCCCGGCCTTGGCTGCCAGTAGCGCCTGGTTTGCGGAGAAGCACAGGGTGACATTTACCATGTGCCCGTCCCGGGTGAGTGCCCGGCAGGCCGTCAGACCGTCCCAGGTCAGCGGCACCTTGATCGCCACATTGGGAGCGATTTCAGCGAGCTTCTTGCCTTCAACGATCATGCCTTCCGCCTCTGTCGCCGTCACTTCGGCACTGACGGGACCATCCACGATATCGCAGATTTCCTTGATCACTTCGATGAAGTCGCGTCCCGACTTGGCGATGATCGACGGGTTGGTCGTAACGCCATCCACCATGCCCTTGGCATCAAGGTCGCGGATCATGTCGATGTCGGCGGTATCTACGAAGAACTTCATTGTTGTCAGGCCTTTGGCTGGCGCACGGATTGGCGTCTGGTGATCCCCGACGGGCATCTTGGGCATTCTCTACCGCAAAACGGGGTGGGAGAAAAAGGCGGCGGGGCGGCCGCCCCTCGCAAACGTGCCGTGACGGGGATGCCGCAATTTGCTAATGGGGCGTGGCGGGACGCGAAAGAGTGTGGCCCGGCAAGCGGTTAACCCTGATGATGGTGAGTGGTCTCGCAGATGATTGCGGAAGTGCTGGCGCCCAAATTTCTGGCTCTTTATGCCTTTCTGGCATCTGCGGCCTTTGTGCATTTCCGTGGCAAGGTGCGGCACAAATTCACCCGCCAGCTGACCGATCATTCAACGCTGATGGCGCCGATCAACGTGTTCATGTACGCGTTTTCCTCGGTGCCCAACGAACCCTATCTCGACACCAAGCATTTTCCCGAGCTCAAGGTCATCCGCGACAATTGGGAAACCATCCGCGACGAAGCCCTGGCGCTTGATAGCGGCGGCTCCATCAAGGCCGCTGAGGGCTACAATGATCTGGGGTTCAATTCCTTCTACCGGCGCGGCTGGAAACGGTTCTATTTGCGGTGGTACTCGGATGATTTCCATCCATCCGCCAAGGAGAAATGCCCGAAGACGGTGGAGCTGCTGAAGCAGCTGCCGACGATCCACGCTGCCATGTTCACTATGCTGCCACCTGGTGGCCGGCTGGTGGCGCATCGTGATCCTTATGCCGGCTCGCTGCGCTATCACCTCGGGCTTGTGACACCCAACAGCGACGAATGCCGCATCTATGTGGATGACCAGCCCTACAGCTGGCGCGATGGCGAGGACGTGGTCTTCGACGAGACCTATATCCACTGGGCGACCAATGAGAGCGACCAGGACCGGATCATCTTCTTTGCCGACGTCGAACGCCCGATGAACAACCGCTTCGCCCGCGCGGTGAACCGGTTCTTCCGCAAGTACCTTGTCAGCGCTGCCAAAACCTCGAACGAGGAAGGCGAGAAGATCGGTGTGCTGAACAAGGCGTTCGCCTATGTCTATCAGGTACGCCTGCTGGGCAAGCGCCTGAAGGCGTATAACCGGAAGCTTTATTATGCCCAGAAGTATGTGCTGATTGCGCTGATACTGGTGGCGGTGATTTGGTGGGTGTGAAGGGGTGTGGCTTCTGGCGACGGGCCTAATGCCCTAATGCGAATCAATAGTCTTCTCACAGGCGGTTTTCAGTTGTCGCAATCGATGTTTGAATTTGGTGACTGTCGCAGGGCCTAAGAGTCGGTCAAGCGTGCGAAACACGGTGCGATGTACTCTTACCCAGATTGCTTGGGAAAATCGGCTGAGGACGACGTTTGGCTCTACGCGTACCAGTCCCGTCCATTCGCTGTCTTGATAACCTACTTTCATCGGCGCGTGTTCCCCAGCAGAGTTATCAATCAATGTGTCGAACTCTTCAACAAACGCCTTCATTGTGTATGCGGGATTACAGGCGATATCATGCCAGGCCGCTTCAATTATCTGCTGAGCTTGTGCTTTATTCCGCAGCACTGCCATGACTTCATCAATATTGCTGTGATCCTTTTCAAGAGGCACATAGTGGTGCCACGGTACGAGAATGCCAGAGTATTCTCCCGGGTAGAGTATCATCAGCGTCCTCAAGGCTGCTGCTTCAAAGACCCGCGGAGAAATCTGTCCGTTGCCGACTTTTCCGTCTTCACCTTTAAGGTACAGTTTTTCGATGTCATCAAAGGTGGTGTAAGGGGCTTTCAGGAGGTGGGATTTTACGCTTCGTTCAATGGAGCCGTCCCAGTCGAATACGCTGGCGCCGCTTTCTGCCCCAAGGGTCGCTTTACAGCTCGATAGAAAGTCGACCCATTTACTGCCATAAATTCGATCGTGCTCGGCCATTGAGATGTCGCATTGCAGATCGTATGCATCCTCCTGTGAAGCGATAAAATCGCCGATCATGGCCTTTTCCTGTCCGAGGCGGCCAAGCCAGAATGGCAGCTTTCGCGCTCTGTATCCGATGTCGATCGGACGAGCGTCAAAGTCTGGGGTCTGACGTCTGGCAAGCTGAATGGATGTGTACCCGGTCAGCACATTAACTTTTCTGATGCCGGGCAGAGCCTCATCCGGGTAAACCTTTTCAATTTCTTCCGCCGGAACGCATGTAAAGAGTAGGTTAGAGGCCATGCCCTGAAGGGCAGTAATACGCTGGCAAACATTTCTGTGCTCATCCTGAACGAATACTGCTTTGACGCCGTTGTAGCCTGACAGTCTGCTAATTATCGATGGCGTCAACAGACTATCCATATCCGCCATTAAGGAGTAATGGACAATAACCCCGTCAAATCGCGCCAGATCGACCTGTTGAGGTATCCGCCCTCTGATTGAAAGACGCCTTATGTGATGGCGGCTATTCTCAATCAGCCCATCAATATGCTCTCGGACTGTCGCCGCTCCTTCGATGGGATAATCGCAGAGGAGCAGAAGCTGGCGTTTGCGACCCACCTAACCAGCCTCCAGTGCTTTTGTTATTCTCTCAACGAGTAGGGCCTCCTCATTGCGCCAGTTGAGGTCAACAGAGGCTTGTGATGCGCCTGCTTTGTATCGCGAGCGCAGATCCGGCGATCTTGCAAACATATTTAAAGTGTGCGCGATGGAAGCCGGATCACCTAGGTCTATAGGTGATCCCATTCGGTACTTGTTTACAATTTCGACAACTTCTGGGAGTTCATCTCCCACCAATACCGGTAGATGGGCACTAACCGCCTGAAAGAAGCCATTTGGCAAGGCTGCCTTGTAGTTTGAGGACATTGGCAAATAGATAATCGCAGCAGCATCAGCACGCCTGATGTGGGAGAGAATGTGCTGCGGTTGAACAGGGCCGGGTGTGTGGACTCGATCTGCTATGCCAGCTTCGGCCAGTGTGCTGTGGTGTTGTTCATATCCAGACCCAACAAGAGCTACATGAATGTGCTTGTCAGCCATGGAGAGTCCGGTTGTGAATTCTTGTATGGCCTGGCCCGGCTTGCAGTTTCCAACAACAACAACGAGGAAATCAGAATCGGAGAGCTTGAGTTGGGTACGAAGGTCAGGTTCATGGGAACCGATCGCAAGGCTGTTATAAAGGCACTCGTCTTGAAGGTTTCGTAGGACGAGCGGGCGGCGTCCGTATCTGGTTTCAATAAGATCGGCGACGGTGTTCGATACGGTTAGGATTTCCCGGGCATTGCGAATGCACTCCGCTTCAACCTTCTGGAGATATGGTTGTATGTGTGATTGATCAAACTCGGGCAATTCTGCTGTTGAACGAATATCCTGATAAAAGTCATGCGCATCGTACAAAAACGGTGTCTGATAAAGGTGGCTCATCAACTGCACAACTGGAGAAAACAAAAATCCGTGCAAGCATATCAAGTCAGCCTTAGGCAGTCTGAAGAGCGGGTTGATGCCGTACTTCCAAAGGAATCCAGCCCGATACACTTGGAACAAAGCAGTGTTGATCAGATGATTGTTTGTCCCGTTTCGCAGGTGGAAACGTAAGGCAGCAGTCATAGCTCGAAGGGTCTGGCTCCTATCATCCGTATCCTGATTTTCCTGTTTGCTAGCCTGCGCGCGTGTATCGAGAGAAATCAGACTGAGGTTAAATTCTTCCGGTTTCCTGCTTGGGGCTCCCTCAACAACAATTGAATGATGACCCATTCGCCTAATAGTGTGGGCAGAGCGTAACGTTCGGCCGTCGGCTTCGAGCGCGGCGGATGTAATTGACAAAACCGTTTTTGCACTTTTGGGCATTTGGGTGTCGTAATCCTAGAAAGACCAAGCTGTTGAGTAGAGCTCCGAGTCTACTGCTGACGCGCGACCAAAGCCTGCGATACCAAGGTCTTTTTTCGTCAACTTCCATGTATTAAACCGAGGCGCGGTGGGCAGATCTCATATTTTGTTTTGGGGTGTTGTATGCCCAGTTCTCAAGCGTGAGTATTTTCTGTAGTCCGGAAGCGCCTCGCACGATCCTTCATGTCAGAAAAACGGTGCGTATGATGGTGGACTGGCAATGCCTCTCAATGGCGTCATCCTCCTATCGCTTTTGTTCCGGCAAATGCAGTTGGCTGTTTCAGTTGAGGAACTCCGCTAGCCTGCTAAAAGCTGATGCACCCCTCAATGAAATCAGCAGTATCTGTGTATCCCAATTGGACTTGGACTGCCTGGGTGACACTGCTCCAAGACTGAGTCTCAGTACCCGGAACAACCATCATCTCGTAAGTGGGCTGGCGAGACTGAACACCTTGTAGCTCTGTATCTCTCATGCATTCTGCTCACCGCGCAAATGTGGTCGGTTCCAATCAGTCATCTGTAATGTTTCTCAGGCACCTGAACGCGTTCGCGTGGGTTCTGGTGCCTAAGACATTGGTGATGTGAGTGTCTGGCGACTATGTCGCGAGCAGCCCGGTTGCTCGCCCAATGGACCTGGCTGTCATCATTGCTTTGAGTGCCAGACGCCACAGCAAGTCCTCGCGTTGAGACTTATCGTAAGAGGGGTAGTCTTGGAACCTCCGGGGAGGCGTATGCAGAATTGTCTGGAATTCTTCTTCTGACAGCCCCAGCTTCTTTTGGACAAATGCGCAATCTTCCTTGGCTTGCTCCTCGTCCAGCGGTGGACGTTGTAATTCTGCTAGGGCTTGGTCTCTGGTCAAGTGGCCAGAATTGATCAGGCAAGAGAGGTGGGAGCGGCGTTTGTCATAGCCAAACTTGATTGGGAGAAGGTAGCCTTGATAAAATCTCGTGTAAATCGACTCGTAATGCTTGCCGCCGTAATTTCTCCAGCCAATCCGCTTTTCCATTTCTTCGATGGCTAAATGTTTGTCGTAGTCAATGTAATTGAGTATCTGGATATCCCGAATACCTCTGAGATACGCATACTCAATTTTCAATTTCCAGTATGTGTAGTGCGGATAGGTTTTTAGTCTCCGTGTTCCAAACTCTCTATTTATCGACCAGATATACTTCCAGTCTGAGTGCCCGTTCGACCAAGCGGATGGTACCATGAGTTCTGTCACATAGTTTGATCCGCTGATGATGTAGTTAACCCGGTGCTTGATCGCTATCTTGGTACAGCGTTGCCATGATTGCGTGATCTGTGGGGATTTCTGAATCTGGCGTTGAGGCTCTTAGAAACGCAATCTGTAGGTGGCGGAATTCTTCCCAATCCAGAACTTCTGTATGAAGATCAATGTCAAGGGTGCGTATGACGCTCTCAATGTTGTGGACTGCCGCTTCCGAGTTCCACCCGTTGTCCAGATGCACGGCCAGTGGTCTAAGGCCTAGTTGTTTTACCTTGTAGGCAACATAGGTGCTGTCGACCCCGCCACTTAGTCCGATTATGCAGTCGTACCTGCTGCTACTCCCGTTCTTCTTGATTTCATCCAGAATGACGTCGAGTCGCGCTTCTGCCTCAGCCCCTCGATAAACAAGGGTAGCTAAGATCTCATCGTATTTTTGGCAGTGATTACAAACCCCTCGCTCATCAAAGCTGATGTTAGGATCGCTGCTATCCATTACGCAGCGTGAGCAGATCCGGTATTGTGAGGAGAGCCCGGCCATTGTCTTTAGTTGGCCAACTTTAGTCGTGTCGCAACCTGATGAAACCGATTTTTTAACTGATATGCGGTATGACGATAGAAAGCGAAGACCTTCTCCATCTGCCGCACCTTGTCCTGATTATGGGGGTAGTCAGTGTAGTGCTTGATCGGCTGCGCGATAAATTCCTCCAACTCCCCCACAGTAATGCCAAGTTTTTTTGCTACAAACGCCTTGTCTTCTGCCAACTCGTTATCAGTATAAAGTTGTTTCTTCATTTCTTGGAGCGCTTGCTCACGCGACATCGCATCAGCAACCACAAGGCTTGATAAATGAGCCCGGCGCTTGTCATATCCAAATTTGGTGGGGAGGTAGTGCGCTTGGAAGAACCGTGTCCATCGAGATTCATAATGCTTACCGCCATAGTAGCGCCATCCATAGTTTTTCTCTAGATACTCAATGGCCTCATCTTTATTATAGTGCATAAGATTAAGAGGCCGAAGAACTGTCATCCCAAGAATTCTCGGATAGTAAATATGGAACTTGAAGAAGTTCACGGTCGGAAACTTCCTTAGCTTGCGTGTCCCGTAAATCTTGTGAATTGAGGTCACATGTTTGATATCCATGGGATCATACCCCCATGAAACCGGCAAGATGCTCTCTGTGGCATAGTTGGAGCCACTAATCACATATTTAATGCCTTCCTTGGCGGCAAAGTTGTAGAGCGCTGCAAAGAAAGCGTGGTCTTGCGGAACGTCCTGATTTGCTACGTTTGAGCGGAGGAATGCCAGCTGAAGGTCTCGCATTTCCTCCCAGTCGACAACGTACGTCGCGAGATCGAGCCCCAACTTCTCCGTCATCATTTCAATGTTCTTGACAGCCAGTTCCGAGTTCCAACCACCATCGACATGGACTGCTAATGGGCGTAACCCCCACTCCGCAACTTTCGCCGCCAGATATGAGCTGTCTACACCACCGCTCAACCCGATGATGCAATCATATTTCTTGCCTTTGCCCTCTCTCCTGACTTGATCAATCATCTCACGGAGCATTTTTTTGCCCTGGTCATTCGGAAACCAGTTAGGTTTCAAGCCAGTTTCGAAGTACTGACAGTGATTGCATACTCCATGCTCGTCAAAGGTGATTTCTGCGTCTGTCGTGTCCATGATGCAACGAGTGCACACTTGATAGGGGCGATCGGACATTCTTTCCTCGTGGGATTTTATGCGAGCGGAGGCGTTATGTTGCCTAGGGAAGGATGGATTTTAGGCTTTGGCGTGGTGGATAATTGATGAGCACAGCTCTATGTACACCCTTGTAGACAAACATGCTGCCTGCTGCCACTGCTGTAGCGGAACCATCGGTGACGGCATCGACAAAATGCTCAAGCGAGCCTGCTCCACCACATGCGATTACTGGCATCGATACATTCTGCGAAGCGATCTGGGTTATTTCAATGTCATATCCCGCCATCGTTCCATCACGGTCGACTGACTGGATCATTACTTCGCCTACCCCCATTTCTTCTAGTGCTTTGAGGTATGGAACAAGTTTAACTTGTTGTTTTGTGCGCCCGCCATGGGAATACACTGTGTGTCTTCCGAAGAGGCTTCTTCTTACGTCAACACAGGCAACAACAGCTTGTGCCCCGAATATCTTCACGATTTCCTCGATGAGTTTTGGATTGGAGAAGATGGTTGAATTAAGCACTACCTTCTCAAAGCCCAGAGAAAAAATGGTCTTAACTTGTTTAAGGTTAGTCAGGCCTCCACCATAAGCCATCGGCATGAATGCTTCACCGGCGATTCTTTCAAGTAATTCGAATGTCGGTCCGCGACCTGAAAGTGATGCGCCAATGTCAAGAAAGATAAGTTCATCAACTTCCTTTTCGTTGAAGATACGGACCGAATTTATCGGATCTCCAACATACCTAGGATTCTTGAACTTCGTCGTCTTAACTAGACCGTCGTCCTGCAGAAGCAGGACAGGTATCACCCGCGTTTTCATACTGCCCCCAATGAAGTTGCTGAGTCCAATGTCACAAGCGGGCAAAAGCGCTCATTAGGGCCAGGCCAAAGCGGTGTGATTTCTCAGGATGGAACTGAGTTCCGATAATGTTTCCGCGTTGTACCACACAAGTGTAGGGGAAGCCGTATGTGGACGTTGCCACGACATCGTCTGGATTTACGCAGTCCATATGAAAGGAGTGGACAAAGTAGAACCGCGCATCTTCGGACAGGCTATCAAACAATGGAGTAGAACGGACAGTATCAAGGGTACCCCAACCCATCCGTGGAACACGCATGGCTTCGTTTGATGGGAAGCGGTGACAAGTCATATCGATCCAGCCAAGTCCGGGTTCTTCGGGGGCCTCTTCACTTCCATTGCCGAGAATCTGTGAGCCCAAGCAAATGCCGAGAACGGGGTGCTTGGCCTCAAGCGCAACCCAATTGAGGACATCGATCAGGCCCGTTTCGCGAAGTTTGCGCATCCCGTAACCGAAATTGCCTACTCCAGGCAGCACAATCTTGCTAGCGTTGTAAATGGCCTCCGGTTCGCTGGAAATCTGGCTCTGCGCTCCTGCCTTACCAAGCATTGCTTGCACAGACTTTAGATTGCCTGCGCCGTAGTTCACGATTACGATCATACACCTAACCCTGAAACACTCGTGTAAACTGGATGGGTCTTAGCCGTTTTAATCGTTCTGATAAAGCCCGTTGTAGGCAGCCATAAGGCGCTTGCTTTCAATTTGCCAGTTTAGTTCCAGCGCTGCGGCAACTGCCGCCTTTTTGTGTCTTTCGATGTCATCTTTCGAAAAGCTATTGATCGCCTTTGCAATCGCTTCAGGGGAGTGGTCCGGGATGAGCTTGCCTAGACCATAGTAGTGCGCCAAGCGCGCAACTTCAGGTAAGTCGCTAACGCAGATCGCAAGACCGGCCATGATGTACTCGAAGAACTTGTTAGGTAATGAAAAGCGTATTTGTGGGGAATACGCTTCGTAGCTGTAAAATCCGATATCAGCTTCGTTTGCCTTGGGTACGATCTGATCGAAGGGGACTGGTTCTTCGAAGAAAACCCTACTTCTTATGTTAAGTTTGTTGACCTGTTCCTTCAGATCGTCAATGTAGTCCGATGGACCGCTGCCCCTCAGAACCAGATCAATGTCTTCGCGCCAAAGGGGGACGGATTGAATGGCAACGTGTATCTGGCGGGTTTTGGACAGGTCTCCATGATAAACAACACGAATCCTGTCACCGACCGGGCGAAAGGGCTGCGGGGCCGCGAATGGCACGTTGCGGATAACCACACTGGGTTGTTTGAGTTCATGATCCTCATTCAAGAGGTTTCCGATGCCCTCGCATACGACTGTCACAACGTCAGCCTTGCGCAGGTAATAGTCTTCAAAGACGTCAATATAGGGTTTTTCCCAACGCAGCCACTCTGTATCGAAGCTATATTGTTCACGAGCATATTCGTGACAATCAACAGAGAACTTGGCGTTATAGTGACTGGCCACCTGATAGCAGGCGTCACAGGTATAGTAATCGTGGGCAATTACAAGGTCTGCTTTTAGTTTCGGGTTCTGCCTTACCAAATTCCAGAGATGTAATCTGATGTTGAGGTAGAGTGGGTGTCCCAGCTGGTAAGTATGTGGGCCCACCTGAACAGGAACCTGGGCGGCCAAAAACCATCAGAACTCTGGATACCTTGCGAGTGAGCGCCAGCAGGCCGTTGAAAACTGGCGTGAAAGCATATGAGGATGGCAGGCGAACGTATGTCCACTCGACCGGTCTGGGGAATGTCCGTCAAAGCCGCAAACAACGACCCGCCAGCCATCATCCATAAGAGCCTTGGCTTGGCGCAGAACACGCGGTTCATTAGACACGCCTGTATAGGAGACAATCCAGGCTGTTCTCTTTCCAGAATTGGGGCTTAGGTGGTCTGGGTTTAGATGCAGATTCGCAACAGTGTGTTCATTCTGTGCTATAGTTTTAAAAACCAGTGACATAATTCTATGTCGCCAATAAGCTCGGGTGAAATATCTTATTGATTTTGTATTTGGGTCAAATATTAATTCTCTCGCATTGAACGGGAATGATATTTTTATAGTAGAAATGAAAATTGCGAAATATAGGCCTATAGCCAATAATTTTTGATTTAGAGTAGCCGTGCTCGCGCCGGCGAACAAGATAAGGTGTATGATCCACAGAGAAGATGATATCAAGGCAAATGGTATTATTAGGGGGGGGGCAGACCTTGATCTGATATTATTTTGCTCAAATATGTTAAGCGCGATTAGTGTGAGTGTTGATATGAATGTAGATATTACTGCTCCAACCATGTTGCTCTGTAATTCTCCTATCGGGAAAACTAAAATCGAACTTATAAAGAAGGCAATAGAGGAGAAGGCTATATACATCGAAATTATAAATGATTCCAATTTTAGTCTTAGATTTTCTCTCGCTTTCTGTATCGAATATAGCGTTGTTACAATGATCACTGTAGGGAAAAATAATATATATACCTTTTTTTCTCTATGATAATCGGGATAATTTCATTTATAAGTAAAAATATAAATGTAGACGCTGGTGATATTTTTATCGCCGGTATTATTAATCCTTTTTCATTTATATTATGGGACTTAAAAGTTATGAAAATTGACAGGTAGGCGATAAATGATGTTGCCCATTCCGATATATGTATATTTTCAAATGTTATTTCTTTTTTTATTATCTGCCCTATAATAAAACATGTAGGGTATATTGATACAGATGCAAATAGATGCCAAGATATCACGCGCAAGCTGCTAATTTTTCTCATGTCCATTTTTTCTTTGAGATTTTGCATGGCTAGAGTTCTTTGTTTTGTCTAACTAGCATATTTACTTCTTCGGGATCGGATATTTGGCCTGAAAGCACACGGTTAGCCCAGTTTGTTAGCGGTTCTCCTTCGAGCCTTTCTTCTGACCGACCTAGTCGAAGAGTCTCGCGAGCGAGGCTTTGTTTGTGGGCTGCTTCCGTTGCTTTCTGCTGTTCACGTGTTAGCGGAGGGCTCTTATGCAACTTTGCCTTGCTTTGGAAAAAGTCGAGAACTGTCTTGACCATCGTGCTTATGCGAAAGTCCTGTGATTCAACAAGGTGAGTGTAAGCGCGATCGATCATGGCTCTAACTTCACCGGTATCTGACATCCTGGTGAAGGCCTCGTCCAAATTCGACATATCAGCTGCGACGGGTATGTAATGTTCATGAGGGCGTATAACGCCCCTGTAAGGATTCTCTATGAGAACCTGGCCGCATCCCATGATTGCTGCTTCAAAGATCCGTGGGCCAAATCCAGGAAATTCGTGCAGACCGTCCAGGCCCAGAAAGCATGCCTGTTCAATTTCCTCGAAACTCGCTTCCGGGTTCTCTGCAACATAGTCGTTTACGGAGTCCTGAATGACGCCATAAGGGTCCCAGACGCTGTGCCCGCCTGGTGCACCGATTATGAACTTGCAGTTTCCAAGAAAGGTGCACCAGTCATTTCCGTTCAGTGTGTCCGAAGGGTCGACCGAAATACTCGCGGGCAATTCGCGCTCAATGCACTCTTGCTTGAACTTCTGTGCCATCAGGCCTTTGAGTCGGCTAAGCCGACCGCCCCAGGCGGGGTACATCGTCACCCTTTGCCCTATGACATAATCGCGGGCTTCGTATGGGCGGCGGTGTTTCTTCAGCCGTTCGACATCGTCATCATCTATGAAACCTGAGTATGTAGAAATAAAATCGGCGCTTTTCGAGGTAATGGGGTAGATCAGGTCTTTCTTTTCTGGCCGAACCGAGAAAACACAATCCACCTGTAACCAGTTGAGAAGCAAATCGAGCACTCCGCCGCAAGAGGCGTCATCTTGTGGAAACGCAATTTTGATTGCCCTTGTATTCCGCAGAAAAGTGTAACGGTCTCGTATCTGGGCAGTACGACTACGTGGCCGTAGCGTAACAATTCCTAAGGACGTACTGTCGAAAATCACCAAGTCCCAATCAACTGATCGCATGGCATCTGTTGGTGGAAGCATAATGCGATGATATATATAAAAGTCATCAGGATTCTGTCGCTGAAAACTGTATATGAAATCTGTGATTGTCTTTCGCGTTTCGAACATATTTTCTACATTGTGAATCACAAGAATATTCATTTTACTTAACTTTTATTCCAAATTCGTTCTTCAATACCTTTGAGAAAACTGGTTTTACAGTTGCGTGGTAAAGATTGTGGCCTTCGAGGCTTAAGTGCAGATTGTCCTCAAGGAGAAGTTGGCCAAGTTTGTCACGATCATTTTTTGTAGCGTTAAGGAAAGAAGTTTCAATGTCAATAAGGGTGATCTTTTCGCGCAAGGAAGAGCGAGCGGCCAGATCACGGACGATATTGTTGTATTCCCTGTTCTTGTCTTCGTAGGTGTTTTGAGAAAAGGGCATTGTGTCCCGATCTCTCAAAGTTGGGTGATTTGTGTTCAGTACTATGCCTTTGGCTCCGAATGACAATGCTCTTGTACAGATCTCTTCAAGGTTTGCTGCAAAAGCTGCTGGGCTGACTCTTGGGTGCCCGCGGTCCGACTCCCATTGATTGCAGTCATTCAGGCCAAATTGTGCCAGTAATAGGTCGACGCCGTTCGACTGAACATCATAGGGCATGCGTTCGAGGGCTTGTCGTGTGGTATTGCCATTGATCGAAGCGTTGACGATAACAGCGCGGTCACCATGTGGATCCATTGCTGCGGCGAGTCTCGACACCCAACTGCGGTGCAGGGAGACACCTTGCCCAACGCAGATTGAGTCTCCAAAGAAGACGATTCGGTGTTTGGAAATAGTCATCAACGGCTTTCGTCTAGATGTCACCATTGAGGGTAGCTATGCATACTTGGCGCCCATTTGGGTAAAGAGATTCGCGATCCTGTTCAAAACCGTTGGGCTGCCAATTTGCAAAACGGGTCTGGTACTCAGAAAGCACTGCTGCTACCTGCGGACCATTCCACGCCAGCATGCAAAAGACTTCGTCAGCATCAAGCCGCTTAGCGAAGTGAAATCGAGGAGCGTTGTGGTAAGTAAGCGACACGCGAAGCTGGCTGCAGGCGGGGATTGCTTTGTTTAAAAAAAGGGCAAGCCGCTGATCCACATTCGGGAAAATGTCATTGGCAACGATGACATCATATTCCTGGTCGAGAGGCACTTCATACCAATCCTGTTGGTCTACCCTAAAAGAGGGAGGCGAGCCTCTAAGCTCCTCGACATGTTCGGGGCTATCATGAGCCATCAGATCCACCAGATGGTAATCATGCTGCGAAGCCAGTTTGTTTGTGAGGCAAGTGAGACCACCTCCGATGTCAAGAATTCGTTTACCCGACGTACTCAACAGGTCACCATAAAGCATAGAAAACCCAAGGCGCTTTGCCGATGAATTCATCAGCCAACGCTGACAGGTCAGTTCATGGTCTCGAGGTTTGGATATCTGTTTGATCAATTCCGCAATGCTGTCCTCGTCCATATAGGCATCAAGCATATGCTGATCCAAGTGGGTGATTGTGGAAGGCGACATGCAGATGTTTATCCTGTTGCTGTGCATGGCTATTTGGTCGGATAGCGGCAGTTTGTCAGGCGCGTGCTTGTTGCCGCAATGTACTGTTCAATTGCCTTATCGTCTTCCGGAGAAAGCGACGTTGAGATTGATTTTGTTGGTTCGTGTCGCCGTAGCTGAGATTCAGTGAGGCATGCTCCAAGTTCTGGGGCGGCCGAGGCCAATTGACTCAGGGTCTGTTCCTCATCCTCAAGTAAATCCTCATACCAGACTTCAGTGATATGCTGCTTGCCGGCCATACTTATATGGTCCTGGATCGCGCGGGCAAACTCATACTGGTTTTCAACAACCTGCTCCCAATACGGGCGGGTTTTAAGATGCGGGTAGTTCCTTGGTGTCGCTGAATTCCAAGCCGTAGGAAGCTTTTTGGTTATATAGCGGGCTTGGAGGTCTGATTTGGCAGCCGCAGCTATGTCCCTTCTAAGCCAGATGAATTTTGAGTTCGGGAACGTCTGGTGAAGGTAGTCAAGACGAAAGCAATTCCACGCATTCTTGATGAGAAGCGGTCTGGAAAACAGAACTTCGGCTGCTGCCAAGGTTTGGATCATGTGTTCTTCTTTGCCATGTATTACATGACGACTGGTGATTTCCGATGGATGTCCTCCGCCGAACCAATTGGTCATGACGGCGGAAGCTTCTGATGGCTGAAAGAGGCCGACTGTTTTTCCGAATGCACTGGAGGTGTCTATCAATTGGTTCTGACACCACGACCTCTGGATGGATAGTCCCAGAATTGGGTGATGGGGGAAGTGTTCATTCGTGAAATTTGAAATGAACGGTAGGCCAAATGTTCCGACTAGCAGTTGGTAAGCATAGGTGCTGCCAGTGCGGGGAGAAGCAATCAGAAAGACCGGAGCTGGGCTTGTGTCTTGCGAGCTTCCTTTCTCCAAAAGAATTTGCTCCATGGCATCCAGCGAAGTGATGGAGCCCGTACTACCCTTGCTCATTCCGGTTCGGTTTCCCAATGTGCCGGTGGTGAAACAGGGCCGGTTCGGAATTCGTCTTTGGATGAACCTTGATCTTGAAGCTGCGAGACAGCAGGTCGTAACGTACCACGTTGTTGGTGTCGTCCGGATCAAACTCTTTGAACAGACCAACCGAGAAAACAAACTCTCCCTTAGCCAGCATAGTTTCAGGATAAACAAGCTTAACGGTGGTATTCTCGCCCTCCTTCATATTCCTTTCGAATTCTGGGCTCAGGTGACGGACAGTCCTACTCCTTCAAGTGACATAACGAGAATGGACAACTTGAAAAAAAAGTGACCATCGTGTTCAGCAGACACATCTACTTCAATTGTCATTGGTTGGCCGCTGTCTATCATGCCGTTGACAAGGCCTTTTTGATCACGAACCTCAACTCGGGAAATCTTCATGCCGTGCTCGCCTGGCCAGCGTGAAACTGTGTCTGTCGTGCTGTCAGCATTTGTGACTAATTTCATCAACTGGTCCTTCTGCCAGTCAGGTGTGTCGTAGTCACGCTGTTCTTCGCTAGAGGCTTTTTCCACGTTGTCAGGAGCAGCTAAAGCCAGCTTCGCTTGTCGCTGTTGCTGGAAGGAGAGTTCCTGAACGTATTCCTCATACGCCTTGACAACTTCCAGCGCCTTGCCCTCCATTCTCACACTACCGCCGTCGAGCCAGAGGGCATCCTCGCAAAACTGGAGGACCTGGGCGGATGAATGTGAAACGAGCAGCAGAGTGCAGCCGGACTTCGTTAAGCGCTCCATCCGATGGGCCGATTTCGCAGCGAAGTAACTGTCTCCGGCGCCCATGATCTCATCAATTATCAGGATATCAGGCCTAATTGCCGTTGCTGTCGCGAACTGCAGGCGTGCATTCATGCCCAATGAGTATGTCTTCATCGGCTGGTGCAGAAAGTCACCGAGTTCCACGAAATCGATGATGTCTTCCATCGCTTCCGTCAGCGCCTTTGGGTCCAGACCATTGTAAGCAAGAGCAGCACGGATATTGTCATATCCGGTGAATTCCGGGTGGAAGCCTATTCCAAGCTGCATAAGTGCCTGCACGGAACCATTGACTTGCACATTACCTGTGGTTGGCGCGAAGTTCCGGGTAATGAGTTTCAGCAGTGTAGTCTTGCCAGCTCCGTTCCTTCCAACAATGCCAAGGCGATCACCGGCAGGAATGCGGATGCTGACATTGTTCAGTGCCCTGAATTCTCGGAAATTCGGTGGTGACCGCCAGAACATAAACTTGGAGACTCCGCTTTGGTGCAAGAGTTGTTCTCCCTGGCTGTCATAAAGGTTGTAAACTTTGGACACATTTGACAGCTCCACAGCTAAATCTGTCTTGCGTTCAGTGGAATACGGAGGGTCTGAAGCTTTTATCTTAGGCATAGTCGTAGAACGCGCTCTTTGACGAAATACAAATTCTGTACCCAAAAATAAAAGTGGCGAAGCTAATTGCCACCATGGGAATTGTAATCGATATAGGAGGTATCTTATTCAGCATTATAAGGTTTTGAAATGATATTACAAAGTAGGACAGAGGGTTAACATAAATAAGAGCTGCGACTTGACGTGGCATCATGCTTGGTGTGTATGCTATTGGTGTGATGACCATCAGCATCATTATTGAGTAATATATGATTTGTTGTATATCTCGCATTAGAAGTGCAACAAGAGAAAGTATCCAGCATAGCCCTGTTACAAACATTAGTTGTAGCAACATTACGATGGGAACTAATGCTATGGTGGCCGTCGTCTTGCTAAGAAAAAAGTCTCCCGCCAAAACAATGGTTATCCCGACGGGCATAAATATGCTAGCGCTCAGCACGCTTCTGAGTGGGATTAGTTCTGCCGGAAATACGGTATTCAACAGTACAGACCTATTTGAAACAAGAGAAAGTGTTCCTGCGGTAACTGCACCTGAGAAGGATATGAATGAGGCTAGACCGCAGAATACATAAAGAATGTATTCTGTTACGCCCATATCGGGCGGGCGGATTCGGAAGATAACTGCATATGTGAAAGAGTAGACGAATAGCATTACTATAGGTCCGAGAATAGCCCATAATATACCAAGTATAGAACCTGCATATATACCTTTTATATCATTTAATGTGGTCCGCAGTAAGATTTTCCTGTGCTTCAATACTTCTGAGAACGGGGTGCAAGCCCAGCTGATGAGGTTTTTTCTCTGGCGTTTCTGTGGCATGAATTTATTTTCCGTTTCGCGCGGCTAGAATTCTATCGAAGGTGCGCAGCATGAACTATCTAGGTCTCGTTTGGACGGTGTTCATAATGGTTATATGCGACCCCTTGGTGTCCGAGTGGCATGTGGTCTGAGGAGGCTGAATAAAAATCTTGCTTTTTGGCGGAGAGACGGGGGCTCATTTTAAGCCCGCGTCACTTTTTTTAATCAGGTTTCGATTCAGCGCTTACTGGTTTCATGCCCTTGATTTCAGAGGCTGAAGTTTGTTGATACCAGAGGTAAAGTTGCATTGCCGTGGAGGTGCATGTTTCGGAACGTAAACTATTAGTTTGTTTGCATTCTTGCCATCCAAAAAACTCTGATCTGGTATGCCGATATAGGCTAGGGGAGTCAAGCAGTGACCAGATTTGGCATTGGTGCTGAATCTACTCTTCCATTCGCGCGTCAAATCGAGCGGGATGGGCGGTCCGTGAAGGCTTTCACAGCTAAATTGATTTGGTTTGCCGCGCGGCGTGCAAATAGCCAAAAGGTGTGAAATTCAGCCGAGGCAGAATGAGCTCGGAATCGTCGATCCTTCATCGTTGGACCTGTTCGCATGAATGCTTTAGGAAGATCTGCCGATTGCGGTCATCTGGAAGTGGAAGTATGTGCGGCTTTGGAGCCATTGTGGACTTAGAGCGCGACCGCAGTCACGTCTCGGCGGCTGATTTGGTCATACTAGGTCGGCTGATTGCCCATCGCGGGCCCGATGGCGAGGGCCTGTGGGTCGCGTCGCACCGGCGCGCGGGCCTGGTGCACCGACGGCTGTCGATCATCGACCTGACGGATCACGCTGCCCAGCCGATGCACAGCGGCAACGGGGTGTCCATTGCCTACAACGGCGAGACCTATAATTACCTGGAACTGCGTGAAGCGATCGGCGGGAATTGGGAGTTCACCAGCAACTCCGATACCGAAGCGGTTCTGGCGTCATACGAAATGTTTGGGACCGATTGCGTAAGCCACATGCGGGGCATGTTCGCGTTCGCGATCTGGGACGAGAAGGCACAGAAGCTGTTCTGTGCGCGCGACCGGTTCGGAATCAAGCCGTTCTATTACACGGTGGTGGACGGGGTTTTTTACTGCGCGTCCGAAGCCAAGGCGCTGCTGCCCTTCCTGCCGGATATCGAGACAGACAAGGCGGCTTTCGCCGAGTATCTGACCTTTCAGTACACCATTGGCGAGCAGACCCTGTTCAAAGGCATCAAGCAGTTGATGCCGGGCCATGCGCTGTCCGTGCAGAATGGCGAGGTCAAGGTCTGGCGTTATTGGGATGTGCACTACGACATCGATTTCGACCATAGCCCGGCCTATTTCGAAAGTCGGTTGACGGAGCTGCTGGACGATTCAGTGCGCGTGCATCTGCGCAGTGACGTGCCGGTGGGCGCCTATGTGTCGGGCGGTATCGACTCGAGCCTGATGGGGCTTCTGGCCGCGCGCCATGACGAAGTGAACCGGCTCTCGTTCAACGGGCGGTTCACCGAATTTCCCGGGTACGACGAAAGCAATTACGCCCAAATCGTTGCTGACCGGATGAATGGCGATCTGCACATTGCAGATATCACCGCCGCCGACTTCCGCGACAACATCCGCAACGTCATCTACCACCTCGATTTCCCGGTGGCGGGTCCAGGGTCCTTTCCGCAATACATGGTGTCGAAGCTTGCGGCAGAGCATGTGAAGGTGGTGCTGGGCGGCCAGGGTGGTGACGAGATTTTCGGCGGCTATGCGCGTTACCTGCTCGCTTACTTCGAGCAATGTATCAAGGCGGCGATGGACGGCAACTATCGCAACGGTAATTACGTTGTGACGATCGAATCCATCGTCCCCAACCTTGGATTGCTGCGCGAATACAAGCCAATGATGCAGCAGTTCTGGAAGGAAGGTTTGTTCGGCCCGCTGGACGAGCGCTACTTCCGGCTTGTTGACCGTTCGACCGACATGACCGACGAGGTGGACTGGTCGGAACTTGATCAGGACGCGGTGTTCGCCAGCTTCCAATCCATCTTCAACAGCGCGCGGAATGTGGGCAAGGAAGCCTATTTCGACAGCATGACGCATTTCGACTTCAAGTGCCTGCTGCCTGCCTTGCTCCACGTGGAAGACCGCATGAGCATGGCGCATGGGCTGGAAAGCCGGGTGCCGCTCCTGGATCATGGCCTGGTCGAATTTGCGGCCACGGTGCCCGCGGATGTGAAGTTTGAAGGCGGCCATATGAAGCACATGCTGAAGACTGCCTATGCGGATGTGATCCCGCAGGAAGTCCTGACGCGACGCGACAAGATGGGCTTCCCGGTTCCGCTGAAAGAATGGTTTGCCGGCGAGCTCAACGGCATGATGGTGGATATCTTCACCAACCTCAAAGACAGCCACAGGCCGTATATCAATGCGGATACGGTGCTCAACAGTTTCGACAAGGCTGCGCGGTTCTCGCGCAAGACCTGGGGGCTGTTGTCACTGGAACTATGGCACCAGGAATTCCATGACAAGGCAGCCGATTTCCGTGCCATGCGCACCGAACCGGCGTCGATTGAAGCAGAGAAGGTAGGCGCATGAAGGTCTTCGTGACGGGTGGCTGCGGCCAGGTCGGGTCGCATGTGGTGGAAATGGCGCTGGAGCGCGGTGACGACGTGGTGGCGATCGATGATCTGTCTACCGGCCGCCGCATTCATTTGCCCGAGAGCCAGGACCGCCTGACCGTCGTGGAGGGATCAATCGCAGACCAGGGGCTAGTCAATCAGCTTATCGGCGACTTCAAACCCGATACGCTGGTTCACACGGCGGCCTCCTACAAGGATCCGGATGATTGGTACAATGACACGCTCACCAATTGTGTCGGCGGTACGAACCTCATTCGTGCGGCACTCGACAACAATGTCGGCCGATTTGTCTATTTTCAGACGGCGCTTTGCTATGGCGTGAAGCCGTCGGAGAATCCGGTCACGCTGAACCACCCGAAGAACCCGGCCAATTCTTCATACGCGATTTCTAAAACGGCGGCGGAAGACTATCTGGAGATTTCGGGCCTCGACCACGTGATTTTCCGGCTTGCCAATGTGGTGGGCCCGCGAAATGTGTCCGGCCCGCTGCCGATCTTTTATCAGCGCCTGTCGGAAGGCAAAAAGTGCTTCGTTACCAAGGCGCGACGCGACTTCGTGTTCGTGAAAGACCTGGCTCGCAACGTCCTCAAGGCGATGGATGGGACTGGCCATGGTGCCTATCACTTCTCGTCCGGCACCGACGTGGCGATCAAGGAGCTCTATGACGCCGTGGTGGAAGCCATGCAGCTCAATGACTATCCCGAACCCGACATCCGTGACCTCGGCGAAGACGATGCGGCTTCAATCCTTCTGGATCCGTCACGGACCTTCCAGGACTTCGGTGACATCGAGTTCACACCGCTGAAGGAAACCGTCAAGGCCGCCATCGACTATTACAATGAGTTCGGCGCTGCGGGTGGCTATACGCACCTCAAGATCGAAGAGAACAAGAGCTAGAGGCCGGGCTGGCCAGGCGGGACTGACACATGCGTATCCTCATGACTGGCGGGGCGGGTTGCCTCGGCTCCAACCTCATTGACCGGTATTTGCCCAAAGGGCATGAGATCTTGGTGATCGACAATTACGCCACGGGCAAGGCCGGCAATCTGCCGCCTGTGGAGGGGTTGACGGTCATTGAAGGATCAATCGTCGATCAGAGGTTGGTGGACAAGGCCTTCGATGACTTCAGCCGGACGTCGTGATCCATTCGGCGGCTGCTTACAAAGATCCGGTCGACTGGGCCAGTGATGCGGAAACCAATGTGCGCGGCACGATCAATGTGGGTCAGGCTGCCCAGCGACTTGACGTTGCGGCGCGCTCATCCATTTCCAGACCGCGCTTTGCTATGGCCGCCCGGATACGGTTCCGATCCCCGTGGACCATCCGACCCGTCCGTTCACCCAGCTACGGCATCTCCAAGACAGCGGGAGAGCAATACTTGCAGATGACAGGTCTGCCCGTCGTGTCGCTGCGTCTTGCCAATGTGACAGGCCCGCGGCTTGCAATCGGCCCGATCCCGACCTTTTACCAGCGCCTGAAGGCAGGCAAATCGTGTTTCTGCTCAGAAACGGTGCGCGATTTCCTCGATATGGACGACTTCTTTTCGTTGATGGATAAGGCTCTTGTGCCCGGGGCGGCGACGGGGATTTTCAACGTGTCCACCGGTGAAGGCCATACAATCAAGGACGTGTTCAACGCGGTGGTGG